>CADANQ010000103.1 GCA_902789365.1 uncultured Eubacteriales bacterium
TTTCCCTTCCCCGGACTCCGTTCTTCGCCCGGGGGGCTCGCGGGGGGTACGGGTACCCCCCGCGGTATCTGTTCTGTCCGTAGGACTGAACAGATACGACGAAAGGAAAAATGAGGTTGCGAAAAGGCGTTTCGACATGATATAATGTAAAATGGTCCATTCCGGACAGGAATCGGCCGATTATATTAAGGAGCATCTGTCATGATCGGAGCACTTAAAAGGATCCTTGGGATAGGGAACGAGGCGCTTTTAAAGCCTCTGAATAAAAAAGCGGACGCCATTGAGGCGCTCGCGGATCAATACGCGAAAATGACGGACGAGCAGCTGACCGCCAAAACCGCGGAATTCAAGGCGCGGCTCAAAAAAGGCGAGACCCTGGACGATATCCTGCCCGAAGCCTTCGCCACGGTACGGGAGGCCTCCAGACGGACCCTCGGTCTGTATCCCTTCCGGGTGCAGCTGATCGGCGGCATCGTCCTTCACCAGGGCCGCATCGCCGAAATGAAGACCGGCGAAGGAAAGACCCTGACGGCCACCCTTCCCGCCTACCTGAACGCGCTGACCGGGGAGGGCGTGCACATCGTCACGGTCAACGATTATCTGGCCTCGTTCCAGGGCGAGGAAATGGGCAAGCTGTACCGCTTCCTGGGGCTGTCCGTGGGCATCATCGTTCACGACCTGGACAGCGAGCAGCGCAAGGCCGCCTATGCCTGCGACATCACCTACGGCACCAACAACGAAATGGGCTTCGATTACCTGAGGGACAACATGGTCCTGTATGAGAAGAACATGGTGCAGCGGGGCCACGCCTTCGCCATCGTGGACGAGGTGGACTCCATCCTGATCGACGAGGCCCGGACGCCGCTGATCATATCGGGCCAGGGCGAAAAGTCCACCGATATGTACGACAAGGCCAACAGCTTTGTCATCCGTCTGAAAAAGGACGAGGACTACACCGTCGACGAAAAGGAAAAGGCGGCGGTTCTCACCGAGGAGGGCACCCGGAAGGCCGAGCGCGCTTTCGGGATCGAAAACCTTTCCGACCCGGAAAACAACGACCTGAACCACTACCTGATCCAGGCCCTGAAGGCCAACGCCCTGATGAAGCTGGACGTGGATTACGTGGTGCAGAACAACGAGGTCCTGATCGTCGACGAGTTCACCGGACGACTGATGATCGGCCGCCGCTTCTCCGACGGACTGCACCAGGCCATCGAGGCCAAGGAGCACGTCAAGGTGCAGAGGGAGAGCAAGACCCTGGCCACCATCACCTTCCAGAACTATTTCCGCATGTATAAAAAGCTTTCCGGCATGACGGGCACCGCCAAGACGGAAGAAGAGGAATTCCAGGGCATCTACAGCCTGGACGTGGTTCAGATCCCGACCAACCGTCCGATGATCCGCAAGGACATGAACGACATGATCTACCGCACCAAGAAGGGCAAGTACAAGGCGGTGGTGGAAGAGATCATTTCCAGGCACGCCACCGGCCAGCCCATCCTGGTGGGTACCGTTTCGGTGGAGGTCAGCGAACTTTTGAGCCATATGCTGGAGATGCGGGGCGTGCCCCATGAGGTGCTCAACGCCAAGCAGCACGCCCGCGAGGCGGCCATCGTGGCCCAGGCCGGCCACTACGGCGCGGTAACCATCGCCACCAACATGGCCGGCCGCGGCACTGACATCCTGCTGGGCGGCAACCCGGATTTCATGGCGCGCAGGGACCTGAGGCAGGAGGAGGTGCCCGAGGAGATCATCGAGGCGGCCACCGGCTTCAACGAAAACGTGCCGGAAGAGGTCCTTGAGGTGCGCAGGCGCTTCAGGGAGCTGAAGGAAAAATACAAGGTAAAGACCGACGCCGAGCATGACAAGGTTGTGAAGGTGGGCGGATTGCATATCATCGGCACCGAGCGGCACGAAAGCCGCCGGATCGACAACCAGCTGCGCGGCCGTTCCGGCCGCCAGGGCGACCCGGGATCCTCCCAGTTCTTTATCGCCCTGGAGGACGACCTGATGCGCCTGTTCGGCGGCGAAAGGATCGACGGGCTGATCGCCCGCCTGGGCATGGACGAGGACAGCCCCCTGGAAGCCGGCATGCTGACCAAGCAGATCGAAAACGCCCAGAAAAAGGTGGAGAGCCGCAACTACGGCATCCGCAAGCACGTGCTCCAGTACGACGACGTGATGAACCAGCAGCGCACCGTGATCTACGGTCAGCGCCAGCAGGTGCTGCGCGGCGAAAACATGCGCAGCGTCATCGAAAGCTTTGCCGACGCTCTGGAGGAGGACGCCGTGAAGCGCTTCTGCGCGGGTTCCTCCGGCGAGTGGGACCTGAAGGGGATGGCCGATTATCTGGAGCGGCTGTGCCTGCCCCAGGGCATCATCAGGGCCAACGAGGACACCATCCGCGCGTTCCCGAAGGAGGAGGATGTACGCGCCTTCCTGAAGCGGGAATTCGGCCGCTTTTATGACGAGCGGGAGGAAAAGATCCGGGAGCTTGGCATCGACATGCGCGAATTGGAGCGCGCCGTGCTTTTGCGGGCGGTGGACGTCCGCTGGATGGACCACATCGACGCCATGGACCAGCTGCGCGACGGCATCGGCCTGAGAGCTTACGGACAGAAGGACCCGGTCAACGAATACAAGCTGGAAAGCCTGGATATGTTCGATGAAATGGTCCATCTGATCCAGGAGGACACCCTGAGGCGGCTTTGCATGTCCCGCATCGAAAAGGCGCCGGAACGCAGGGCGGTCGCCCGGGCCACCGGCGACAACAGCGGCGCGACGAACGCCGCCCCCGCCCGGGCGCCGAAGCCCGTAATCATGGGGTCCGCCGCCGCGGCGCGTCCACAGGGCGCCCCCCCCGCCCCGGCCAAGCCCATTCCCTACAAGGCGGGCCAGAAGATCGGGCGCAACAGCCCCTGCCCCTGCGGGAGCGGGAAGAAATACAAGAACTGTCACGGAAAAGACGCGGAAGCTTGATTTGATCCGGAGGGTAGCATGATTGTAGAACTTGAACAATACGCGCAGCGGCTGGAAGCGGCCGGGAAAAAGCTGGCCGAGGTCCGGGAAGGGCTTCACGTGGACCAGATGACCGAGGAGCTGGGCGAACTGAAGGAAGAGATGAACGCCGACGGGTTCTGGGATAACCTGGAGCGTTCCACCCACGTCAACCGCCGCATCGCCTACCTGGAGGCGAGGATTAAGCACCTGGACAAGCTCGGAAGCGGCATTGAGGATATCCAGGCGATGCTGGACCTGGCCAAGGAGGAGAAGGACGAGGACATGATCTCCGAGGCCGGGGAAGAGCTGGATGCCCTTGAAAAGGACCTGGACAGCCTGGCCCTGGAGACGCTGATGCGCGGCAAGTACGACGACCATGACGCCGTTCTGGCCCTGCACGCCGGCGCTGGCGGCACCGAGGCCCAGGACTGGACCAGCATGCTGTCCCGGATGTATATCCGCTACTGCGAACGGATGGGCTTCACGGTGAAAATCCTGGACATCCTGGACGGGGACGAGGCCGGCATCAAGTCCATCACCTTCGAGGTGTCCGGGGACCATGCCTACGGGTATCTGCGCGGCGAAAAGGGCGTCCACCGCCTGGTGCGCATCTCGCCCTTCGATTCCAACGCCCGCCGTCACACCTCCTTCGCCTCCCTGGACGTGGCCCCGATGCTGGAGGACGATGACAGCGAGATCGAGATCGACATGAAATACGTCCGTGTGGACACCTACCATTCCTCGGGCGCGGGCGGACAGAACGTCAACAAAACCTCCTCCGCCGTCCGCATGACCTATGTGAAGGACGACGTGACCATCGTGGTGTCCTGCCAGACCGAGCGCGACCAGGTGCAGAACCGCGCCACCTGCATCAAGATGCTCAAGGCCCGGCTGCTGGAATTGCGCGAGCGTGAAAAAGAACAGGAAATGGCCGACATCAAGGGCGAGATGAAGAAGATCGAATGGGGCAGCCAGATCCGCTCCTATGTGTTCCAGCCCTACACCATGGTGAAGGACCATCGCACCGGCTACGAGTCCGGGGCGATCAACGACGTGATGGACGGGGACCTGGACGGATTCGTCACGGCCTACCTGAAGATGCAGTAATATGAAAGCGGCTTTACGCATCGCTCTGGGAGTGCTGTGCGCGGTATTGCTTCTGGGCATGATCGATTCCGTGGCGCTGTCCCGGATCGATCAGGGAAACATGTCGGCGCTGTTCCTGGAATGCGCCGAGGTGCGCGGCCATGAGGAGGTGACGAGCGGCGATTATCCCGCCATTGCCGCCGCCGTCATCACATATCTCCGGTCGGGCGCGGAAAAGGATATCCCGACGCTTCGCGGCGAAAGGCTTTTTTCGGAAAAGGAAAACCTCCACCTGAAGGACTGCGCCGGAATTATCCGCGGCATGCTCATCTTCCGGGGCGTTTTTATCGCGCTTCTGGCGGCATCCCTCGGCGCCGCCCTTCTGATCCGGGCGCGCATGGGGGCCGACCGCCTTCGGGCGTTTGTGTCCGAAGCGGCGCGCTGCATGGCCGCCGCCTGCATGGCGGTGCTCGGGATTGCCCTGGCACTGGCGCTTTGGGGACTGATCGATTTCGATTCGCTGTTCCTCGCCTTCCACCGCATCGCTTTCAGAAACGATCTGTGGCTGCTGGATTCCCAAAAGGATCTGCTGGTCCAGCTGATGACCTTTGACTTTTTTGTGAAATACGCGGGACGGATGCTGACGGCTCTCCTGCCGTGCCTGTTGATCATGATCGTTTTTCCCGCGCTCTATATCAAATCGAAAAACGCCCCCCCGGCGCCGGACGCCGAAGGGACGGGAGAAATGGAAAGCAAATGACCTATTACCCGGAATGTATCGAAAAATGCCGTGCGCTCAGAAACAAAAAGGGCGTCCGGATCCTTGCCGTCGAATCCAGCTGCGACGAATCGGCCGCCGCGGTGGTTCGGGACGGGCGGGTGATCGAATCCTCCGCCGTGTATTCCCAGATCGACCTTCACGCCCTGTACGGCGGCGTGGTGCCGGAGATTGCCTCCCGTTCCCATGTGCAGAAGGTGGACCTGATGGTGGAAAAGGCCCTTGAGGAGGCGGGATGCGCCCTTGAGGACGTGGACGCCGTGGGCGTGACCTACGGCCCCGGGCTGGTGGGGTCCCTCCTGACGGGCGTGACCTGCGCCAAGGCCCTGGCCTTTGCGGCCCGCAAGCCCCTGGTGAAGGTGAACCACATCGAAGGGCATATCTGCGCCAATTACCTGACGAGTCCGGAACTGGAACCGCCGTTCCTCTGCCTGGTGGTCTCGGGAGGGCACAGCCATATCCTGATGGTGGAGGACTACGGGGAATACCGTCTGATGGGCTGCACCGGGGACGACGCGGCGGGGGAGGCCTTCGACAAGGCGGCGCGGGTTCTGGGCCTGCCCTATCCCGGCGGCCCACGGCTGGACCGGCTGGCGGAAGAGGGGAATCCCGATTTTCTGAAGCTGCCCAGGCCCCATACCGGGGGAAAATACGATTTCAGCTTTTCGGGCCTGAAGACCGCCTTTATTAACGCGGCGCACAATATGGCGCAGAAGGGGATTACCCCGGATCCGAAGGATATGGCCGCCTCCTTCCGCAAGGCGGTGGTGGATTTTCTTACCGACAGGACCATGGCCTGCGCAAGGGACATGGGAATCCGCCGGGTCGCGCTGGCCGGCGGCGTTTCGGCCAACAGCCTTCTGCGCCGGGAAATGAAAGCCCTGTGCGGACGGGAGGGCGTGGAGCTTTATCTGCCGCGGACGGAACTGTGCGGGGACAACGCGGCCATGATCGCCTCGGCCGCCTATTTCCGCCTGATGCGGGGGGAGATTGCCGACCTGGAGCTGAACGCGGTGCCGTCCCTGCGCCTGGTATAAAAAAATACGCGAAAATCGGCGGGCCGGTGATCCGGCCCGCCGACGCGTTATCCGGGGAATCCCGGATTATATGTTGTCAAAGAAGGGTTCGCCGTCCTCGGTGCACAGAATTTCGTTTTCGCTGAAGTTCAGGCGGATGGGCGCGGCTTTCATATAGCGCAGAATCTCGTCCATGCGGACGCTGTCCCTGAAATCCATCAGGGTAAAGGCGACGCCGTGGCGCTTCGCGCGGCCCGTGCGGCCGATGCGGTGCAGGTAATATTCGTTTTCGTTGGGCAGGTCGTAATTGATGACCGCCTCGACGTCGAACACGTCGATGCCCCGGGCGGCCACGTCCGTGCATACCAGGATCGGGAATCGGCCTTTTTTGAAGGAGGACATCACCTGGGTGCGCTTGCTCTGGGGAATGTCCCCGTGAAGCGCCTCGGATTCGTACCCGGCCTTGTTCAGGCGGTCGTTGAGGCGGCGGGCCATGTCCTTGGTGTTGGTGAAGATCATGACGCGGTGGTACTCGTCGCTGTCCAGCAGGTACAAAAGCCGGTCGTACTTGTTGTCCCGGTCAGCGGGAATCACGTACTGGGTGATCTGCGGGCGGTTTTCCTCGGTGGCCTCAATGGTGATCTCCACCGGGTCGTGCTGGTATTTCCAGGAGATGGTCAGTACATCCTGGTTGGTGGTGGCGGAAAACATCACGAACTGCCTGGCGGGGGGAATGGCCTCGATGATGCGGGTCACGTCCTTGATGAAGCCCATGTCCAGCATTTCGTCGGCCTCGTCCAGCACCAGGGTGTGCACCGCGTCCAGCCTGACGGTGCCCCGCTGGAAATGGTCCAGCAGCCGGCCCGGGGTGGCGACGATCACCTGGGGATGCTTGCGCAGCTTATCCAGCTGCCGGGAGATGGGCTGCCCGCCGTAGAGCACGCACAGCCTCAGTTCCGGGATGAAGGCGCTCAGGCGACTCAGCTCCTCGCCGATCTGCACCGCCAGCTCCCGGGTGGGGGCCAGCACCACTTCCTGGATGCGGCTGTCCCTGAGGCTGATGTACTCCAGCATCGGGATGCCGAAGGCCAGGGTCTTTCCGGTGCCGGTGGGGGCGATGGCGATTACGTCGTGCCCGGCCATCATCACCGGGATGGTTTCCCGCTGGACCGGGGTCATTTCGGAAAAATTCATCTGTCTGAGGGCGCTGCGGATCTCTTTGGACAGGTCCAGGTCCTCAAAATTCATGCTTGTCGGGTTTTCCTTGGGCAAAACAAAAATCTCCTTACTGATTGTCTTGATGGGGGAGCGGTTTTTCCCGCTTATCCGCCGCCTGAACGGCTTCGTCGGCCGCGGCCCGGAAAGCGCTTTCGGTCAGGGCCTTGCACAGGGTGCCGGTAATGGCCATGCGCAGCACGGTGCGGGCGGAATCGGCTTCCTCGCCGGAATGCTCCCTGACGGTCTCGGCGGCAAAGACCCTGAAATCGCCGCAGGCGTTGGAATAGACGTCCAGGAACCGCTCGTAGCAGGGCCGGATGCCCTCGGCGGTGTCCAGGCCCGGCAGGAGCCTGGGAATATCGCCGATGGATACCGTCTCCTTCAGGACGCAGACCATGATCAGCGCGGCCAGATGATGGCGGTAGTACTTTTTTTTGACGCTGGGCGGGAAAAGCCTGAACTTGATGTAGTTGTTGATCATCGAGGGCGTCAGGGCCCGGCTGTCCGGGACCCCGTCGCTGTCGGGGTAAAGATAGCCATTGAGAAGGATCAGTACCTGATCCATGTACAGCGGGATCCCGGGCAGTTCATCCCACAGGGGCAGCCCGGGGCAGCTGAAATCGGCGCAGAGGCCGAGGAGACGTTCTCTCGACAGGGTCGTCATGCTGTCCTCCCGATGGTGGTCTTTGCCGGGAGCCGCCGTCGGAACGGACGGTCCGGGGCCGGAAAGGGGCCTGAAAGGCAGGCATACCGTTATCATAAGCCCAAATCGAAAATAATTCAAGCCAACAGTCAATTTACGGTTGTTTATTTCGGCCCGACGTTGTAAAATATCACAAACCGCTCAGCGCGGCGCACTTTATTTAAAGGGGGGCTCTCGCCATGGCCTATTTCTTTGAGGAACCGTCCCGTACCTTCGGGGAATACCTTCTTGTGCCGGGGTACTCGTCTTCCGAATGCATCCCCTCGGCGGTGGATCTGTCCACGCCGCTGGTCAGGTACCGGAAGGGCGAGGAAGCCTGCCCGCTGACGATGAAGATCCCGATGGTTTCCGCCATCATGCAGTCGGTTTCCGGCGAGAGGCTGGCCATCGCGCTCGCCAAGGAGGGCGGCGTTTCCTTTATCTACGGTTCCCAGACGGTCGAGGACGAGGCGGCCATGGTCAGGAGGGTAAAGGCCTACAAAAAAGGATTCGTGACCAGCGATTCCAACCTGCCTCCGACGGCGACGCTGAAGGACGTGCTGGCCCTGAAGGCGAAAACGGGGCATTCCACCGTGGCCGTCACCGAGGACGGCACGGCCCACGGGCGGCTGCTGGGCATTGTCGCCAGCAGGGATTACCGCCTTTCCCGTACCTCCGAGGACGAGTGCGTTTCCGCCTTTATGACGCCCCTGGACAAGCTGGTGACCGCGCCGGCGGACACGTCCCTGAAGGAATGCAACGATATTATCTGGGACAACAAGATCAACAGCCTGCCCCTGGTGGACGCCGAGGGCAACCTGAAATACATGGTGTTCCGCAAGGACTACGACAGCCACAAGGAGCACCGGAACGAACTGCTGGACGCCAACAAGAGCTACGTGGTCGGCGCGGGCATCAATACCAGGGACTACGCCGTGCGCGTGCCCGCCCTGGTGGAGGCGGGGGTGGATGTATTGTGCATCGATTCCTCCGAGGGTTTCAGCCAGTGGCAGTCCGACACCCTGAAATGGATCCGCGACCGCTACGGCGACACCGTCAAGGTGGGCGCCGGGAACATCGTGGACCGGGAGGGCTTCCTTTTCCTTGCCCGGGCCGGCGCGGATTTCGTGAAGATCGGCATCGGCGGCGGTTCCATCTGCATCACCCGCGAGACCAAGGGCATCGGCCGCGGCCAGGCCACGGCGGTCATCGAGGTGGCGAAGGCCAGGGACGAATATTTCAAGGAGACCGGGGTCTATATCCCGATCTGCTCCGACGGCGGCATCGTGCACGACTATCACATCACCCTGGCCCTGGCCATGGGGGCGGACTTCGTGATGCTCGGCCGGTATTTCGCGCGCTTTGACGAGAGCCCCACCAGCAAGATGCGCATCGGCGGAAACATCGTCAAGGAATACTGGGGCGAAGGCAGCAACCGCGCCCGCAACTGGCAGAGGTATGACCTGGGCGGCGCCGAAAAGCTGAGCTTCGAGGAAGGCGTCGACAGCTACGTTCCCTACGCCGGCCCCCTGGCGGAGGGCGTTAACCTGACGCTCTACAAGGTGCGCTCCACGATGTGCAACTGCGGCGCCCTGTCCATTGAGGAACTGCAGCGGAAGGCCAGACTGACCGTCGTATCCTCCACCTCCATCGTTGAAGGCGGGAGCCATGACGTGATTCTCAAGAACGGCCCGATCTCCCAGTAAACTGCGGCCGGGTTTTCTGCGCGCCCCGCGGGCGTTCCGTATCGGAAAATTTGTATCTGTTCAGTCCTGCGGACAGAACAGATACCGCGGGGGGTACCCGTACCCCCCGCGAACCCCCCGGGCGAAGAACGGAGTCCGGGGAAGGGA
>CADANQ010000104.1:0-9358 GCA_902789365.1 uncultured Eubacteriales bacterium
CTCGCCGGAGCGGCATCGGGACCGTGTACCCGATAGGCCGTTACATGCCGCTGAAACGGATCATAATCGGAGGGAGATCCCTCCGATACCTCCCCGCTGTTGCCATACGTTCGTTCTCCTTCACACACGACTGAACAGTTACAGCGTACGCCTTTTCTCAAGCCCGGCTCTCCGATCAGTATAAAATTACACCGTTGAATAATCACCCGAAAGGAATATGAACATGGACAATCCGAAGTATATGGAAATCACGGTTTCCACCACCTCCTCCGCCTCCGATGCGGTATCCGACGCCCTGATGGCCCTGGGCGCCGCCGGCACCCAGATTCTGGACCGGGCGGACCTGCCGGACGCGGACCATCCCCTGCACGACTGGGAGCTGATGGACCAGAGCGTGATCGACGCCATGCCCGAGGACGTACAGGTCAAGGCCTGGTACCCGGAGGAAGAGGCAGCGCGGATCCTGGAGACCCTCTCCGCCCGCCTGCCGCTTCTGCGCGGCGCCCTTTCGGACCCGGGAACGCTGAAGATCACCACCGCCGAGGCCGAGCAGACCGACTGGAGCGAAAACTGGAAGAAATACTACAAGCCCTTCCGGGCCGGCAAGCGCCTTGTGATCAAGCCCACCTGGGAAAGCTGGGACCCCCGGGAGGGCGACCTGGTGGTTGAAATGGACCCCGGCATGGCCTTCGGCACCGGCACCCATGAAACCACCGCCCTGTGCGTGGAGATGATCGAGGAATACTACCGCGGCGGCGCCTTCCTGGACGTGGGCACCGGCAGCGGCATCCTGGCCATCTGCGCGGGCCTTTTGGGGGCCGCGGACGTGACCGCCGTGGACATCGACCCCGACGCGGTGCGGGTGGCAAAAGAAAACGTGGAAAAGAACGGGCTTCGGGGCAAGGTGGACGTAAGGCAGGGCGATTTGATCAAGGGGCTGGACCGGTCCTTCGATTTCGCCGCGGCCAACATCCTGGCCCCCATCGTGTGCCTCCTGTGCGGGCCGCTGTTCTCTCACCTGACGCCGGGGAGCCGCTTCATCTGCTCCGGCATCCTCGCGGAGCAGGAGGACAGCGTGCGCAAAGCCCTTGAAGACAGCGGCTACCGCGTCCTTGAGGTCCGCCGCAAAAAGGACTGGGTGGCCTTCGCGGCGGAAAGGCCCTGACCGCCCCACAGGAGGACCCCATGCGCGTATTGCTGAACGTATCCTATCTGGGCACGAATTACGTCGGCTGGCAGTTTCAGGAAAACGGGATCAGCGTCCAGGAGACCCTGGAAAAGGCCTTGTTTGAGGCCACGGGGCAGAGCATCCGGGTGACCGGGGCCAGCCGGACCGATTCCGGGGTCCACGCCCTGGGCCAGCGGGCCCATTTCGATACCCTGGCGACCATCCCGGCCGAAAGGTATCCCTTTGTCCTCAACCGGTACCTTCCGGAGGACGTGCGGGTGATGCTCGGGCAGCGGGTGCCGGAGGATTTCCACGCCCGTTTCGACGCCAAACGGAAGACCTACACCTACCGCATCTACAACGCCCCCCATCCCTCGGCCATCACCCACGCCATTTCCTGGCACGTGCCGCTGCCCCTGGACTCGGAAAAAATGGACCGTTCTGTCAGGACGATCCTGGGGACCCACGATTTTGCCGCCTTCGCCGCCGCCGGCGGCCAGGCGAAGACCACCGTCCGCGAGATGCTGGACGCGTCGGTCACGCGCTCCGGGCCGATGATCGAAATCAGCGTCACCGGCACGGGCTTCCTTTACAACATGGTGCGCATCATCTCCGGCGCCCTCGTTTATGTGGGCCTGGGCAAGCTGGAGGGAGACTGCTTTTCCAGGGCCCTCAGAAGCCTCGACCGGCTGGACCTGGGCGTCACGGCCCCGCCCCAGGGGCTGGAGCTGACCCGGGTATGCTACGACCCGGCCCTCGGGATCAAAGACCCTTGAAAAAACACCGCCGGGGGCATATAATAAGCAATGATGTTTTCACAGGAGGACGGGATATGCCGGAAGAGATCCACGTAGGAGACGTGATCCGGACAAAGAAAAAGCACCCCTGCGGCAGCGATCAGTGGACCGTGACCCGCAACGGCGCGGACATCAAGATGAAATGCGACGGCTGCGGCCGCGTGGTCATGCTGGACAGGGAAACCTTCCTGCGCCGCCGCAAGGCTCTTCTGGTCCGCGGGACGGGCGATACCTTCCCGCTCCCCCCCGCCGGGGATCAGGCGGACATATAACCATCGTCAGGGGCCGCTTTTTTTCCGCCGCGGCCCCCGTTTCAGGAGGTTTCAATGCGCACTGCGATCTACGGCGCCGGCTCCCTGGGCATCGTCCTTGGCGCGTATCTTTCCAAGGCGGGCGTCGATATCACCCTGGTCCACCACCGGCAGGAAATGGTGGACACCCTCAACGAAAAGGGCGCCCGGGTGATCGGGAACGCTGAAATGACGGTTCCCGTCCGCGCCGTCCTGCCCCGGGAAATGGACGGGGTCTACGACGTGATCTTCCTGATGACAAAGCAGCTGGACAACGCCCGCAACGCCCAGTTCCTCAAATCCCGGCTCGGGGAAAACGGCGTCCTGTGCACCATGCAGAACGGCCTGCCCGAAAAGGAGCTGGCGGACATTCTGGGCCCGCGGCGGGTGCTGGGCTGCACCGTCGCCTGGGGCGCCACCCTGGAGGAGGACGGCGTTTCCCGCCTGACCAGCGACGCCTCCTC
The DNA here is from genome assembly GCA_902789365.1 of uncultured Eubacteriales bacterium. Lineage (GTDB taxonomy): Bacteria > Bacillota > Clostridia > Christensenellales > Aristaeellaceae > RUG756. Next base: position 2,720 of record CADANQ010000104.1, read on the forward strand.
CATGTCCTTCGGCCTGGGGCCCTGGGACGGACACTGGGACCGGCGCTGCGACGACGTCAAGAACGTGCTGGAAACCATGTGCCCGGTGGACGAGGTGCATGACCTGGCCGGGACCCGCTGGTCCAAGCTGCTGATCAACGCCGCTTTTTCCGGCATGGGAACGGTCATCGGCGGCACCTTCGGGGACTGCGTCCGCGGCGACAGATGCCGCCGCCTCACCCTGCAGGCTATTCAGGAATGCATCAATGCCGGCCGCGCCGCGGGGGTCTCCTTTGCCAAAGTCCAGGGCAAGGACATCGAAGCCCTGCTGTATTATAAAAGCGCCCTCAAAAAAGCCCTGGCCCTGAAGATCCTTCCCTTGGCCATCCGCAAGCACGCCGCCATCGAGCCCAGCATGCTGCAGGACATCAAAAAGGGCAAAAAATGCGAGATCGACGCCATCAACGGCGCGCTGTGCCGGGAGGGCGACCGCACAAACACCCCTACCCCGGTCAACGACCGCATCGTTCAGGTGATCCGCCGCATCGAAAAAGGCGAACTGACCCCCGGGGAGGAAAACCTGAGGGAATTCGGCGATATCGAGTGCTGAAGACGAAAAAAAAGAAAGAATTCACATGAACAATCAGCGAAGCGGAAAAAAGAAGAAATTCGTCATTATACTCGTTATCACTTTGGTTCTGATTGGCATGACCGTATACGGCGCCGTTTTCCAGCCCAACGCAACGGCAAAGAAAAAGCAGGCGGCGGAGCAGGCGGCCCTGGATGTTCTCACGCCGGCCGGCAATGAAATCTTCCGGGAAACGGCGAACCGCTACGGCATCAAACGCAATGGGCAGATCATCGCCGACTCCGTATGGGAATCCATCCGGGAGGTGTCGGACGGCGACCTCCTCTATTTTGTGGTAGGTTACCGGGACAAGACGAAAGGCGCGCAGCGCAAACAAGCGTACGAGCACGTGGCGAACCTGGACGAGGAGCTGCGCTACGGCATTCTCGACCGGGACGGCCGGGTGGTCGTCGAGCCGAAGTATACAAAGATCGACTGCGGCGTCTTCTTCACGGACTTCAGGAACGGAGAGAGCACCGGCGCGCCGTACCCGGGGGACTATATCATTTTCACGGACTGGGTGGACGACGGCGGAAAAAAAGGGGAACGGAAGACCAGAAAACGCGTGGATTACCTGATTCGCAAAGGGTCCTGGGAAACTGTATGCGACCTGGGAGAGTTTTATTTCAACTCCTTTATCGGGGACGATTACATCTCGGTCTGGCAAATCGACCACATCACCGAAACGGGCGGCGCGGTGGAAAACGTCGGGGTCTGCTGCATCTCTCAGCACAAAGTGCTGTGGAATACGCAGGGCATCTCCTCCAGCGGCATGGAGTGTTATCCCGGCCTTGGATTCGCGGCAAAGGAGAATTACAAGGACGAAAAGCCCAGCGTCTACATCACGATGAACGGCAAACTGGTCCGCCATATCACTGAGTTCGACCCGGAAACCGGGGTGCTTTGGGCGTTCGACTCCGCTCCCTTCAGGAAGGCCGATTATGTATTGTACGATTTCAACGCGGAGCGGATAGGGGATTTCCGCTTGGACAAAAATCCCTGGCATACCGCCGACGGCAGGACCGTCCAGATCGTGTGGAGCGATTCGCAGGGCTGCCAGCTTTTTGACTTTGCGGACAAAACCTGCAGGAACATCGACGGCTGCAGCAAGGCAAACGCATGGTCCGAGGGCTATGCCGCCGTTATGAACGCCGATCAGAAGTGGGGCTATATCAACGACCGGGGCGAATTTCTCTTTCCTTTCCAGTTTGACGAAGCGGGGCCCTTCAGGGACGGGAAAGCCTCGGTGGTACGGGGGTATGAACGGCTGACAGTTTACGCGGACGGCAGCATCCGGTGAGCCATATACAACATCCGAACCTGTTTCGTCTTTGAAGCAGGTTCGTTTTTTTTGTCCGTGACTGCGGCGGGAGCGCCGCGGTCATACAGATCTCAGATAAAAATAACATATCATTTTTATAGCGCCAAAGGCGCGTCTGAGATCGCATGAGACGGAATGACGTGCTTTGCGTGGCATTAGCGTGCGAAGCACGCGGCATCTCAAATTGGCTAAACCAATTTGAGTTGAAGCACCGAAGAGCTGGAGACGGGGAACCTCATCCGTCTGCTCACTGCGTTCGCATCCACCGTCCGGGGCTGCCGCCCGCCTTCCGCTGAAAACAGTCCACCGGACTGTTTTCCGGGCGCTCCAGGCCCCCAAACGGGGAAGGCTTACGGGGTCTTTCCTGAAGCAATCGTTAAAGAGAAGCGGACGAGGAAACGGTTTCTGTATTTGCACTTTCGGACCATTCCAAAACTCCACTCTTCACTCTTCACTCTCCACTCTCCACTCTTCGTTTTTGCTCTCCGCTCTTCAGGCTTTTCTTCCATTCGTCCCCCAAAAACGACCATTCATCTTTTATTGTTGAAAACTGAAGATTCATCATGCATAATGGTATCTGTGAGAACGCAAAAAACGACGCGCCGGACATCAGAGGAAACGGGAAAGGAGTGGAACAGATGGCGGACACCATCAGGATCGATACCGAAGCGCTGAAGGATATCAGCGCACAGATAGGACGGATACGCTCTTCTCTTGAAAGCATTGCCGGCGATGTATCCCGGTCGGTGACCGAAGTGCGGCGTGTCGCTTCCGGTCAGGATGGGATCATCGGCAAAATGGAGAGAACGCGGAGGAATACCGGCGTCACGGCAAAACACGCGGAAAGGCTTGCCCGAGCCCTGTACGATTCAGCCCTGCTGTGGGAGCAGGCGGAACGTTCCATCATGAACAACCGGTTCCCGGATGCCGGCGACAGCCGTTCCGAAGGCGGCGCCGCGCGGGAAAAGACCGGAAATCCCGTTTTCAATCCGGACAGCGGCCGCAAAAAATACGGCAGCGATCAGGGAAGCCCCCGATATGATACGGACAACTATCAGGCATTTAAGGATCTGATCGAAAAAAACACCGGGAAGCGCTTCAAAAGCAACAGCGTTCTGAAAAAATACCTTTCAAAAATGAACAATGAAGGCTGCGGCTACGCGGCCATGGTAAATACCATCATTTCGCAGTATGAAGGCCGGCCGGCGGATTTCAAAAGGGATTTCGGCTATGACATGTATGACAGCAACGGCGATCCGAATTTCAACCTTTTGATGGTAGACTTATATTCCGCAACGGACAACCGGAATCCGGACGGATCAATCAACAAATACGAGGATTTTAAATGGGGAATGATCCTGGGTGACGGATGGTACTGCACATATGATCCATGGACCGACACCACGGGGAGCGGAACAAGTATTGAAGAACGGGGGCAGAAGATCTCGTATTTCCTGAATCAGCACGGGGTCTCCTGCGACGTGGAAACCTATCAGGGGCAGAAGCTGACTGTAAAACAATACGAAAGGATGATCAACAACGGACTGGTTGAGCATGGACAGGTATCCATCCGCGTCAGCGGGGATCCCGTTATCATGAGAGACGCGAACGGGAATGAAACGTACAGTTTTTCCGGCGGACACGCGCTGACCGTTACCGGAACGACAGAAAACGGACTGCTGCGGGTTTCATCCTGGGGAAAGGTTTACTATATCGATCCTTCCGATATGGGCAAAGATATATCCACCGGCTACCAGATCGTACAGATCAAATCGTGAGAGGAAACAACAGATGAAAAAGACGCTGTTCTTTCTTTGCGCGGTGTTCATGATGATTATACCGGTTCATACGCCGGCATACGGAACAGGAGATGATGGATCAATGCCTCTTTATGAATTAAACACGGATCAGATCGACAATCCCTCGCGGCCCGATCTGTCGCTGATTCCCGAGGGCTCTGACCTGGCACGGGACGGAAAACTCACCCGGACCTATTTCCGGCTTCAGGATTATTACGCAAAAATGCTGTGGCACTGGCTGGACGACCTTGCCGGCATCACCGATTATGAATGCGAGCTGAAGGAGCATGAACTGCGCTTTCGTCCCGCGGAAGAGCCGTCCACGGCATATCACAGAAAATATGCTTTCGGGCAGGGGTTCTTCTGTATCCGCAGCTTCCCGTGTATCGAACGGCTGTCCGAAAACGAACTGACCGAACTGCGGCGCCTTGAGAAAGCGGGAGATCCGGGGTCGGAAGAGTGCAGGGCCTTCGTCGGCGCCACGGTGAAAAAAATGTGCACCGTCTACGCGGACAAAGACGATCGCCTTCAGGTCGTACAGGACAGCGACGGAAGATCCGCCCCGAATTACTCTGTTCTTCTGGGCCTGGAGATTCAGATCGATTATGATGCGGAAGACCTGTCGCCGGAGAAGGAAAAGATGAACGCGATCGAAAGGCTCGCGTCTGAATATGGCAAAAAAATTTCGGACGCCGCCGGTGTCCCCGTAACTGTTTTCGTATACTATTGACAGCCTGGGCGCCGATCCGGCCCTGCCGCGTTGCTCCGCGGCGTCGGACAGTATTCCCAGTCCGGAAAATAACCATAAAACGGCAGCTGTTCAGCCGTGTGTGAAGAAGAACGAACGTAAGGCGGCGGGGAGGGATCGAAGGGATATCCCTCCGATGATGATCCGCTTAAGCTTCGTATGCGGTGAAGCGGAACGAACCCCTCGCCGATCCCGAGGGAACGGCGAGGGGTCCGTACCCGGCCGGCGGTGCCGCCCGGGGACTCGCGGGGGGTACGGGTACCTCCCGCCTTACAATACCCTTGTCCAGACAGACCTTTTCCCGTAGACGTCGGTGATTTCAACAGCCGCATACGGGCTTGCGGGCATCTCAAGATACGGAGCCAGCGCAGGCTTCTGTTTGCTGCGGCAGCTTACGGAACATGCCGTAAAAACTCCGTCCTTCAGTTCTCCCACAGCCCAGGTATCGGCCCGATCCGTGCCGGCCGCTTTTCCGCCTTCTGAAAAACAGGCTTTTAAACAGAAACGCTCGACGCTGCCCTCCCGGACGCAATCGCACGCAATCTCCCCGCCGTCCATGGCCGACGGCAGGTCCACCGTCAGCTCGCAGTCCACAAGCCTTCGCCGGGCCGTCAAAACGGCCAGGGGCGATATATCGGTCATCAGGAAGGACCGGCCCAGGCCCGCCGCCGCCGCTCCGGTTGAGCCGCTGCCGCAGCACAGGTCCGCCACCGTTTCCCCGGGAAGGGTCACCGGCAGGATTACGCGTTCCAGCAGCGCCCGGGGCTTCTGGGTGTCGTAGCCGGTGCGCTGCGGGTCCTTTTGCTGCAGGTGGGATATGTCGGTCCATACGTCGCCGGGATACACCGGGTCGTCGTCATAATAGACGTACATTTTCCCGCCGGAGACGATGGTCCTGTACGTCCGGCCGTTTTCATCCACCAGGCGGCGCATATGGTTTTTGCGGTTGTCCTCCCGTTTGATCGGCACGGCCTTCAGGTCAAAGCGCATGTCCCTGCCCTTGCGGTAAAAAAGGATGGTGTCGTGCTTGGTGGGGAAGCGCTTCGTGGTCCTGCCGCCGCTCTGATAGGACCAGATGATCTCGTTGACAAAATGATCCTCCCCGAAGACGTCGTCGCACAGGATCCTCGCCCAGGCGCTTTCCCTTGGGTCCAGGTGCAGGAAAAACACGCCCTGCTCGTCCAGCAGCGTCCAGGCGCTGTAGATCAGCGACCGGAGGAAGGCGTGATACGCCTCCCGGCTTTCGTTCCGGTCCGAATAGGCCGGCACCGTCAGGGAGCTTTTGCCCCCGGCCCAGTCCTTCTCCCCCACCTTCTGGCGCATCACAAAGGATCCGCCGGTATTGAAGGGCGGGTCCACGTAAACGCATTTCACCGTGCCCGCGTATTCCCAGAGCGGCTCCGTACCGTCCGCCAGAATGATCCTGCCCCGGACTTTGCCGCCGTGGATAACCTCCCTGTGGGAGGGTACCTGAACAAACCTCATTTTTCCGTCCCCCAAAGCATTTCTTCCCTTGTCTCATACAGAATGCGTTCGCGCAGGGCGGCAAGGAACCGGGCGTGCTCTTCGTTCCCCGCCAGGATTTCCGCCGCCTCCCCGGCCGCCGAAACGAACTCCGGGGACAGGCCCGCCTTCCCCGCCTCGTACAGCGGGCACACCCAGGATGCGCGGCGGTCCATCACCGCCTTCCCGCCGGCGGTGGGCCGAAGGGGGAAGAACCTGCAGGAAAGGGGCCGGTCCTTCCTGTCGCAGCGCCCGAAGCAGGTGACAATGGCCCCGTCCGGCGCGACGCTTTCGTCCCTCCGGACGATGAAATCCGCGTGATCCCGGTACAGCGCTTCCTCGCCCGGGAAAAGCAGCATGCCGCCCTTGCCGTTTTCGTCCTGCCCGCAGCAGGCATGGCCGCAGATCCGCCCGCAGTCCGATTTCAGGGGCGTCACGTCCCTCAGGATCTCCCTTGCCCTGACGACCCTCTCCAGCGCGTCCATCCTTTTCCCTCCCGAAAGCTTGTCACAACCATTTTATCACGCCGCTTTGCCGCGGGGCAAGGCTTTTTGCCGTATTGCGTATCTGTTCAGTCCTACGGACAGAACAGATACCGCGGGGGGTACCCGTACCCCCCGCGAGCCCCCCGGGCGAAGAACGGAGTCCGGGGAAGGAAAAC
>CADANQ010000104.1:9368-11265 GCA_902789365.1 uncultured Eubacteriales bacterium
CACCGCCGGCCGGGTACGAACCCCTCACCGATCCTGCGGGAACGGTTCGGGGTGTCGTTCCGCTTCACCGTACATGCCGCTGAAGCGGATGATAATCGGGGGGAGATCCCTCCGATACCTCCCCTCTGCTGCCATACGTTCGTTCTCCTTCACACACGTCTGAACAGTTACCGTATTGCTTCGATTGACATCCTCGTGTGAATTCGCTATCATAAAGCCGAAGCAGGAGGGATATTTATGACGGAAACGCTTCAGATGCATTTTCCCGACGCGGTTATGTACGCGATGGAACGCCTGAACGCCGCCGGATTCCGGGCCGCCGCCGTGGGCGGGTGCGTCCGGGACGCGCTTTTAGGCACGCGGCCCCATGATTTCGACCTGACCACCTCCGCCCTGCCGGAGGAGATGAAGCGGGTCTTCGCAAACGACACCCTGAAGGAGACCGGCGTCCGCCTGGGCACGCTGACCCTGGTCCGGGACGGCATGGAGGTGGAGATCACCACCTTCCGCACCGACGGGGATTACCTGGACGGCCGGCATCCGGAGGGCGTGCGCTTTACCACAGAACTTGAGGAGGACCTGGCCCGGCGGGATTTCACGATCAACGCCATGGCCTGGGAATACGGTGCGGGCCTCAGGGACCCCTTCGGCGGGCGGAAGGACCTTGAAAACAAGCTGATCCGCTGCGTGGGCGACCCGGCCCGCCGCTTTGAGGAGGACGCCCTCCGGATGCTCCGCGCCCTGCGTTTCGCCTGCCGTCTGGGCTTCGCCCTGGAGGACGGCGCCGCCCGCGCCCTGGAGGAAAAAAAGGAGCGGGTGGTCATGCTCAGCCGGGAAAGGGTCTGCGAGGAGATCACCGGCATGCTGGATTCCCCCTTTTTCCTCGACGCGGCACTGAAATACGGCGATGTGCTGCTGGAGGCCCTCCCCGAGCTGAAGCCCATGAAGGGCTGCCCCCAGGAATGCATCTACCATTCCTGGGACGTATGGGAGCACAGCCTGCGCACGGTGGACCTGTCCCCCCGGGATCCGGTGGTCCGGTGGGCGGCCCTTCTGCACGACTGCGGCAAGCCCGAAACCCACACCCGGGACGCGGACGGCGTGGACCATTTTTACGGGCACCCGGCCAAAGGCGCTCTGCTGGCGGACGCGCTCTGCGCCTCCCTGAACATGCCCTCCGCCTGGCGTTCACGCATCCACATACTGGTGCTGCGCCACGACGAACGCTTTTCCCCCGGCGACATGCTGACGCTGGTGTCCCGCATCGGGCTTGACAACGCCCGGGACCTGTGCCTTCTGCACATGGCGGACCAGGGGGCCCACAGCCCGATGGTCGCCCGCCGGGCCCGGTGGACCAACGCCCTCCTGGACGAAATCGACCGCATCGAGCGCGACGGGGACTGCTGGAGCCTGGAACAGCTGGCCGTCAGCGGCCGGGATATGCTGGCCCTGGGCATTTCCGGCCCGGCCGTGGGCGAAACGCTCCATTACCTTCTGGAGGCGGTGGTACGCTTCCATGTGCCCAACGACCATGACCTTCTGATGCAGGCCGCCAAAGCCCATTACGAAAGGACCGTGACCGCCTTCACGCCCCATGAAAAGGATGCAGACAATAACGGCGCAGGTCACGCTTAAAAAACCGCGGTCCTTTCCGCAGGAACGACGCGGGCGGCGGTATGGTTTGCCTTTTGCGCAGCCCCCTGTTTCCCGACACAGCATCCGGCCCGGAAAAAAACGCAGACCAAAAAACAGAGACAAACGCCGCGGCGTCTGTCTCTGTTTTTTATCTTTTTATAACTGTAACTGTTCAGTCGTGTGTGAAGGAGAACGAACGTATGGCAGCAGAGGGGAGGTATCGGAGGGATCTCCCTCCGATTATCATCCGCTTCAGCGGCAT
>CADANQ010000105.1:0-9352 GCA_902789365.1 uncultured Eubacteriales bacterium
GGTTTCCCTTCCCCGGACTCCGTTCTTCGCCCGGGGGGTTCGCGGGGGGTACGGGTACCCCCCGCGGTATCTAAACTGTCCGCAGGACTGAACAGATACTCCTTTGGAATAATACCCCAGCCATGAAAGGCACGTCTGCACCACATACGCGCCTCCGGTCACGTATGGCGGGTTCGGCCCGTACCTGTCATGGTTTACATTGCTCCTGATGATTTTCATATTTCCTGTCCGGTTGTCGGCGCCTGACGGGCAGTTTTTTTGATCGTCGACCGTATTTTTTCGAAAATACAGCCTGACAGACCAACGGTTTCTCCGGAGCCGGGGACGGCCGGAATACGGTCCTTGCCCATCCTTTCCGCGCCGGGTTCCGTCGGGGACTGCATCCGCCGGTCATCCGTCCGTACCCTGCCGCACAAAAGGATTTAAGATCAGAAGATTCCGGAGTCAGGATTGATCCATAAAGCGGGGCGGACACAACCGCTGTCAATGAAGACACCGTGGGAGTTGAGAGAGCCGTCGGTGTAGACGCGCGCGGCGAGGCGCTGATGGAAGCCGGGGGAACGCAGCCACCACCAGCATTTGCCGCCGCTTGTATATGCCCCCCTCCCTTCCGCGTATCTCGTCGCCTCAGACTGTCGTACGCTGTCGCTGCCAAAATAACTCCATGCCTCCGCATAGCTCAGCAGAAAAATCCGGTCCTTCGTATCGTTCCCGCCGTCGGTATTCCATTCGCTGTATCCCTGGCCTGCACTGTTATCTGCCGTTGTCATGATAATCGCCGTCTGTTCCCTGGTGGTAAACGCGTTATTCAGGAATTCCCCGTTCAGCCATGTCCGCAGGCTGCACGTTTCCCAGGTCACATTTTTATTACCAAAATTGTACGGCTGCGCGTCCAGCCCGTATCTGCTGATCACCAACGCCTGATTCCCGCTCACCTTCAGCACCAGCCATTCAATCGGCTCTTTTCCATTGCCGGTGTTATTGTCCTGTTCGTAATGCCCGAAGGTGATATACTCCCCGACTTTGACGGGGACAGGCGTGGGGGCGGGCGTCGGCGTCGGAATGGGCGTCCCGGTTGCCAAAACAACTTTGGTCAGCCAGAAGGTAACGCTCGACGGTATAGCCAGCCCGTCCTCCTTAACGGTCACCGGCATGCTTTGTTCGCCGCTGATAACCCAGCCCTTCGGCGGATTTGCCTTCACCTCGACGGTCTGGCCCGCGGCAAGCGTAACGCTGTCGGTGGCCACGATGCTTCCGTCTCCCTGTCGCATGTAATACACCGGCACTTCCACCGGCGAACTCTTTACCGTGATCACAGCTTCAGAGTATGCGGGGAGCCGCGATATCGGAACGCTGTCGATGTTCACGGCTTCAAGGACCCTGATCGTCACGGTATACGTGCCCGGCCGCGCGTCCTTACGGATGCGGAATACAGCGGACAGGAACTCGTTGAAACGGGCTACTTTGCGATCCCTGTTGAAAATATAGTTGGGCACCAGTTCCAACGCTTCGTGGTCATATTCCAGTACGATCAGGATATCGACCGCGTTTTCCGGATTCGTAAGCATGCTGAAGGAAACCTCCGCCGTCTCCCCCGCCTCCGCCGCCTTGGCGCCGCAAACGCCGATCAGCATACACAGCGCCATGACCAGCGCCGGCAATTTTTTCACGTTCCTTCCACTCCCATCAAAACGGTTTGCTCCTCAGGTTTTGCGGCCTGACGGCTGAGGCCGAAAATCATCTGTCCCCTGCATACCGATAAGGCAGCCCGTTGGAAAGGCAGTATTCCTCAGCATAACTTCCCCGGGTGACAGTGAGGACCAGGTTGGGGCAATTGTCGAAAGCGCGCCAATTGATATTCGTTACTTCGGCGGGGATCGTGACCGAGGTCAGGCCGGCACAGTCTGAAAACGCCCGGAATTCTACGGATGTCACACTGTTCGGGACCGTGACCGAGGTCAGGCTTACACATTCATCAGCCGCCAATTCACCGATGATCACAATTCCCTGCGGGATCACGAGATCCCCTTCCGTGCCGCCCGGGACGCATACCAGCCTTTTGTCCGGCTTGCTGTAAAGCGCTCCGCCAGACACAAACAGCGTCGGATGCTCCGACGTTACATTGATCGTCGTCAGTCGCGGACAAGCCTCCCATGGGTTATCACCAAGCCAGATTTCGCCATTCTCCAGCGTGACCGAAGCCAGATCTTCGATTCTGCCAAACGCCCTGTCCCCTATATATCTCACGCTGCCCGGGATCGTCACCGAAGTCAGGTAATCACTGTTCGAAAAAGCGTCACTGCCGATATATATCACGCTGTCCGGAATCGTCACCGAAGCCAGTCCGTTAAAAGCGAAAGCCTGCGCGCCGATGTACGTTACGCCGTACGGGATTGCGACCGATGTCACTTCTCTGCAGCCATCAAGCGCATAATCGCCTATAATCCGGGTCCCCTGCCGGATATTAAAGGAACCTGCTTTGGCTGACGGGACCCATATGAGCCGATTGTCCGCCCTGCCGTAAAGCGCTCCGTCGATCATGGAAAAAGACGGATGATCCGGCGATATATTGATTGTTGTCAGGGCATAGCACCTCGGCCACGGATTCTCTCCGATCCCAGTCACACTGTCCGGAATCGTCACAGACGTCAGGCTTTTGCAGCCGTAAAACGCCTGATTGCCGATCTCGGTCACGCCTTCCGGAATCGTCACCGACGTCAGGCCGGTGCAGTAACCAAACGCCTGCTCGCCGATGCCGGTCACACTTTCCGGGATCGTCACAGACGTCAGACCGACGCAGCCGTAAAACGCAAAATCACCGATAACGGTCACGTCCTCCGGAATCGTCACCGAATTAAGACCGCCGCAGCCGGAAAAAGCGCCGTAACCGATGCCGGTCACACTTTCCGGAATCGTCACCGAATTAAGACCGCCGCAGCCGGAAAACGCGCTGTAACCGATGTTTGTCACACCCTCCGGGATCGTCACCGAATTAAGACCGACGCAGCCGGAAAACGCCCGATTATCAATGGATATCACCGGATGCCCGTCAATATTCGCCGGGATCGTCACTTCCCCGCCGTTTCCGTTATAACCCGTGATCACGGCATCTCCGTTATCGGTCAGCGCATATACATAATCACCGCTTGTGTTCCTCCCGCTGTATGCTCCTGCGGCGGTTTTCTGCCCGGACAGGGCGGCGCCCCGACCGTAGAAAGGCCCGGAAACCGATGTGACCCGAATATCGTATGTCATGTCCGGCAGCAGGCCGATTTCGGCCTTGGCATTGTATACTGTCTTCCCGAATTCCCATGTATCGGCACCGCTTTTCCTTACTTCCACTTTGTACGGTCCCGCGTATTCCGGGCCGTCCCACGTCAGGGTAATTGATCTTCTGTCTCTTTCCGTCACACGCAGATTGGATACCGGCCGGGGGGCGGTCGGGGGCGGCGTTGGGGACGGGGTGGGCGTCACGGTCAGCGAAAGCGTGGGCGTCGGGGCCGCTGTCGGTGCAGGTGTGGGCGTCGGGGCTGCCGTCGGCGCAGGCGTGGGCGTCGGGGTCGCTGTCGGCGCAGACGTGGGCGTCGGGGCTGCCGTCGGCGCAGGCGTGGGCGTCGGGGTCGCTGTCGGCGCAGGCGTGGGCGTCGGGGCCGCTGTCGGTGCAGGTGTGGGCGCGGCCAGCCAGAAGGTAACGACCGGGGGCATGGCCTGCCCGTCCTCGGATACGGACACCTCTATACCCTGTCCGCCGGTAACGGCCCAGCCCTCCGGCGCATTTCCCGTCACCATGCCGGTCCATCCGGCGGGAAGCGCGATGACCTCCGTTTTTATCGTTTTCCCGGTGGCGGCATCGCAGTAATACACCGTCACCTCCGCCGGCGGACGCTCCACCGTGACCACAGCCCCGGAATAGGTCGGAAGGTCCTGCTCCGGTATCATACCGGCCTCAAAATCCGAGGCTTCGATAACCCGGATGACCACAGGATAGGATCCCGGCTTCGCGCCTTCCCGGACGCGGAAAACAGCGGCCAGGTTTTCGTTGAACTGGGCGATTTTCCGGTCCCCGAAAAAAATGAAATTAGGCTCCAGCTCCAATGCGCCGTGGTCATATTCCAGCGCTATTACAATGCTGAACGCCTTTCCCGGGTTCGTCAGCATGCTGAAGGAAACCTCCGCCGTTTCGCCGGGCATCGCGGCCGGGGCGGAGAAGGGCTGCAGCGCAAGCAGCAGGCAGAGGACCGGTAAAATAACCTTTTTCATCCTTAGCGCTCCATTCTTTTTCGGAAAGCCGAAATCCGTCAGGGCGAGGGCTGCTCCTCCCCGGCGTTCTGCATCTGCTGGAAGATCGCCAGATCGGCGCTGGTCACCTTCCAGTCCCCGTCCAGGTCCCCGTTGGCATAGCGTTTCACATTGATTCCGTCGTTTCCCTGGAGCAGACGCATCAGGATCACATAATCCTGCACATTGACAATGCCGTCCCCGTTGATGTCGCCTTTTTTGCCCACATACAGATAACCGTTCAGCCAGGGCAGCCGCTCCAGCACGGAGGAAAGCTCATCCTCCGCGGACGGCCAGGGCAGGCCTTCTTCCTCCAGCCGTGCCAGGATCAAGCCGTCCCGGATCGCGGGATTTTCGCTGAGCAGGCTTTCAAGCCGCCCGTTCAGTTCCGCCTGATCCTTTGATGTGACCAGTCCGTCGCCGTCCAGATCGCCGTTCATCAGCCGTTCGATGCCTTTCTCGTCGGGAACTCCGGCCCCCGACGCGTCGGCGGTGACAGACATAAGGTAACGATCCATCAGCTCCGCGTCACGCGCGTCCGTCATCCGGTCGTTGTTCAGGTCCCCGGGGAATATGACATACAGGCAGTCCTTTAGTTCGGGCACGGCTTTCTGCGCCGCAGCCAGGGCGGTTTCGTCACAGGGCCAGGCAAGCCCCGCCGCCGCCAGCTTTTCCATGATCAGCGCGTTTCTGTCCGTCTGGCTGCGCTCCTCCGGCCGGGGCGTGGGAACAGATGTGGGCGTGGGGGTTGAAACAGGCGTGGGTGTGGGTGTGGGAGAAGGCGCGGGCGTGGGCGTTGAAACAGGCGCGGTAACAGGCGCGGAGGTGGGAACGGGCTTCAGGTTATTAATCATCGCGCGGATATTGGGAAGCTGCCACACGCCGACGCCCAGCGCCGTGAGCAGGCATACCGCCGCGATGATCAGGAGCCGACGGGACCGCGCCGGTTTCGCCGGGCTCCCGCCGCCCGCGGGCCGCGGCGCTTTCACCGGGTCTCCGCCGCCCACGGGACGCGCCGGTTTCGCCGGGCCCCCGCTGCCCGCGGGCCGCGCCGCGTCACGCGCTTTGCCGAGGTCTTTGCTCATCTTCTTCAGCCCGGCGTAGCGGTCCCCGGGATTATGGGAAAGGGCTTTGAGGATGACCGCGCTCAATTCTTTGGACGCGTTCGCGGGCGGCGGAAGCGCATCGCCCCGCAGACGCCTGGCATTGGCATTGTCCCGCTCAGGGAGGGAGAGCGCCTCCGCCTCTTTCGCCATAAAGGGCAGGCGTCCGCCGTTGGCGGCATAATAGAGCACCATGCCCAGGGCGTACTGCTCCTCCATGAGCAGACCGGCGCTCTTCCCGCCGAAGCCCTCGGGCGAAATATATTCCAGCGCGGCGTTCCGGTCCTTCACGATGACCGTCCGATCCTCGCCCGCTGCCGCGGTTCCGGAATCGCCAAAATAGCATTTTCCCTCCGGGGAAACATAAATATTTTCCGGCCTGATATCATCCGGCAGGATTCTGCTTGTCCGGCTGTCCTCCAGCGCCCCGCACAGGTCGATACCCAGCCCGGCGACCCTGGTCCCGATCTCGTCCCGCGTCCATTTATCCATTGCCGCTGAAAGCGGCAGATCCCGGGATTCCCGGGTGTATCCCTCAAGGGCCTTAAGCATCTCTTCGGGCGTGGCATAGCGGTCCTCGGGCTTATAGGACAGGGCCTTGAGGATGACCTCCCCCAGTCCCCGGGACACTTTTTCCGGCGGCGGCAGCGCGTCGCCGTTGATCCGCCTGATGAACGAGGCGTCCCGCGTGTCCGCGGAGATCACCTGCCGGTCCCTGGGATAAAAGGGCAGGCACATGCCGTTGGCGATATAATAGAGCACCATGCCCAGGGAATACTGGTCCACAAGGCCGGCATAGCGGAAATCCCGGATGGCCTCCCCTTTGTAGAGCTCCGGGGCCATGTAGTTGGGGGTCCCCCTCCTGGAAAGACCGCGGGTGGTCTGCCCCAGGTTTCGCGCAACGCCAAAGTCCCCAAGGCGGAAATCCCCCTGGGGTGTCACGAATATGTTTTCCGGCTTGATGTCCCTGTGGATGATCTGAAAGCGCCGGCAGCTTTCCAGCGCCTTGCACAGGTCCGTGCCCATGCGGACGACTTTTTCCTCCAGTTCGTCCTCCGTCCACTTCTCCATCTCCGTCCGCAGCGGCGTAAGCCTGGGCATCCGGATGAAAATGTACCAGAGCATTTCGCCGGGCACCTTGCAGACCTTGTAATCCTCGATGTTCACCACATGGGGATCCGTCCTGAGGGCGTCCATCAGCTTGATCTCCCGCTTGTAATCATCCACGACGCTCTGGAAATACTCCTCGGTCTGGTTGCCCGTCAGGCCTTCCATGCGCAGCTCCTCCACCTCGTTTTCACTGGTGGGGACGGAGATCACCTTGATGGCCGAAGGGGAGACGGCCACGCCGTCACGCCGGTGAGCCTCGTAAACAGCCGCAAAGGAGCCCTGGCCAAGCGACTTGCCAAGCACATAGTCCGGCCAGACTTCCTCAAGAATTTCCTTAAAGTTCCTGCCCACTCGCACCCTCTCCCATCGTTCCGCGCCGTTAAAAGCAGCGGCGCGGCTACCGTCTCATAATAAAGAATAAGGCTCAGAATATCCCGGCGTCAAGATTGATCCATAAAGCGGGGCGGACACTACCTGAAGAACTGTTGGCATTGCTGTATCGAAGCGAACCGTCATTTCCGACATCAGCGAAAGTGGTCTCATTATAGCCCGGCGATCTCATCCACCACCAGCAACCATATTCATATGCTCCTTTTGATACTGCATATTCTGTCGGCATAGACTTACGGTGTACAGTGCTTTTGAAGTAATGCAAGGTTTCCGCATAACTTAGCAGGAAGACCTTATCCTTCGTATCATTACTTCCACCGGTATTCCACCTGCTGTTCCCCTGGCTTGCACTGTTGTCCACTTTAGTCAAAACAATCGCCGACTGTTCCATGGGTGTAAAAGCGCTATCCAAAAATTCCCCGTTCAGCCACTTTCGCAGGCTGCACGTCTCCCAAGTCACATTTTTCTGGCTTGTATTATACGGCTTACAGTCAAGCCCATATCTGCTGATTACCAGTGCTTGCTTCCCTTGCACCTCCAGCACCAGCCATTCGATCGGCTCTTTTCCGTTGCCCGTGTTATTATCCTGCTCGTAATGACCGAAAGTGATATACCCCCCGACTTTGATAGACTGACTGACAGGCTTCACCGTTGGACCGGGCGTCGCGGTTGCCGCGGTAATACTCTTCTGAGCGTAGACGGTTTGCCCGTCGGGGAAAACCGCCTCCACCTTGTAATAATAGGTCGTGCCTGCCTTGACCGAGCTGTCGGTGTAGGAAATGCCGGGAACAGTGGCAAGCAGGACATAGTTCGAGCTGTTATATGCACTGCGATAGATTTGGTAACGTGCCGCGCCGGGGACACGGTTCCATGTCAGCGTATTTTTGCCGATTTTTCGCGTGATTTCCAGGCTGATCCGCGGCAGCGGCGTCGGCTTCAGCGTCGGGGTAGGCGTCGGACTGGGCGTCGCGGTTGCCGCGGTAATATTCTTCTGATCGTAGACGATTTGCCCGTTCGGGAAAACCGCTTCCACCTTGTAATAGTAGGTCTTGCCGGCCTTGACCGCGGTGTCGGTGTAAGTGAGACCGGAAACCGTATCCAGCAGTGTATAGTTCGCGTAGCCGGACGTACTGCGGTAAACCCGATATCCCACCGCACCGGGGACACTGTTCCATTTCAGCGTATTGCTGCCGATTTCACGCGTGATCCCCAGGCTGATCTTCGGCAGTGCCGTCGGGGCGGGCGTCGCGGTTACCGAAACAATGTTTTTCTGAGCGGTGACTATTTGCCCGTTGGGGAACACCGCCTCCACCATGTAGTAATAGGTCGTGCCTGCCTTGACCGCGGTGTCGGTATAGGAGTCCCCGGCAACAACGACCGTCGTGTCATAAATCCCGACAGACGTTCCCCGGTGGACCTGGTATCGCTCCGCACCGGGAACACGGTTCCATTTCAGCGTATTGCTGCCGAATTCAGCCGTGATATCCACGGTGATCTCCGGCAGCGCCAACGGGGCGGACGTCGGCATGGTCAGCCAGAAGGTGACGCTCGACGGCATGGCCTGCCCGTCCTCGGTAACGGTCACGCTTATGCTTTGCCCTCCGACGACGGCCCATCCTTCCGGCGCTTTCGCCTTCACCTGCGCGGTCCGGCCGGCGTCAAGTGTGACGCTGTCGGTGGCCACGACAGTTCCGTCACCCGACAGGTAATACACCGGCACTTCCGCCGGCGGATGCTTTACGGTGATCGCGGCTTCGGAGTATATGGGATAAAGCTGTTCCGGAATCTCGGCGTTGCCGTTGTACAAAGCCTCAACGACCCGGACCTTCACAGGATATTCGCCCGGCTGCGCGTTCTCTCGGATACGGAAAACGGCGGCAAAGTCAAATCCCCCGGTCTCCTCCCCCGGCCCGACAATCCGGGAAAGTACGCCTTCCCTGCCGGCGATGCTCACCTGTTCCAGGGCTTCGGTATCGTACGTCAATTTGATTCTCAGAAGCGATATATCACTGATATCAGAGGTCACGCGGAAAAAGACCTCCGCCGTCTCCCCGGGCATTTCAGCCGGACCGGGGAAGGATACCAGCGTCAGCAGCAGGCACAGGACCGGCAAAAAGACCTTTTTCATGTTCGAAGCTCCTTTTTTGACCTGCGCAGGTCCGCAGAGACACGGGCCGCCCTTACTTGCTCTCCAGCTGCCGCTTGAGCAGCGACAGGTCGTCGAGGGTGATTCTACCGTCGCCGTTCATATCCCCGTTGGCATAGCAAATCATTTTATCATCGTGCCCCCCCTCAAGGACGGTTTTCAGAATCCCGTAATCCTGCGTTTTGGCCTCTCCGTCCCCGTTGACGTCGCCCTGCAGGCCCACATACAGATAGCCTTTCAGCCCGGGGAGCCGCGCCAGCGCGGAGGAACGCTCCTCCTCCGTAACCGGCCAGGACAGGCCTGCTTCCTTCAGCCGCGCCATCAT
>CADANQ010000105.1:9366-15755 GCA_902789365.1 uncultured Eubacteriales bacterium
TGGGCTTCGGTCCGACGATTTCCTCTATCCATCCTCTGATATTGTCACGCTGCCACACACCGACACCCAGCGCGGCGATCAGGCAGACCAAAGCGGCGATCAGGCCCCAGCGGGGATTCCACGGCGTCCCGCCGCGCGCTTTCTCAAGGGCTTCCCTCATTTCCTTCAGCCCGGCGTAACGGCTGTCGGGCTTAGCGGACAGGGCTTTGAGAATAACCTTTTGCAGGGCTTTGGAAACGTTTTTCGGCGGCGGCGGCGCATCGCCCCGCAGACGCCGGGAATTTGCTTCGTCCCGTTCGCGTGGGGAGAGCGCCGCCGTCTCTTTTTCCGTAAAGGGCAGGCGTTTGTCGTTGGCGGCGTAATAAAGCACCATGCCCAGGGCGTATTGATCCTCCTTGCGCGGATCGACGCGCTCCCTCCTCAAATTCTCCGGCGACATATATTCCCGCGCCGCGTTAAGGTTCGCTCCCCCGGCCATCCGGCTGTCGGGCGTGCCCTCCGTAAGCGTCTCGTTCACGGTTATCCGTTCTGTCCGATCCCCGTCCGGCGCGGCCACGGAATCGCCAAAATAGAATTTCCCCTCAGGGGAAACAAAAATATTTTCCGGCCTGATATCGCCCCGCAGCGCCCTGTTCGTCCGGTCGTTCTCCAGCGCCCCGCACAGGTCGATACCCAGCCCGGCAACCCTGGCCCCGATCTCGTCCCGCGTCCATTTTTTCATTTCCTCCGGAAGCGGCAGGTCCCGGGATTCCCGGGTGTATCCCTCAAGGGCCCTGCGCAACTCTTCGGGCGTGGCATAACGGTCCTCCGGCCTGTAGGACAGGGCCTTGAGGATGATCTTCTGCAGTCCCCGGGACACGTTTTCCGGCGGCGGCAGCGTGTCGCCGTTGATCCGCCTGCGGAACGCTTCGTCCCGCGTGTCCGCGGAGATCACCTGCCGGTCCCTGGGATAAAAGGGCAGGCACATGCCGTTGGCGGCATAATAGAGCACCATGCCCAGGGAATACTGGTCCACAAGGCTGGCGACGCGGAAGTCCTGGATGATTTCCCCCCTGTAGAGCTCCGGGGCCATGTAGTTGGGGGTCCCCTTCCTGGAAAGGCCCCGGGTGGTCTGCCCCAGGTTTCGCGCAACGCCAAAGTCCCCAAGGCGGAAATCCCCCTGGGGCGTCACGAATATATTTTCCGGCTTGATGTCCCTGTGGATGATCCGGTAACGCTGGCAGCTTTCCAGCGCCTTGCACAGATCCGTGCCCAGGCGGACGACCTTGTCCTCCAGTTCGTCCTTTGTCCACTTCTCCATTTCCGTCCGCAGCGGCGTAAGCATGGGCATCCGGATGAAAATATACCAGAGCATTTCGTCGGGAACCTTGCAGACCTTGTAATCCTCGATGTTCACCACATGGGGATCCGTCTTGAGGACGTCCATCAGCTTGATTTCCCGCTTGTAATCATCCACGACGCTCTGGAAATACTCCTGGGTGCGGTCGCCCGTCAGGCCTTCCATGCGCAGCTCCTCCACCTCGTTTTCACTGGTGGGGACCGGGATCACCTTGATGGCCGAGGGCGTGGCGGCCACGCCGTCACGCCGGCGGGCCTCGTAAACAGACGCAAAGGAGCCCTGGCCAAGTCCCCTGCCGAGCACATAATCCGGCCAGACTTCCTCAAGTATTTCTTTAAAATCCTTACCCACTCGCACCATCCCCTTTTTTATTGTTCCGTGTATTTTAAAAGCAGGGATGCGGACACCGTTACGTCCCTTCCAGATACAGCAGGATCAGCGAAAGGTTGTCCCTCCCGCCCGCGTCCATCGCGTTCCAGAACAGTTTTTCGGCCTTTTCCTCCGTCGGCTTTTCCTCCGCCAGAATTCCCGAAACCTTCTCGGGCGGGAGCATGTCCACCAGCCCGTCCGTGCAGAACAGCACCTGATCCCCGTCGCATAGCCCGCAGTCGATCCACGCGGGAGACAGGAGGACCTCCGTCTCCGGGATGCCCAGGAATTGCGAAAGGGGCGGCTTCGGCCCGGGATAAAGCGGAAGGACATGGTCCCTGGAAAGCTGGGTCATTTCGCCCTTCCTCTTCAGATAAATCCGGCTGTCGCCCAGGTTGCAGCCGACCATCCTGCCATCGTGGAGCACTGCCATGGCCGCCGTGGTCCCGCAGGTGCGCAGCGCGTTGCGCTCCGTAAATTCGCAGATGCGGCGGTTCATCTCCGCGCACAGGTGATTCAGGGCGTCCCTGTCCGCCCTCGGGCGCCAGGACTGCGCCGTCTGCGCGGCCATATAGGACGCGACCTCCCCGCACTGTTCGCCGCCCAGTCCGTCAAAAACGCCAAAGAACAGCGGCTTTTCCAGGCCGCTGTTTCCCCGGACCGTCGCGCCGCTGCCGCCGCCTCCGCCGATTCTGGGAAGGCACTCGCCCGCGCAGACCAGCGCGTCCTGATTGACGCTCCTGATCCTTCCGCGGTGGGTCATACCGACATATTCAAGTCTGAGCATATCCGTCACCTCCTGTCAGCGGGGCAGCTCCCCTAAGATTCAGCTTCAGATCGCAGATCATCCATACCCCTGCCACGCGGACCATGTTTAACCGAACCGTACCCGTCAGGCCGGCGCAGGAAACCTTCATGAAGGCCTCCGCCTGATCCCCTGACCGCTCCATATGATCCAGCCCGCATGAAAACGCCTCCGCCTGTCTCCTGCCGGACACCAGGCCGGCCGCTTTCCGCGTCAGGGGAAGATGATAAACCTTCATGGCCAGCCTGTATTTGAGAAGCGCGCGGGATGTGAGATGGGTCTCCAGGGCCTCCGGGTCTTCACGGCTCACCTCGTTCGCCATCCTTTTCAGGGCGATCTCCGGCATGTTCAGCACGGCGCAGGCCGCGAAGGCCAGCCCCAGGACGACGGCAAAAGCCACAGCCGCGGCAATGATCCTGACTTTCATCCTTAAACCCTCCTTTCTATGGGTCCGTCTTAATGATACCCGGGGAAAGGACGGTTTTCGTCATCGGGATTTTCGCGGGTTCACTCGCCGCCGAAGGAACGTTCCCAGATGTCCGCGAAGGTCCCGAGGGGATCCTCCGTCAGTATGCACATCAGAAGAAAGCATTCATACGGGTTCACCACGTACACCGGTCCCATGGCGCAGCCCTTCAGCATCGCGTTGGACGAGGCGATGAAATCCGCGTAGCGCTGCCGGGTCTTTGCCGTGTCCCGCTGGGAACAGTTAAAAAAATTCAGGGTAATCAGGTCGTAGCGTGTGATCGGCGCGTCGCCGGAAAGGATCTCGGCAATGCGCTGCCGGCTCAGACGCCGGCCGGCAAACTGCTCGCACAGCTCCGAACTTTTCACCGGGATCAGGTTGCCGTGCCGGTCCGTGGGCACGGCCGCAAAAAGCACGCTCTCCAGGTCCGCGGGCGTAATCTCCTCCGCCCGGTAGGCGGTATACCCCTCCCGCGCGCGGGAGACGCGCGCCCGGCGCTGCTCTTCCCAGATCCGGTCATCGCGGCTCAGCGCTTCCTCCAGCCGCCGGGCGGCGATCCCGGCGTCGTCCTTTGACGATTCGGTCAGGATCCTCGCCACATGGCCGCAGGCTTCGCCGTACAGGGCGTCGAATGCCTTCCGGGCGGAGACGCTCTGCCGTCTGGTGCCTTTCGCGATGGGCAGGCCGGCAAGGTACCCCATCAGCTCGCCCTCGCTTTCGACCCGGGACAGAAGCTGACCGCAGGCCGCCGTGCTGTCCGGGGCCGGAGGGGCCGCAAGGGTCTCCCGGGTCGTCCCGTCCTGACAGGCGGCCCACAGTTCGTCAAAATAACCGAAGCTGCGGCCCTTCCGGTAGCAGTACCAGCAGATCGCCTCAAAGGGATCCCTGGCGTTCAGTCCGGGCTCCTGCAGCGCCTTGGTAAGAAAATCGTTCACGTCCTCCGCGCTCATGCCCAGCCCGAAGCCCAGGAGCAGCACCACGCTGCGGCTCACCGTCTTCTGTTCCAGCCAGTTGCGGACGGCATTGCGCAGCCGCACGCTGGTGGGCCTGAAGGAACAGGGCGTCTGCCGGTCCTCGAACTCCGCGCAAAGGGTGTCGACATACTGTTTGAGGGGCGCCTGGGAATACCGGCCGGACATCCCCGCCTTTTCGAAAATGTAGCGCTTGAGGAAATCCCCGAAGGGCACCATCCGCATCCGCTCTTTCAGCGCGTCATAGATCATCTGCGGGTCGCCGCGCTGGAAATACGGGTCGTCCGCCACATCGTAAAAACGCTCCCGGGCCCAGTAGGTAAAATCCAGATCGGAAGGGCCGTCCTCCGCGTATCTTCCGTCAGTCATCGTGTTCATCCCTCACTCCGCTTCAGCCGCCTCAGCAGCAGGCAGGCGGCCGCCAGGCAGCATACCGCAAAACCCGCCAGAATCAGCCACGCAACGGCCATGTGACCGGCCGTATAGTCAAAGAACGACTCCGCCTTGTGCTCGATCGGGACTCCCTGCTGCGCCAGCCTCAGCTGCAGTGAATTCAGGTTCGCCGTCGTCCCAAGGCCTTCCATGCTCCAGCGGCATGTCGCCAGCAGCGAGATCATCTCCGTGGCGCCGGACAAAGTAAAGAGCAGCCCCGAGAAAAGCATCTGCGGCATCAGCATCAGCGGCGCCACCGTCATCGCCCGGTCGGGATTGTTGAACAGCGCGGAAACGAACAGGCCCAGGGCCGCCGCGGAAGCGGAAGTCAGCCAGGAGGACAGGAACATTTCCAGCACAGGCGGCAGGATCAGCCCTTTCTCCGGCAGGCCGACCATCAGGGCAAACACGCCCACCAGAAGCGCGCTCTGCACCAGGCACAATATTCCAAGTACCGCCGCCTTGGAGAGCACATAGGAAGACAGCGAAAGGCCCGTCATGTATTCCCGCTTGAGCACCGTCCGCTCTTTGCAGATCTCCTGGATGGAATTGAGCATGCCGATCCAGAAGGCCGCTCAGCCGGCGGATCAGGCTGTTTTTCTGCTCCGTCAGTTCCACCATCCGGATCGCGTTGTCAATGGTCTCTTCCCGCTCCTCCGCCGTGGTGTCCTGCGGAAGGCGCAGCTCCGCGGCATAGCGCAGCATATCGCTGAGGGTCAGATTATTATGTCGGTGATGCAGATGACGTCCTTGCTGTGAAGAAGGCAGCGGTCGCTCACCTGCGATTCGTTGACGATTACGCCGTTGGCGCTGTTCTCATTCTGCAGCGTCCATCCGCGGGAGCCGCGGATCAGCGCCGCGTGGCGGCGGGAGACGGTGACCGACGGAAGCACCAGATCGTTGTCCTCGCCGCGTCCGATGAGCAGCTGATCCCCTTTCTTTTGATGTTTGCCGCGCCACTGACGCGTGTTCCTCCCTCGGGGCGGAAATCACCGTTCAGGCGGACCGTCCGGAATAATTACGCGAATATTTTAACATTATTATACTCTCCTGTACAGGCATCCGTCAAAAAAGAAAACGAAGTTTGTACGCAACATATGCCCGGCGGCGGCGCGCGGAAAGGGCTTTCCCGATTTTCCCGTCCGTGGTATGATATTCCCATCATATTCGGGCGGGAGGCGGCGGAATGACGGAAAACCAAAGGATCTGGGCGCGGGCCCGGGACGGGCTTGTGCAGGCGGTAACGGAGCTGGGCTTTTCCGCGGCCATGGCGGAGGTAATCGCCCGGGAGCTGAGAAGCCCCAAAGCCATCGACCGGATGACCTCCTGGGTAAGGCTTGCAAAGCCCCGCAGCGAGGAGATGCTGGCGGACGAAATGCTGGCCATCCGGGCCGAAATCGACGCATGGCGCGAAAAAAAGGCCTCTCTGGAGGCCCAGTACGCCTATGACAGCATGCGGTATACGGGGGAGATCGGCGCGGATGAGGACGACGGGGAATGATCTTCCCCGGGAGGAATGAAAAAATGATCCGGCGGCGCATCGTTTTTTACGGCACGGTCCAGGGGGTCGGCTTCCGCTGGCGGGCAAGGCATCTGGCCTCCCTGTACGGCTGCACCGGCTGGTGCCGCAACGAATGGGACGGCAGCGTCGTTATGGAGATCCAGGGCGACGCCGCGGCCGTCGCGCGCGTTCTTATCGCCCTGGAAAACGGAAGGTTCATCGAAGTGACGCGTATGGAAAGCCGTGAACTGGAGGCGCTGGAGGGCGAACGGGACTTCAGGACGGAATAACGCGTTTATCCGAACCTGTCGGAGACAGGCATGACATGGGCCGCCGCGGAACTCATTCCGCGGCGGCCCCGTTTTTTTCAGGCCTGTGTTGTATCTGTTCAGTCCTGCGGACAGAACAGATACCGCGGGGGGTACCCGTACCCCCCGCGAACCCCCCGGGCGAAGAACGGAGTCCGGGGAAGGAAAACCCCTTCCCCGAGTCCTGAGCCTCGCCGG
>CADANQ010000106.1 GCA_902789365.1 uncultured Eubacteriales bacterium
GTAAGCGCCGCCGGCGAGGCTCAGGACTCGGGGAAGGGGTTTCCCTTCCCCGGACTCCGTTCTTCGCCCGGGGGGTTCGCGGGGGGTACGGGTACCCCCGCGGTATCTGTTCTGTCCGTAGGACTGAACAGATACGATTATGGCTAATCTGGAATCAGAATCAAAATCAGCCATGGAGGGGAAAGGATTGTATATCAAAAGGGCCATGGAAGACATTGTTCTTCGGTCAGACAGGATGTTCAAGGCGACCCTTATCACGGGCGCCCGGCAAACCGGAAAATCGACGATGCTCCGCGCGCTGTTCCCGGAACGCCGCGGCGTTACATTTGACGATGCCTATCTGGAAGAGCAGGCGAAAAACAATCCCGACATGTTCCTGCAGATGAATCCGCCGCCGGTCGTCATGGACGAGGTCCAGTATGTGCCGGAGCTTTTCCGCCAGATCAAAATGGCCTGTGACGCGACGGAAGAAAGGGGATTGTTTACGCTTTCCGGGTCCCAGCCGCTGCTGTTGATGAAAAACGCTTCGGAATCCCTGTCCGGCAGGGTATGCGTTCTGGAGCTGCTCGGTCTGTCGCTGAGAGAGATCCGGGGGGATCCGTTTTCCGCCCCCTTCCTCCCCACGATGGAATACATTCTTGAGAGGCAAAAAACAGCCCGAAAACCTGAAAACATCTGGGAGATTATCCACAGGGGATGCTATCCTGAACTATACCAGAATCCTGACATGGACTGGCAATCATTCTATGCCAGCTATGTCAAAACGTATCTGGAGCGTGATGTACGCAGTCTTTCCGCGGTACAGGATCTCAATACGTTCCGAAGGTTCATGGTCGCCGTCGCGGCGCGGACGGGCCAGATGCTGAATTATTCAAGCATAGCGGATGAAATATCCCGGGACGTGGGGACGGTCAGGAACTGGATATCCATCCTTGAAGCCTCCGGGATCATCTATCTTCTGGAGCCGTATACGCCGGCTGTTTTAAAACGCGCGATCAGAACGCCGAAGGTATATTTTCGCGATACGGGCCTCGCTTCCTATCTGACGCGCTGGCTGACGACGGAAACGCTGGCTTTCGGCGCGATGAACGGCGCGATGTTTGAGACGTATGCGGTCTCGGAGATCCTGAAATCCTATTCCAACCGGAATATCGATTACCGTTACTGCGTATCCTACTACCGGGGAAAAGATAAAGTGAAAAAAACGGAAAACGGACAAAAGACCGAAACGGAGAGTGAAATCGATCTTATTATCGAGGAAAACGGCGTACTTTATCCAATAGAGATCAAGACGAACACGTCGGAAACGGCGTCGGCGACCGGTGCTTTTACGGTGCTGGATAAAGTGCCGGAAAAAAAACGGGGCACCGGGGCCGTTGTGAATATGTGCCCTCAGCCGGGACGGCTGCGCGACAACGTGCTCGAGATCCCGGTATGGTATATCTGACCGAAAACAATAAACGGATACGCGCGCTTCTCTCGCCTGTCCGCCTGATCGGGGTGCAGGGGCGAAGCCTTTGCCGTGGGGTCCGGGGCCGCGGAGGCCCCGGGAAAGCGGCATAAAAAAGCCCCCCGGGGAGGGGGACTGTGTTCCTGCAGACGGTTTTCGGAACAGTAAAACGGAAATAAGTCGATATATTTGATATATTTCCGATTGCAATTGACTTATTTCCTTTTCAAAAGTATAATGGGGTCATCCTGAAACGGAAAGGAAGCGCTGTCTGTGTCCGATATGATCCGCGCAAAGGAGGCGGCTGCCAGATGGGGACTGACAGAACGCCACATTACAGGTATGTGCAGGGAAGGAAAGATCCCCGGAGCCGTAAAACAGGGCGGAATATGGTCTGTCCCCAAAGACGCTGCACGCCCTGCGGACGGAAGGGTCCGCACCGGCGCGTATAAGGGCAGGAGCGCATCCGCAAAAAAGAAGCTGCCGCTGCCTGTGGGCATCTCGGATTACCGCATCGCGTCCACACAGTATTATTATGTGGACAAAACGCTGCTTATCCGAGATTTTCTGGATGAACGTCCGATGGTATCCCTGTTTACCCGTCCGCGCCGCTTTGGCAAGACACTGAACATGGACATGCTCAGGACGTTCTTTGAGATCTCGGATGAGGACACGTCTATATATTTCCGCGGTAAGGCGATCTGGAAGGCGGGCAAAGAATATCACGCATATCAGGGAAAGTACCCTGTTGTTTACGTGACATTCAAAGACATTAAGTGCGAGACCTGGCAGGAGACGCTGGAGAAGCTGGCGGAAGTGCTCGGCAATGAGTATGGCCGGCATGAAGTGCTGCTGGCGTCGGGCAGGTGCAGCGCGGTGGATAAAGCCTGTTTTCGGCGTGTGATGGAGCGGACGGCCACCGCTGCCGAGCTGACCAGCGCTTTTTTGACGCTGACGAAAATGCTTCATGAGCACTACGGAATCGCACCGGTCATCATTATTGACGAGTATGACACGCCGATCCAGCAAGGTCATACAAAGGGGTTCTATGATCAGGTGATCCTTTTCATGAGGAACCTGTTTTCCGGCGGGCTGAAGGACAACAGCCATCTGTCCTTTGGATTTATGACGGGAATTCTCCGCGTAGCGAAGGAGAGCATTTTCAGCGGCCTTAACAACCTGACGATCAACTCGATCCTGGATGAAAAGTACAGCGCTTACTTCGGCTTCACGCCGGAAGAGGTGCGCGGTATGGCAGAATATTACGGCGCTGAAGACCGGTGTGATGAGATATGTGAGTGGTATGACGGTTATCGCTTTGGCCGGACGGAGATTTTCAATCCCTGGTCAGTGATCAACTATTTTCGCAATGACTGCCGTCCCGGCGCGTACTGGCAGTCCACAGGCAGCAATGAAATCATCGGCGAAATGCTGTCGGAAGCAGGACCGGAGATATACGAGCGCCTGAAGACGATCCTGCAGGGCGAGGCTTTCCTGACCTGCATCGATACGGATGTGATCTACCCTGAGATCAGGCGCAATCCTTCCTCCGTGTACAGTTTCCTGCTGGTTGCGGGATACCTGAAGGCGATTTCCGCCGAATACAGCTTTACCGGCGGACTCATGTGCGAGGTGGCGCTGCCGAATCGGGAGATCGCTTTTGTGTACAAAAAGGAAATACTGGATCAGCTGGCGGATATCGTGCCTCCTTCCGTTGCGGTTTCCATTCAGGAAGCGTTGTTTTCCGGAAACGGAGACGCGCTCCAAAGGCATATGCGGACGCTGCTTCTGGAAAGCGCCAGTACTTTCGACACGGCAAAAGAAAGCTTTTATCAGGGACTGGTACTGGGACTGTGTGCGATGATGGACAGCCGCTATACGGTCCGATCCAACCGTGAATCCGGCGAAGGCCGGTATGACATCCAGCTGATGCCCAGAGTGAAAAGCTTCCCGGGCATTCTGATTGAGCTGAAATCAGCCGGAAAGAATGAAACTGCCGATCTGAAAGAGCTGGCGAAAAGTGCGCTTGCCCAAATGGCGGACAAGCGCTATGAAACGGAAATGGTTTCCCGTGGAATCACGGTAATCTTGAGATACGGGGTTGCCTTCCGCGGCAAGGAAGTCGAGATCGCAGCGGAGTAAACCGCTGTAAGACAGTCCCGTGCTTGCGCCGGGCAGGCGCGCATTGCTTGTGGTTTGTCATCAGGCTGTCCGCCTGATCGGGGTGCAGGGGCGAAGCTTCTGCCGCGGGGTCCGGGGCCGCGGAGGCCCCGGGAAAGCGGCATAAAAAAGCCCCCCCGGGGGAGGGGGGACTGTGTTTCCGTATCACTCCAGCAGGTCGCTGTCGCGGAACTGGAGGGAATACAGCTTTTTATAGGTGCCGTCCTTTGCCATCAGTTCCTCGTGGGTACCGCGCTCGGTGATGCTGCCGCCGATGACCACGGCAATCTCGTCGGCGCCCCGGATGGTGGAGAGCCTGTGGGCCACGACCAGGGTGGTGCGGCCCTTGCACAGTTCGTCCAGGGACTGCTGGATCAGGACCTCCGTGGTGTTGTCCAGGGCGCTGGTGGCCTCGTCCAGGATCAGGATGGCGGGGTCCTTCAGGAACACCCGGGCGATGGAGAGCCGCTGCTTCTGTCCGCCGGAGAGCTTCACGCCGCGTTCGCCGATTTCGGTGTCGTAGCCCTTTTCCAGGGTCATGATGTAATCGTGGATGTTGGCCCGTTTGGCGGCCTCCCGCACCTCCTCGAAGGTGGCGTCGGGGCGGCCGTAGAGGATGTTGTCCCGGATGGTGCCCACGAACAGGAACACGTCCTGCTGCACGATGCCGATGGCGCGCCGCACCGAATCCAGGGTCAGGTTCCTGATGTCCTTTCCGTCGATCAGGATGGCGCCGTGCCCCTCCGCCAGTTCGTAAAAATGGGGCAGCAGGTGGCAAAGCGTGGTCTTTCCGCCGCCGGAGGGCCCGACCAGGGCCAGCTTTTTGCCCTTTTCGATCTTCAGGTTCACGCCGCGCAGCACCGGGTGGACGCCGTCGTAGGCGTAATCCACATCGCGGAATTCGATGTCCCCCCGGACGTCCTTCAGTTCCTCCGCGCCTTCCGCGTCGGTCTCGGGCTTTTCGTCCATGATCTCCAGGAAGCGCTTAAAGCCGCTGACGCCGTTCTGGAACTGCTCCATAAAGTTGATCAGCGTGTTGACCGGGCTGATGAACAGGTTGACCGAAACGATGAAGGTGGAGTATTCGCCGAAATTGATCCGCCCGTCGTAAAGGAACAGGCCGCCGGCGATCAGGATGATCACGTTGAACACGTCGGTGACGAAGGATGTGGAGGAAAAGAACTTTCCCATGGCCCGGTAGGCGTCCCTGGAGGCGTTGACGAACTCCACGTCGCCTTTTTCGAACTTTTCCACCTCGCGGGCGGCGTTGGTGTAGGCCTTGGTGACGCGGATGCCGGTCACGCTGCTTTCCACCGCCGCGTTGATGGTGGCGTTGCTCTTGCGCCGGTCGTCGAAGGCCTTGCGCATGGGCCGCCGCATGCGTACGGTGACCACCACCAGGATCGGCACGCAGGCGAAGACAATCAGCGTCAGGATGGGTTCGATGGTCATCAGGTAGGTGAAGGACAGGATGATCATCACCGACGAGATCAGAAGGTTTTCCGGGCCGTGGTGGGCCAGTTCGCACACCTCGAACAGGTCGCTGGTGATGCGGGTCATGATCCTGCCGGTCTCGTGGTTGTCGTAAAAGCTGAAGGGCAGCTTTTCCAAGTGGGCGAACAGATCCCGCCGCATGCGGCTCTGCATCCTGACGCCGATCATGTGCCCATAAAACTGCACAAAATAGCGCATCAGCATCCGGACGGTGTAAAGGAAGAGCACCAGCAGTCCTGCGGTGACGATGGTGGAATACATCCGGTTGGGGATGAAGTCGTTCAGCATCCGGTTGGTCACCACGGGGTAGACCATGCCGATCAGGGAAATGAGGAGCGAAGCCAGCAGGTCCAGGACCAGCAGCTTTTTGTGGGGCCTGTAATAGGCGATGAATCGTTTAAGCATTTTTTGTCCTTTTTACTGTTCAAAGCGATCTGCGCACTGCTTCAGGTATTCGATGATCTTCAGGTGCTGGGGACAGGCGCCCTCGCACTGCCCGCAGGCGACGCAGTCGGAGGCGCGGCCCTTGCCGGTGGTGGCGATGTTGTATTCCCGCACCTGACGGAAGCCCTCGTTGTTGCGCTGGCGGTTGGCCACGGTGAAGATATCCGGGATCGGGATGCCCATGGGGCACCCGTCGACGCAGTAGCGGCAGCCGGTGCAGGGTATGTCCCTGTTTTCGTCAAGGGCGATCTGGGCTTTCCGTATTACGGCCTGTTCGCGTTCGTCCAGCGGTCTGAAATCCTTCATGAAGGACAGGTTTTCCTCCATCTGGGCAAGGGTGGACATGCCCGAGAGCACCGTGATGACGCCCTCCAGGCCGGCGGAAAAGCGGATGTCCCAGGAGACCAGGGGAAGGGACGGGTCCGCCTCGGCGAAGATTTTTTTGACCGCGGGGATCGGGTCCGCCAGGGCGCCGCCCTTGAGTGGCTCCATTACCGTGACGGGCTTTAAGTGCTTCCGGGCAATCTCCCAGCATTCCCTGGAGGCGATGCCCGGGTTTTCCCAGTCGGAATAGTTCAATTGCAATTGGACAAAGTCCACCTCCGGGTGGGCGGTGAGGACCTCGTCCAGCAGCTCCGGGTCGGCGTGGAAGGAAAAGCCGGTGTGCTGTATCAGGCCCTTTTCCTTCTGCTCCCGGATGAAATCCCACAGGCGGTAATCGTCGTACCGGGTGTACGTGCCCCGCATGATGCAGTGGAGCAGGTAATAGTCGAAATACCCGGCGCCAGTGCGCTCAAGGCTGGTATAGAACTGGGCCTTTGCGCTTTCCTCGTCATGGCACTGCATATTGGCGTTCAGCTTGGTGGCCAGGGTGTATTTTTCCCTGGGGTACCTGTCGGCCACGGCGGCTCGGAACGCTTCCTCGGACCGGCCCCTGTCGTATACGAAGGCCGTGTCGAAATAGGTGCCGCCCGAGGCGAGAAACCTGTCCGCCATGGCGCATACCTGGGGGATATCGGTGCTTCCGTCGGGCAGCTTGGGCAGGCGCATCAGGCCAAAGCCCAGCTTGAAGGTGTCCTTTACGATCCGGCCGTCCATTCGGCTTCCCTCCCGATCAATAATCTTATTGTTGTTATCGTATCATAACACGGCCGGGCGGCGTTGGCAACGGGGGAAAGAGCGGAGAGAAGAGCGGAGAGTGAAGAGCGGAGAGTGAAGACTGAAGAGTGAAGAGTGGAGAGTGAAGAGTGAAGAGTGAAGTTTTGGATTGGTTGATATTTTTTTTTCATCCGGATAACGAGGGGTGTGATATGATGGGAAGGGACACGGTATTTGGAATGCGCGGAGGCTGAAGGAAAGGGAGCCGGAGGACGCGGATGAGCGAAAGAAAACGGGACAGGGTCATCGACATGACGTACGGGCCGATCATGCGGAAGGTGCTTTTGTTCGCGCTCCCGCTGGTGATCGGGAACATCCTGCAGCAATTGTATACCACCGTGGACACCCTGGTGATCGGCAAATACTGCGGCACCGCGTCCCTTGCGGCGGTGGGGACCAGCGCCCAGCCGGTGGAGGCGGTGCTGTGCATATTTCTCGGCATCGGGACGGGGGTCTCCATCCTGATATCGCAGTATTACGGCGCGGGGGACCGCGAAAAGACCGCCGGCGTCTGCCGGACCGCGGCGGCCTTTGTGTGGATCGTGGGCGTCGGCGTGGGAATCCTGGGCTTTTTCCTGGCCCCGGCGATCCTTAGATTGATGGAGGTGCCCGAGGAGGCGATGCCCCTGTCCGAGGCGTATGTGCGCATTGTGCTGGCGGGGTCCCTCGGGAATATCGGCTATAATATGAACGCGGGCATCCTCAGGGGCATGGGCAACAGCACCGCGTCGCTGTATTTCCTGATGATTTCCTGCGCTTCCAACATTGTGCTGGACCTGGCTTTGGTGGCCGGCGCGGGCATGGACGCGCCGGGTGCCGCCCTGGCCACCGCCGTGTCGATGTACTTAAGCTGGATCGCCAGCGTGATTTATATCCGCAGGCAGCACCGCGATCTGGATCTCCCCGTGTTCAGCCTGAAGCTTTCCGGCGAGCACCTCAGGGCCATCGTGCGCATCGGCCTTCCCATCGGGCTGAACCATTCCCTGTATTCCATGGGGCACGTGGCTCTGCAGACCCTTGTCAATTCCCAGGGCGCCGTTTTTATGGCCGGGCAGGCGGTGTCGGGCCGGATTACGGGCATGGCGAACATCGCCGTTTCCGGCATGTCGTCGGCGGCCACCACCTTTTCGGGGCAGAACTGCGGGGCAGGCAATTACGACCGCCTGCGGCAGGGATACCGGCGGATCCCCATTGCCGCGGGTGCCATCACGCTGGCCAGCGGGCTTCTTTTCCTGGCGTTCAGGATGCCGCTCCTCAGGATATTCACGCGGGACGAAACGGTGCTGATGTACGCGGACAGGTATGTGTCGGTGCTGATGTTCAGCCAGTGGATGTTTTCGGTGTTCAACACCATCATCTGCATCGTCAACGGCGCGGGCCTGGTGCGGTATACCACCGCCGTCAATCTGCTGATGCTCTGGGCGGTGCGCATCCCCAGCGCCCACATGATCAGGGCCTTTTTCGACGGCACGTGGATCATGCTGTGCTTCCCGATCTCCTTTGGCTTCGGCATGCTGTGCATGATCGGGTACTATTTGTTCTCGCCCAAATGGCGGGAGATTATTTCCAGGCCGAACGGCCGAAGCGCGTAACGCCGCCTTTTTTCCGGCGGAGAAGGGCCGTACCGTCCGTATTCCGCGCGCTGCCGCAAACGCCGCAAAAAAACGCGGCCCCGATCCCAATGCGGGATCGGGGCCGCGCTTCAGCGGCTCTGACGGGAATCGAACCCATGTCCCCGGATCGACAGTCCGGCGTTCTGCCATTGAACCACAGAGTCGGATACAAAGCACGGTTGGTTGTTTTTTCGCCGCTATGCCGGTTTAGCTACGGCGTTTCCGTCGGCGGGACTCGGACCCGCAACTGCGCCTTAAGATGGAAACGGTCATTGCTGTCCGTGCTTTTTTATTTGCGCCTTTGTTCCGCTGAACTTAAGGCGCGCGGGAGAAGCAACCCCGATGGGAATCGGACCCATGTCCCCGGATTGAGAATCCGGCGTTCTGCCGCTAAACTACAGGGTCAGATACAAAGCACGGTTGGTTGTTTTTTCGCTGCTATGCCCGTTTAGCTACGGCGTTTCCGCCGGCGGGACTCGAACCCGCAACTGCGCCTTAGAATGGTAACAGTCATTGCTGTCCGTGCTTTTGGTGCACCCGGCAGGCATCGAACCTGCGGCCGTCGGTTTAAGGGACCGCCGCTCTGCCGTCTGAGCTACGGGTGCGTTTTTTGCCTTCGGTGTCCGGAGGGCGTTTGTTCGCCGGTCCGGTTTCCCTTTTCCTCGGGGCTTTTCCCTTCGGGCAAGGATACTGTAACACATTCCGAGAGGCGTTTCCCGGTAAAAAAGTTGCGAACGGGGTATCTGTTCAGTCCTGCGGACAGAACAGATACCGCGGGGGGTACCCGTACCCCCCGCGACCCCCCCGGGCGAAGAACGGAGTCCGGGGAAGGAAAACCCCTTCCCCGAGTCCCCAACCCGCCGGCGGCGCCGGTTTCCTGCGTCCAAGCGGCACCGCCG
>CADANQ010000107.1 GCA_902789365.1 uncultured Eubacteriales bacterium
ATGTCGAGGATTTTTTACCTCGTTGTATAGAGGCTATTTATCCTCGACAGAATTTGGCTTTCTCTCTATTCTTCTTTCTTTTCGTGAAACAACCCTGGGGCGGTCCTTCAGGTCGGTGGATTGCAGCATGTTTTCCGGTATGAAATCCGTGATAAAACGGTAGTTTTCCAGCATCCGGTCCCATCCCATGCCGTAGTTTTCATAGACGATCTCTTTGCCGCCGTCGTCCCAGGTGACGTCCACCCCCCGCCAAAGCCCTTTCAGGAGGACCAGGTTCCACATGTGGGCCGGGTCTTCATTGGGCGAAATCTTCCGTGAGTCTCCGCTGATCAGGCGGGCCCGGATGCCCTTCAGGCCGCACATCAGCAAAAAAGCGTCCGAATAGCCGTCGCAGTTGGCCTCACCGTTCAGAATGGCCCCGACGCAGCAGTCGTCGCTGTCGGTGGTGTCGTCGATCCGGTAGGTGATATGCCGGCACAGCATGTCATGAATGGCCAGCGTCATTTCTTCGTCGGTCCCGTAAACGGAGGAAACCATTTGGCGGGCGGCCCGCAGGGTCGCCTTCAGCGTGGGGGGGAGACGATCCTCGTCCCCGGCCCGTACGGCGCAAAGAATTTCGTATCCGGGGTAATAAATCGACGCCGCATCACCGCAATAGACCAGAATCCTGAGCTCTGTGTAAAAGGAGCATGCGTCCCCACGGATAAAGGCGGCCGTTTCCAGCGCCTTAAGACGTTCGCAATCCGACGTCATCATGGAATCCCAGGTCCTGCCGTCCAGAAGGAAGGCAAAGGAATTCTGTCCCGAGGACGCCAGGTCCCGCATGCGGGAGGACAGCTCTTTTTCGCCGGTCACACGGTACACCGATCCGTTCCAGTAGGAGCAGGAAACGTATTCAAGGCAGCAGGTGCTGTCAGAATGGTATTCCGTATCCCATCCGTACAGCCCGCCTTCCAGCAGGAGGGCCTTTTTTTCAGCCGGGTCCGCCATCAGGGAGGCATAGAAGGCCGGGTCGGGGATCAGGACAAAATTCTTTTCTTTCCTGTCACGCATTTTACGGACAGCTGAAAGAAGGCCGTCCTTATCCTTCACCTGAAGGACGGGGCAGCCGAAGGGTTCCATCTGAGTTATTTCGACTCTCCCGTCAGTCCACCAGGTCCAGGCGACGCTCCTGCAGCCCGCCCGGGCGGCGGCAATGCGGAACCTGTCCGCATCCTGCCGCATCTCGGCGAGCAATTCCCTGCCGAGGGTAAAAGACGGGGTTGGATCGCCGCTTTCAACAGCCCGGGCCAGGATGCGCTCCACTTCTTCCCAGCTGTCCGCGTCGGCCGCCTTTGCGGGAAAAGAAAAAAGAAGCATTGACATAACCATAATAATCGCGACCAATCTCATATGAATTCTCCTGATAAGAGAGCCGAGTTTGAGAAAAAGCGTACGCTCATGATGTCTGAGCTCCGATAAAGGAAAGAAAAACCTTTCGCTTGCGGAACGGCGCCAAAGCCGGGGCAACGGGCGGAAACCCTTGCTTTTATTATAAGAAAATGGATTTGACATTGCAATAGAATAAAATATAATAGTAGCATTGAAGAAAAAGGCTGGTGGATCGTTTGGATTATTCCGGGGAAGAACTGAGGATGATCTGGCTCAGGTTCGCGCCGGCAGGCTCCTGGCGCGCCCTGGACGCGCTTGTGGATAAGATGGGCGGCGTATCGGCGGTATGGGACGGCTTTTACGGGGAAGAGGTCAGAAATGCGCTGAACGGGGGCGCCTGGGCCGCACTCGAGGTCATCCGCAGGGCCGGCGAAAGCCGGATCGTAAAAATGCTGGATGAGATCGGCGCGTATGCCGTGGGAATGAACGGCGCGTCATATCCGGATCGTCTCCGGCCCCTTTCCTGCCCGCCGAGGGCCCTTTTTTGCAGGGGAACGCTTCCGGCGGACGGCGCGCCCGCCGCCGCGGTAATCGGAGCGAGAAGGGATACCCGATACGGCCGCCAGCAGGCGCAGAAGATCGCCAGGGACCTGGCTTCCGCCGGAGTCGTGATCATATCCGGCCTGGCCCGCGGGATTGACACCGCCGCCCATCTGGGCGCCCTGGAGGGAGGCGGGAAAACGGTCGCAGTGCTTGGGAACGGGATATCGTCGGTCTATCCTCCCGAAAACCGGGAACTGTGCCGCCGCATCATCGCCTCCGGCGGATGCGTTATCAGCGAGTTCCCCCCCGACGCGGCGCCCCTGAGCTACCATTTTCCGATCCGCAACCGGATCATCAGCGCGTTAAGCGACGCGGTGATCCTGATCGAGGCCCGGAAGAAAAGCGGGACCGCCTCCACCATCGGCCACGCCCTGGACCAGGGAAAGGAAATTTTTGCGCTTCCGGGAAATGTCGACGCCCCGGGAAGCGAACTGCCTCTGACGCTCCTGAAGGAAGGCGCGCAGATGCTGACCTGCGCCGGGGATGTCCTTGAGGCTATGGGATGGACGAGCGGCGGCAGGCAGATGTCGATGTTTGACGAAGAGGACGCTTTGGAAAAGGAAACGGAAGGAGACGCGATCCTGAAAGCGCTGCTCAGAGAGGACCAGACCTTTGAGGAGCTGCTGGAGATTACCGGCCTGGACGCCTCCGAGCTTTCCGCGAGACTGACGATTCTTGAGATTGAGGGAAGAATACAGCGTATCGGCGGCAGGGCGTACAGCGCTGTCAGGCAGCTCCTCCGCCGCGGGGGAGGCCCGGCGGCAAATTAAAAAAGGTTTTTTCCGGCAGCAAAAACCTTCCGCCGCTTTGTTTTAACGCGGCGCATTAAATTGGAAACCACTTGACAAAAATGCGTTGCATGTTCTATGCTTTTTCAGATTCCATTCAGGAGGTTATGATCAGTGGCGGCAACGACAAAGCTTGTGATTGTAGAATCCCCGGCCAAGGCGAAGACCATTGCCCGTTTTCTGGGGAGAGGATATAAAGTCGAGGCGTCTCAAGGCCATATCCGCGATCTGCCCAAGAGCCAGCTTGGGGTGGACGCGGACAACCATTTCGAGATGAAATATATCACCATCCACGGAAGGGGAAAGATCCTGGCCAAGATCCGCAAGGAAGCCAAGGCCGCCGGAAAGGTTTTCCTCGCCACAGACCCTGACCGCGAGGGAGAGGCCATCTCCTGGCATCTCGCGCAGGCTCTGGGGATCGATGAGGACAGCAAGTGCCGTGTGGAGTTCAACGAAATCACCAAAAAGGCCGTCGTGGCGGCAATGCAGCAGCCCAGGGCCATCGATATGGACCGGGTCGACGCGCAGCAGGCTCGACGCGCGCTGGACAGACTGGTGGGATACAAAATCTCTCCGCTTTTGTGGGCAAAGGTTCGCAAGGGACTCAGCGCGGGGCGTGTCCAGTCTGTGGCCACACGGATGATCGTGGACAGGGAACGGGAAATCCAGGAGTTCATTCCCGAGGAGTTTTGGGATATCACGGCGCATGCGAAAAGCGAAAATGCCAAGGATAAAAAAGACGGCTTCGATATGAAGCTGATTACTTTCCGCGGGAAAAAAGCCGAGATTCGCAGCGCCGGGGAGGCGGAGAGCGTACGGGCCGCCGCGGAGGGGGTAAAATACCGTGTATCTCTTGTCAGGCATGGAGAAAAGCATAAAATGCCCTCGCCCCCCTTTACGACATCCTCTCTGCAGCAGGAAGCCGGAAGAAAACTGAATTTTACCACGCAGAAGACCATGCAGGTGGTCCAGGCGCTTTATGAAGGCATTGAGCTCGGCAAAGAGGGCAGCCAGGGTCTGGTGACCTATATCAGAACCGATTCGGTCCGTATCAGCGACGAGGCCGTTGAGAGCGTCCGGGCCTTTATTGCCGACAAATACGGCGCAAAATATCTGCCGGAAGAAGCCAATGTGTTCAAGGGCCGCAGCAATGCCCAGGACGCCCATGAGGCGATCAGACCGACGGATATCCTGAGGCGCCCCGAGGATATCAGGCAATATCTGACAAGGGATCAGTTCCAGCTGTACAAACTGATCTACAACCGGTTCCTGGCCTGCCAGATGACCCCCGCGACTTACGACGCCATGACCGCCGAGGTCAGCGGAGGAGACGCGGTGTTCAGGTTCAGCGGCGAGCGCAAGCGCTTTGCCGGCTTTACCAGCGTTTACGAAGAGGGGCAGGACGATCCCGGCGACAAGATTGCCCACACCCTCCCCGATATCGCCGAAGGGGACAGCGTCGAGATTGTTTCCCTGGAGCCTCAGCAGCATTTTACCCAGCCCCCGGTGAGGTATACGGAAGCTTCTCTGGTGCGGGCGCTGGAGGAGAAAGGGATCGGACGGCCGTCCACGTACGCTCCGACGATTACCACCATCATCGCGCGCGGATACGTCGCGAGGGAAAACAAACGCCTGTATCCCACGGAGATGGGCATGACGGTCAACGATCTGATGACCTCCTATTTCGGGCCGATCGTGGACCTGGAGTTTACCGCCGGCCTGGAAGAGGAACTGGACGAGGTTGCGGAAGGGAAAAAGGACTGGCACGATGTCCTGGAATCCTTCTATCCCGAATTCAGTACCGAACTGACGCGCGCGGAAAAGGACATCGAAAAGGTCGAGGTCCAGGATGAACCCAGTGACGTTGTCTGCGATAAATGCGGCGCGACCATGGTCTACCGGATGGGACGGTTCGGCAAGTTCCTTGCCTGCCCCCGTTTCCCGGATTGCCGGAATACGAAGCCGATTTTGAATTATATCGATGTCGCCTGCCCCAAATGCGGCGGAAGGGTTCTTGAAAAGATCAGCAGGAAGAACCGCAAATTCTTCGGATGCGAGCATTACCCGGACTGCGATTTTGTTTCCTGGGAGAGACCGGTCAATGAAAAATGCCCCAAGTGCGGCAGCTATATGACCGAGAAGGTCAACAGGAAGGGCGAAACCTGGCATCTTTGCGCCAATGAACAGTGCAGGTACAAGGAGGAAGCAAACCCGGGTAACGAAACCGCAGAGGATATCGAATGATGGACAGGGTCAAGGTTGTCGGGGCCGGACTGGCCGGGTGCGAAGCGGCGTGGCAGCTTGCAAAACGCGGCGTGGACGTGGATCTGTATGAGATGAAGCCTGAAAAAATGTCTCCGGCCCACCACAGTCCGCTGTTTGCCGAGCTGGTGTGTTCCAATTCCCTGCGCGCGGACCGGGTTCAAAACGCCGTCGGACTCCTGAAGGAGGAGATGCGGCGCCTTGGCAGCCTGATCATGGAGGCGGCAGACCGCTGCCGGGTTCCGGCGGGAGGCGCTTTGGCGGTGGACCGCGTCGGTTTTTCCGAATGGATTACTGCCCGCGTCAGGGCCTGT
Organism: uncultured Eubacteriales bacterium; assembly: GCA_902789365.1. Taxonomy (GTDB): domain Bacteria; phylum Bacillota; class Clostridia; order Christensenellales; family Aristaeellaceae; genus RUG756. Next base: position 5,339 of record CADANQ010000107.1, read on the forward strand.
GAGCATATCCGGGTGATTCCCGCCGAGGCGGAAAGCATCCCCGACGGGATTGCGGTAATCTGCGCGGGGCCGCTTGCGAGCGACGCGCTGTGCCGGGCAATCGGCAATCTTGAAGGCGTATCCACGCTGAATTTTTATGACGCCGCCGCGCCGATCGTTACCAAAGCGTCCATCGATATGAGCAAGGTCTTCAGGGCGAGCCGCTATGACCGGGGAGACGGGGACGACTATCTGAACTGCCCCATGGACAGGGAAACGTATTTCGCCTTTGTGGACGCGCTGGTTCACGCGGAGACCGCGCCGGTGCACGGTTTTGAAGAAAACATGGTGTTCGAGGGCTGCATGCCGGTGGAATCCATGGCAAGACGCGGCCCGATGACGCTTCGTTTCGGCCCGATGAAAGCGGCGGGGCTGAAGCACCACGCCGAAAACCTGTTTGCCAACGTCCAATTGCGGCAGGATGACGCCGGGGATGAAATGTATAATATCGTCGGGTTCCAGACCAGACTGAAATTCTCCGAGCAGAAAAGGGTATTCGGTATGATCCCCGGGCTTGAAAACGCCGAGTTTGTCCGCTACGGCGTCATGCACCGCAACACATTTCTGCACAGTCCAGGATTCCTGGACCGTCATTTCCAGGTGATTTGCCGTCCCGGGCTCTTTTTCGCGGGGCAGATTACCGGCGTCGAAGGTTATGTGGAAAGTGCGGCCAGCGGGCTTTATGCCGGGATTTCCGCCGCGTGCGAGGCGCTGGGCAGGCCGATTCCCGAATTTACAAGAAAAACCGCGATCGGGGCCCTGGGCTGTTATGTATCCGCGGAAAACAGGAATTTTCAGCCGATGAATATCACGTTTTCCCTGATGGATCCCCTTGACCGGCCCGTCAGGGACAAGACCGCAAGGAACGGGCTGATTGCCGAACGTTCCCTGGCTTTACTTGAAAAGTTGAAAACGGAGGGATTGACATGACATTAAAAGGAACGACCATATGCGCCGTCCGCAAAAACGGACAGACGGCTGTCGCAGGCGACGGGCAGGTCACGATGGGAGAAAGCACGATTTTCAAGGGAACGGCCCGCAAGGTCAGAAGGATCTATAACAACAGCGTGGTGACCGGTTTTGCGGGTTCCGTGGCGGACGCGTTTTCATTGTGCGAACGGTTCGAGGAAAAGCTCACCGCCTGCGGCGGAAACCTTGAGCGCGCCGCGGTCGCCCTCGCCCAGGAATGGCGCGGGGACAAGGCGATCCGACAGCTGGAGGCCATGCTGATCGTGGCGGACAAGGACGCCCTTCTGATCGTCAGCGGAACCGGAGAGGTGATCGATCCGGATGACGGCGTTGCCGCCATCGGCTCAGGCGGCAATTTTGCCATGGCCGCCGCCCGGGCGCTGGTTCAGAACACCGATCTTTCCGCCCATGAGATTGCGGAAAAAGCGCTGCATATCGCGGCGGGGATCTGCGTTTATACCAATGACAACGTGATTGTGGAGGATGTATAAATATGAATGAACTGACGCCCCGCGAGGTCGTGCGAGAGCTTGACAGATATATTATAGGTCAGGACGAAGCGAAAAAAGCGGTCGCGATCGCCCTGAGGAACCGCTACCGCAGAAATCAGCTGTCCGAGGAGATGCGCGAGGAGATCTATCCCAAGAACATCCTGATGATCGGTCCCACCGGCGTGGGAAAGACCGAGATTGCCCGCAGGCTTGCCAGGCTTGTGAAAGCTCCTTTTGTAAAGGTGGAGGCGACCAAGTTTACGGAGGTCGGTTACGTCGGCAGGGACGTGGAGTCCATTATCCGCGATTTGACGGAAAACGCCGTGAGGATTGTAAGGAAAGAGCACGCCGATAAAGTGAAGGACCGGGCCGCGGCCATGGCCGAGGAAAGGCTTGCCGATATCCTGACCCACCCGGGCAGGAAAGCTCCGGGCAACCCCCTGGATTTCCTTCTGGGGAAAAACCGCGAACCGGAGATGAGCGAGGACGAAAAACAGGGCCTGTCCAAACGCAGGAACGACGTTCTTGAGCTTCTGCGAAAGGGCGAAATAGAAGACCGGGAACTGGAAATCGAGGTAGAGGAAACGGCTCCCCAACTGGAAGTGGGCGGAGCGTCGATCAGCATCGGCGACATGATGGGGGGTATGCTGCCCAAAAAAATGAAGACCCGCCATGTCAAGGTTAAGGAAGCCCGCAAGATTCTGATCGAGCAGGAATCGGACAAGCTGATCGACCAGGACGAGATCCATGAAGAGGCGGTTCGCCGTGCCGAGCAGAGCGGCATCGTGTTCCTGGACGAGATCGATAAAATCGCCGGGCACGGCTCCGCGGCGTCAGGGCCGGACGTCAGCAGGGAAGGCGTTCAGAGGGATATTCTTCCCATTGTCGAAGGAAGCACCGTAACCACGAAGTACGGCCCTGTCCGGACCGATTTTATGCTGTTCATCGCTGCCGGCGCATTTCAGGTGAGCAAGGTTTCGGACCTGATTCCCGAACTTCAGGGGCGTTTCCCGGTGCATGTTACGCTGAAAAGCCTGACCCGTGAGGATTTTGAGAAGATCCTGACCCAGCCGGACAATGCCCTTACCCGTCAGTACGCCGCGCTTCTCGGCGTGGATCACGTGAAACTCAGCTTCGAGGACGACGCCCTGTCAGAAATCGCGAAAGCTGCGCTGAACGCCAACGAAACCGGTGAAGATATCGGCGCCCGCCGTCTGCACGCCATTTTTGAAGAGCTCCTTGAGGACATTTCCTTTAACGCGGGCGGAGACATGCCGGATGTGGAACTGAAGATCAACGCCGAATATGTCAGGAACCATGTGAAGGCAGCCAAGGAAAGAGACATGAGAAGGTATATCCTGTAAAACCAAACCGTCCCGGCAGGCATCCGGGGCATTCCCCGGAGGAATGCCCGAAGCCCGCCGGGGCTTTTTTCATACTCATCTGTTACTATATATAAGCCCCATGTTCATGGCAGCCAGCCATAGACGAGGGACATCTCATTGCCTAAGCTGTACAATGGGAAGGCAATGGT
>CADANQ010000108.1 GCA_902789365.1 uncultured Eubacteriales bacterium
CCTGTATTCCATTCTTCTGTAGATCATTATACTTCCGAAATGCGGTTTTGGCTACACTGTTTATCGGAAATGTTATACCCTGCAGTACCTGATGGAAATTTCTGATTTCGCTGAAAGGCATTCACGGCATGCTGCCTACCAGTCAGCTGATGGATCTCACAGGACAGCTTGTGACGCTGAAGACCTGCTATGAACTCACCGAGCCTGAAATGCAGAAGCAGCCAGATTGTCCGCATTGCCACTTTAATCTGGCGGAAAATGACAGCAAACCTGTTCATGGTCGTCTGGGCCAGATCAAGGATAAGACAGACGAAGTGCTGAACGGCTGGACAAACACACTGAAGTCTGCACTGGAAGATCCGATGCTGGAGGAACAGAAAGCACTATGCGTCTTCCAAACGTGCGAAGCGGCAGGTGCGGTATTTCCGGTATGAACCGAGCCGGGAAGGCGCGTGCGCGGAGGCAGCGCTCAAAGGATTCAGCGGGACGCTGGTCTGTGACGGATACAGCGGGTACAACGTGGTGAGCAATGTCATCCGGGCGGGGTGCTGGGCGCACATGAGGCGTAAATGGCATGAGGCCATGCCGAAGGGAGCCAACCTGGAAAATTCCATGGCCGCCCGGGGCTTCGACTTCTGCGACCGGCTCTTCGCGCTGGAGAGAGAGTATAACGATCTGCCGGACGATGAACGCCTGCGGCAGCGCCGGATCCGGTCCAAGCCGGTCATAGATGAATACTACGCCTGGCTGGAGACGATCTTCCATCCCACAGGAAAGCTGAAAGAGGCTGTGAAATATGCCGTGAACCAGCGGGCGTATTTGTGCGCCTTTCTGGACCATGGCGAGATCGAGATCGGCAACAACCATGTGGAAAACGCGATCCGTCCGATCGTGGTGGGACGGAAGAACTGGCTTTTCTGCGATACACAGGCGGGTGCCAGGGCAAGCGTTATCGTCTATACCGTCCTGGAGACCGCCAAGGCCAACGGTATCAACCCCCAAACGTATCTCAACCATTTGCTGGACGTTCTGCCCGAACGCTTCGCGGATAATGTGAACGCTCCCATTGATGACCTGATGTCCTGGTCTGATGCAATCAAGGAACGGTTTGCCATGCAAGGGCAGGTGGGAACATTTAGCGCTTACTCCTTTCCGCCCCCGCGAGGGGATGAGATGCAGCTGTTGTAGATGGGGGCGGCTATTGTCGAGTACACATGTATCCGTCCCCGTGAGGGGATGAGACGCAGATATGTGTACTCTGGTGGCTGTTTCCCGGACGACGATCCGTATCCGTCCCCGTGTGGGGATGAGCCGCAACCCGCAACAAATTGTGGCTTGCCCAAACACGACCACAACATGCAGTCGGCTGCCGTTGCATTGCTATAATATTTCGCCGGAATCGGGATAAATCCTGCCGTTTTTGAAATATTTTTTGCGCGAATCTCCCTTTTGGGGGTATTTTTCGGGCCAAAAAGAAGGGGGTTCGCGAAGAAAAGAACGGCCGTAACGCGTGGGCCCGGCATTTCCGCCCCTTCAATGCCGGGCTCAGAGCCCGGCGAACAGTCCGCCTGCGCCGCCGGAGTGGAGGAAGAGGACGTTGTCGGTTTTGCGGAACTGTCCCTCCCGGGCCAGTCTGACGAGGCCGGCGAAGGCCTTGCCGGTGTAGACCGGGTCCAGGAACAGGCCTTCGAGGGAGGCCATCATGGAGATGGCTTCATTTCCCTCTGCGGAGGGGCGGGCGTAGCCGGGGCCGCACATGTCGTGAAGGATAAAATCGTCGGGATTTACGGCAACGTCGGCTTCCAGCAGCGCGGCGGCCTCCCGCATCAGGGCGGGGGTGATTTTGTCGAAGGGATCGGTGTCCACCATCATGCCGTGGACGCGGGCGCCGGGGAGGAAGAGCTTTGCGCCCAGGGCCAGGCCGGCCATGGTGCCGCCGCTGCCCTCGGCGCAGACCAGGTGATCAAAGCGGATCCCCTGTTCCCGGATCTCCGCGGCGCAGGAAACGTACCCGAGGGAGCCCAGGGCGTTGGAGCCGCCGCAGGGAATTTTGTAATAGGGGACGCCGAGTTTGCGGCCGACGCGGTCCATTTCCGCGTAGATGTCGGCGTAATCGTCGGTATCCATAAAGACGACTTCCGTGCCCATCAGGCTTTCCAGAAGCCGGTTGCCGAGAAGCTCCGTCACCCCGCGCTTTTTAAGGATCAGGATGGGTTTCATGCCCATTTTGCCGGCGGCGGCCGCCGTCAGCATGGCGTGATTGGACTGGGCGCCGCCCGTGGTGAAGACCACCCGGGCGCCCTGCCGCGCGGCGTCCGCCAGCAGGTATTCCAGCTTCCGCACCTTGTTGCCGCCCAGGCCCAGGCCGGTGAGGTCGTCGCGCTTTACGTATACGTTGATCCCGAGGGCTTCGCTTATGTTCTTCAGCTTCTGGATGGGGGTGGGGAATACGCCGAGGCTGACCCTGGGAAAGCTGTCAAAGGAACGCATATGAATGATTCGTCCTTTCTTTCCGGGCGGAGCCGGGAATGAGTAAAAACAGTATACCACAGGACGCTTTTCGCGAAAAGCGGGATTTTGTCGAACGGCATATGGCGTTATGCGCACAAATCTGGTATAATGGCGGCATAATGCGGCAGGGAGGGGAAATCATGTTGGCTTATCTGATTAAAGCCAGTCCGTTTACGCCCGTGGAGCTGCATATCCGCATGTTCGTCGCCATCCTGACGGGATGCGTGGTGGGGATCGAGCGGGAATACAAAAACCGACCGGCGGGCTGTGCATCCATGTGCTGGTAAGCCTTGGGGCCTGTGTGATCGCGCAGATCGAATGCGAGTTTATGAACGAAGTGTCGAACGCGGAGATTCGCAACATCATCTTTGAGAAAAACAGCATCAAGGTGCTGAACCTGGATTTCCATATCGAAACCGGGGCGGACAAAAAGACCACCGACAGGAACGTTTATACCAATATATATACCCTGCACCTGCCGTCCACCCTCAACTACACCGATGTCATCAATCACCTTGCCTCCTATTCCAACATCCAGGCGGTCAGGGTGACCAATACATAATAACGGAGGAAAGAAACAGTGAAACCGTATCTTGAGGATAAGGAAGCCGTCCTGAAGGCGGAGGGCTCCTCCATGGAGGGACTGAGCGACGCGGAAGCCGCCGCCCGGCTTGAAAAATACGGGCCCAACAAGCTGAAGGAAGGCAAAAAGGACAGCCTGCTTAAAAAGTTCCTGGGCGAACTGAAGGACCCGATGACCATCGTACTGATCATCGCGGCCGCGGTCAGCGCGGCCACGGCCCTGTACGCAGGGGAAAGCCTGACGGACGCCCTGATCATCCTGGCGGTGGTGCTGATCAACGCCTGCCTCGGGGTGTACCAGGAAAGCAAGGCGGAGGCCGCCATCGAGGCGCTGCAGAAGATCGCCGCGGCCACGGCCAAGGTAATCCGCGGCGGGCACCAGAAGACCGTCCGGGCCGACGAGGTGGTAAGGGGCGACCTGCTGGTGCTGGAGGCGGGGGACGCCGTGCCCGCGGACGCCCGCATTGTGGAGTGCGCCTCCATGAAGACCCAGGAAGCCGCCCTGACCGGCGAATCCACCGATGTGGACAAGCAGAGCGAGAAACTGAGCGCCGCCTCCAACGGCGAGGTGTCCCTGGGCGACCGGAAGAACATGGTGTACATGGGCTCCATCGTGACCTATGGGCGCGGGCACGCCGTGGTTACCGGCGCGGGTATGGACACGGAGATGGGCGCCATCGCCGGCGCGCTTTCCGCCGCCGGTGAGGAGGAGACCCCCCTGCAGGTGAAGCTGAACGAGCTTTCACGCAAGCTGTCCGCCATGATTCTGGTGATCTGCGCCTTTGTGTTCGCCGTCAACCTGGTGCGCGAGGGCGGTGCGGCGGCCTTCAGGGAGCCCAAAAAGCTGATCGACACCTTTATGGTCGCCGTATCCCTGGCGGTGGCGGCCATTCCCGAGGGCCTGAGCGCCGTGGTGACCATTCTTTTGTCCATCGGCGTTACCAAGATGAGCAAAAATCACGCCATCATTCGCAAGCTGACAGCGGTGGAGACCCTGGGCTGCACCCAGATCATCTGCTCGGACAAGACCGGCACCCTGACCCAGAACAGGATGACCGTGGTGCAAAAGGTGACCGGGGACGAAAGGCTGCTGATGACCGCCATGGCGCTGTGCTCCGACGCGGAAATTGAAAACGGCGAGGCCGTGGGCGAGGCCACCGAATGCGCTTTGGTGAACGACGCCAACAAAAACGGCATGCCCAAGGCCGCCCTGGCCGCGGATTTGCCCCGGGTGGACGAGGCGCCCTTTGATTCCCTGCGCAAGATGATGTCCACGCTGCACCGGGCGAAGGCCGGGCACGGGTTCATCCAGTTCACCAAGGGCGCGCCGGACGAGGTGCTGCGCCGCTGCGACCGCATATGGGAAAACGGCCGGTCCGTTCCGCTGACGGACGAAAAACGGGAAGATATTTTGAAGGAATACAAGGCCATGGCCGACCAGGCGCTGCGCGTGCTTGGGGCCGCCCAGAGAATCTATGATGAAAAACCCGCATCCAACGCCCCGGAGGCGCTGGAAAAGGATATGACCTGGATCGGCATGAGCGGCATGATCGATCCCATCCGGCCGGAGGTCAAGGACGCCATCGAAAAATGCCGCGCCGCAGGAATCCGGCCCATCATGATTACCGGCGACCACAAGGACACCGCTACCGCCATCGCCCGGGAGCTGGGCATCCTGGAGCCCGGGCAAATGGCCATCACCGGCGCGGAGCTGGACGCCATCCCGGACGAGACGTTCGCCCAGGACGTGCGGCGCTATTCCGTGTACGCCCGGGTGCAGCCCGAAAACAAGGTGCGTATTGTCAATGCCTGGAAGGCCCTGGGCAAGGTGACGGCCATGACCGGCGACGGCGTCAACGACGCGCCTTCCATCAAGAGCGCCGACATCGGCGTGGGCATGGGCATCACCGGCACCGACGTCACCAAGTCCGTGGCGGACATGATCCTGACCGACGACAATTTTGCCACAATCGTGTCCGCGGTGGGCGAGGGCCGGCGCATTTACGACAACATCCGCAAGGCCATCCAGTTCCTGCTTTCCGCGAACCTGGCGGAGGTGCTGGCGGTGTTCGCGGCCACCCTGATGGGCTTCACCATCCTGAAGCCCGTCCATATCCTGTGGATCAACCTGATCACCGATACCTTCCCGGCCGTGGCCCTGGGCATGGAGGAGGCTGAAAGGGACGTGATGGGCAGGCCCCCCAGGGACCGGAAGGAAAGCATTTATGCCGGGGGCCTGGGATTCGATATCGCTTTCCAGGGGCTGATCATCGCCGGCGTGACGGTACTGAGCTTTTTTGTGGGTCACTTTATGGAAACCGGCCGCTGGGCCGTCGAAGCCTCCGCGGACGGGATGACCATGGCATTCCTTACCCTGAGCATGATTGAGATTTTCCATTCCTTCAACATGCGGTCCCGCGTATCGTCCCTGTTCAGCCTTAAAAAGCAGAACCTGTGGCTGTGGGGCACGCTGGCTTTCTCGCTGCTGGTGACGGCCGCCGTGATCTTTGTTCCCTTCCTGAGGGATGCTTTCTCCTTCCGGGCCATCAGCCTGAAGGAATACCTGACCGCCATGGGGCTGGCCTTTTCGGTGATTCCCATTGTGGAGATCGAAAAAGCCGTTCGCAGGGCCACGCTGCGCAGGCAAAGGAACAAATAAACCTTATGCAGAAAAAAGGCGCTGCCGCCGGAAACTGATCCGCGGCAGCGCTTTTTTGACGCGCGGGTTTGGAAAGCTAAATGATCACGCCGGCCTTTTCCGCCTGAGCGGCCACATAGTCATAAGCCCGGCTGTATTCGTCAAAGGTTTGCATATGCTCCAGCAGCACCGGGGCGTCGGCGGGCAGATAACGGTCGATGATTTTAAGCACCGCGGCAAAGTCGAGATCTCCCTCGCCGGGGCTGCATTCCTCCAGGATGGTGGTGAGCCTGGTGGGGTGCATGCGGGAATCCTTCAGGTGGGTGCTTTTGATGTGGGGGGCCAGGGCGCGGAAGCATTCCCCGATGAAGCCCTCGGCGTCCAGGGAGCGGCGGGGACAGTTGATCATGTTCACAAAATCCATATGCGCGCCGAACTGCCTGCGGTCCACATCCCGGATCAGATGAAGGTAAGCCTCGGGGCTGTCCGGCACCATCCAGGGCATGGGCTCGATGCAGTAAAAGGCCCGGTCCGGTTTGACGCTGTCGATGATTTCCCGGATGCTTGCGATGATCTTTTCATAGGTTTCGGGGGTAAAGTTGCCGCGGTCCGCGGCGTCCCATCCGGCGGCGCTTTGGGTGCCCACGATGTTGACGCAGCAGGGGATGCTCCATTCGTCGGCCAGGGCCAATTGCCCTTTGGCGTATTCCATGGCCGCCGCGGCGGACGAAGGATCGGGGTCGAACAGGTTTCTCCATACCCCGACTTCGGCGATCACGGCGTCCTGCCGCCGGGCGGCGGCGGCGTAGGCCGCGGCTTCCTCCCGCGGGGTATGGCAGTTGAAGGGCGCGGTGACGGCCCTGAAGCGTGACGCTTTAAGCAGCTGTTCCCATTCCGCGGGCCCGGAATAATTTCCCGCGACGGTTCCTCCCAAACGCATGGCAAGCGCCTCCTTATAGGTTGAATTGTATGCGGCGCGGCGGCGCCGACAGGAGTATTTTAATCCATGGAGCGGACTCCAAGTCAACAGAACGGGGAAAAAACAATCCGTCGGCTTGACACGGCGCGGCGCGGAGATTACACTTTGTCCGACCGGCGTCCATAGCCGGGAGATGAATGAAAACGGACCGGGAGGCCCGCGTACAGGAGGGTTCGGCAAATGAAACGCGTACTGACCATCCAGGATATTTCATGCCTCGGGAAATGCTCCCTGACCATCGCGCTGCCGGTGATTTCGGCGCTGGGTTCCGAAACGGTGATCCTGCCCACGGCGCTCCTTTCGACCCACACGATGTTCAAGAACTTTACCTGCAAGGATCTTTCGGACCAGATCGATCCCATCGCGGCCCACTGGAAGAGCGAGGGCGTCGCCTTCGACGCCATTTATACCGGATACCTGGGGAGCATCGGGCAGATCGATCAGGTCCGGAGACTGTTTGACATGTTCCGGGGCAAAGATACCCTGATCGTCGTCGATCCCGTCATGGCCGACAACGGAAAGCTGTATCCGGCCTTCGACATGGATTATGTTAAAAAGAACGCCGAGCTTTGCGCCGGGGCCGACATCATCGTGCCCAATATCACCGAGGCTTCCCTGATGACGGGAATGGAATACCGGGAGGAATACGACGTCGGGTATATTAAGGAGCTCCTCGCCGGCCTCGATTCCCTGGGGGCGAAGGTCAGCGTGCTGACGGGCGTGTCCCTTAAAAAGGGTCAGACCGGCGTGATGGGGTATGACCGCGCGACGGGGGATTATTACGTATACCAGAACCGGCGGATCGACGCCTCCTACCACGGCACCGGGGATCTGTTCTCCAGCGCCTGCGTGGGCGAAATGATGAAGGGCCGCGACTGGCGCGACGCGATGCGCATCGCCGCCGATTACACCGCGCATACGATCGAAGTGACCTTGAAGGACGGGGACAAGCCCTGGTATGGGGTCGATTTTGAGGCCACGCTACCGGACCTGATGGCAATGGAGTGAACGCGGGGGGCAGTGGATTTCAGGATTGGAAGACATTTGACCGGCGTGCAAAGCGGTCCGGTCAGCGATACAGCAGTCCGATTATTGTATTCTGTCCGGAAATCATTTTTGAAGAAATGATTATCGAATGATGCGCCGCATGTCGGACGAAGGGATTCGGTCGGCAATGCAGCGGCGACACGAGGGCCGCCACAAAGCCGGAATGGCGGACGCGGGGTAAGGCGAGAACCCGGGGAGTTTCCTTTGCCCGGATTGACGCGTGTTGTAAGGCGGGCGACCGGGGAATCGCCTTCGATGAGGCTGACGCGTTTTGGGGGGCGTGGCGGGCAAAGCCTGTATTTTCGGGCGGATCACGCCGGGCGCCGGTGAAATGCTGCTTTCCGAAACCGGTAAAACAGTGCCGTCGGCGCTTAGGCGTATACCGGAAATGTTTCACGGCGTATCGATTCCCGCATTTGTCATTATGCCCGATCACCTGCATATGATTGTCCGTCTGTCAGGTTTACAAAGGGCCGCTGACGAATATTTCTCATTCGTGAAGTGCAAAAGTAACTTCCAGAGTGTAAGGGAGGAAAAGAGAACTGGAAGTTAGTCGTACAGGAGAGAAGAAAAAGCGAGGGAAAAGCCGGAAA
>CADANQ010000109.1 GCA_902789365.1 uncultured Eubacteriales bacterium
TTTCCCTTCCCCGGACTCCGTTCTTCGCCCGGGGGGTTCGCGGGGGGTACGGGTACCCCCCGCGGTATCTGTTCTGTCCGCAGGACTGAACAGATACAACCTCACCTTATTCTTTTAAGCAGCTTCCGTATCTGCGCCGCCCATTTGTTCCTCTCCCGCTTGGTCTTCACCGCGGCGATCCGCCTGCCCAGCTCCCGGTAAGCCTCCTCCAGGTACCCGCGGGAAGGGTCGTCCTTCTTATCCTCCTCAGCCTCTTCCGCGGGGGCTTCGGTTTCTTTGGCGGCGGTCACGCCCTTAACGATCTTCTCCCTGTTCCCCGGGGCGGTCATGACGTCGTTTGAAAGGTCCCACTGCTCCCCGGGGTAGGGCGCCTCGGCGTTAAGTCCCAGCTCGTCCCGCAGCCGGGCGGCGAAAAGGTCCGTCACGGTGTCCTCGCCGTGGACCACGAACACCCGTTTTACGCCCTTCACTGCGCTGATCCAGTCCATCAGCCCCGCGCTGTCGGCATGCCCGCTGACACCCCGCAGCTGGGCGATCCGCGCCGCCACGCGGATGTTCTCCCCGAAGATTTCCACCGTTTCGGCGCCGTCCAGGATCAGCCTGCCCAGGGTCCCCGCGCTCTGGTACCCGACGAAGAGCAGCGTGCATTCCCTTCGCCACAGGTTGTGCTTCAGGTGGTGCTTCACCCTTCCCGCGTCGCACATGCCGCTGGAGGAGAGGATCACCTTGGGCTCCGGGTCAAAGTTGATGGCCTTGCTCTCCTCGGCCGTCACGGCGGTCCTGAGGCCCGGGAAATAGAGCGGGTTCACCCCCGCGCGGATCAGCGCGGAGGTCTCCTCGTCAAAGCAGTCCAGGCTGTCCTGCTGGAACACGCCGGTGGCCTCGATGGCCATCGGGCTGTCCAGGTAAACCTTGAAATCCGGATGCCGGGGCACCAGCCCCTTTTCCTTGATCTCCCGGAAAAGGTAGAGCATCTCCTGGGTCCTGCCCACGGCGAAGGACGGAATCACCACGTTCCCGCCCTTGTCGAAGGTGGAATTGAGGACCTCCGCCAGGTCCGAAAGGTAATCCGTATCCTCCCCGTGGCTCCGGTCCCCGTAGGTGGATTCCATCACCACCCAGTCGGAATAATCCACCGTCTGCGGGTTCCGGAGGATCCTTTGGCGGTAGTTGCCGATATCCCCGGAGAAGGTAACGGTTTCCTGCTTTTCCCCCTCGGTGATCTTCAGCGTCACCGCCGCGCTGCCGAGCAGGTGCCCCATGTCCGTCATGACGAAGGAGATATCGTCGAAGGCCCTGATCTCGCTGCCGTAGGGACAGTCGACGAACAGCGCGCAGCATTTTTCGGCGTCGTCGGCGTCATACAGCGGCTCGTCCGGCTCCTTTCCGCCGCGTTTGGCCTTCCGGTTTTTCCACTCCGTCTCGCTCTCGAGGATGCGGGCGCAGTCCATCAGCATGATGCGGCACAGGTCCGCCGTCGCCTTCGTCGCGAAGATCGGGCCCGAGAAGCCCTGCTTAACAAGCAGCGGCAGCCACCCGGAATGGTCCACGTGGGCGTGGGTCAGGAAAACCGCGTCCACGCTCTCCGCGGGGCACGGCAGCGGCGGGTTTTCGTACAGGTCCACGCCCTGCTCCATGCCGTAATCCACCAGCATCCTTTTTCCGCAGGCCTCCAGCAGATGCCTGCTCCCCGCCACCTCGTGGGCCGCGCCCAAAAACGTCAGCTTCATTCAAACCACCTTCACCATTCCAAAACTTCACTCTTCACTCTCAACTCTTCACTCTTCACTCTGCCGCCTCCGCGGCCGCGGCCGCCGCCAGGGTGCCCCCGCGGCTTTCGAACACCGCCAGGAACCGCGCCTTATGGCAGAAAACGGCGTCTTCGACGCCGCACGCGTCCCGGAGCGCTTCATCCCTCAGACCGGCCCAGTTTTCGGGCAGGTCCTTTTCGGCCAGGAAGCTCCCCTCCTCCCGGGGAACGGTCTGCAGGTTCCACTTTCCCCGGCCGTCAGGGTAGATCACGAACAGCTTTTTGTCCTCCGGGCGCGTCTTGTTGAAGGCGACGACGGTGCCGCGCCAGGGATAGCGCGCGTCGAGGACCAGCGTGCGCGCGCCGGCCTGTTCTTCCAGGGCCCGGGCCACCCTCCGCCGCGCCTCCGCGGCGTCGCGGCAGGCGGCGACGGCCCTTTCGAGTACCGGCAGGGCGGTTTCCGCCGCCTGAAGGAAGAGCCGGTCCCCTTCCCGGGCGTCCTCCCGCCAGGTCGGGTTCATCACGTCGATAAAGCTGAAGATATGCCCGCCGGGAAACAGGTCCTGCCCGTTGTCTTCGGCCTCCAGCGCGTTCAGGAACCGGGAGCGCATCTCCTCCAGGGTATCCTTTTCGTCGGCGAACATCAGGTCCGTCAGCTTGCCCAGGGCCGAGGCCTTCACCCCGTCCGGGCGCACCATGGATCCCTTCTGGTGGTGGTCCAGGCATACCCTGTTCCCCGTCACCAGGTCCCTTTCCCCCACGTCCAGCACGTACATGCATCTGTCCAGCGCGGCCCTGTCCCGGGTGCGCGTCACGAGCACGTTTTCCCTTCCGTAAGCCATAAAAAGCAGCGCGGCGCACACCGCGTCGTCGGCGTGGAACGGCCCGTCGTGCACGCCCACGGTCACCTTCCCGTCGTTTCCCGGCGGGATCAGTCTGATCATTCTTTATCCTCCGTCCCGGTAAAAAAGCGCGCCGGGCAAAACCGGCGCGCGGGTCATCCCATCCGGTCCTTCAATTGCTCCCCGCCCATGATATGGATGTGCCAGTGTCCCACGCTCTGGCACGCGTCGGGGCCGCAGTTGGATACAACGCGGAAACCGTTGTCCAGCCCCTCCGCCCGGGCCACGGATTTAACCGCCCGCAGCATATGCGCAAGGGTTCCGTCGTCCAGTCGGTCGGAGGCGTCGCATACGTCGCTGACGTGGGTCTTCGGCACCAGAATCACATGCACCCGCGCCTGGGGATTGATGTCCCTGAAGGCATAGCACGTTTCGTCCTCAAAGACCCTGGTCGAGGGGATTTCTCCCCGGATGATCCTGCAGAAAAGGCAATTGTCCATGTTACGATCCTCCTATAAATGTCATCCCGCCGGCCGTACGCGGCCTGCCGGGCGCGTTTACGTCAGTCCACGACGATCAGCTTGTCCCTTCCGACCAGGTCGGCCAGGGTCTTTTCGTTTTTTTCCAGCTGTTTTTCCCACTCGGTGTTTTCCCGGCTCCCCTCCGTCAGGATCTCAAACCGCGCCTCGGGGTCCCCCGCCTGCCAGAGAGATTCGGTAATGAGGTTGACGGCGTCGTTTTCATCCATGATCTTCTTTGCGGCGCCGCCGGGCTGCATCCGGATCCGGTATTCGTGCCCGACGCATCCGCCGTAGACCTCCGCGCTCACCAGGCCGAAGACCAGCGGGTTCTTTTCCTGCAGAAGCTTCATGCCCTTTTTCCATACCTCGTTCGGGGCGGGCGGCTGCCTGCGGCGCGGCTCGGGGGCGGCGGGCGCGGAAGCGTCCCGCGCCTTTAAGTCCCCTTCGGCGCGGGCAGGCGCCACGCCCTCCCTGCGCAGGGTCTCCACTTCCTTTTCCAGCTCGGCGATCCGCTCCGCCAGGGCGTTCACGTCGCCCCCCGCCGCATTTTCGCAGGCGGAGAGCACCGCGATCTCAAGAACCGACCGTGCGGAAGACGCCCAGCGGGTATCCCCCTCGGCCTTCATCAGGATTTCCATCACCCGCATCAGCCGCCGGGTCGAGAATTTTTCCGCCAGGACGGCCATCCTTTCGGCGTCCTGTACGGCGCTGTCCTTCCCGCACAGCGATATGGCCGCCAGTTGCCTGAACAGCGCCGTCAGGTCCTTCAGGAACACCTGCACGTCCCAGCCCTCGCGCATCACGCGGTCCACCGCCCGCAGCGCGCCGGCGGCGTCGGATTCGGCGATATGCCCGGCCAGCTCCATCAGGCTCTCCCGGTCGGCGCTCCCCAGGGACGCGCGCACCGACTTTTCGGTGATCCTTTCCCCGGTGCCCATGCACATATCCAGAATGGAAAACGCGTCGCGCATGCCGCCCTCCGCGGCCCGGGCAATGTACATCAGCGCCTCGTCGTCCGCCTCGGCCCCGGCCTTTTCCACCGCCTCCCGCAGCCTTCCGGCGATCTCGTTTTCACCGATGCGCCCGAAATCAAAACGCTGGCAGCGGGAAAGGATGGTGGGCAGCAGCTTCTGCGGCTCGGTGGTGGCCAGGATGAACACCATGTAATCCGGCGGTTCCTCCAGGGTCTTGAGCAGCGCGTTGAAGGCGCTGTTGGAAAGCATATGCACCTCGTCGATGATATACACCTTGTACTTGCCGAACTGCGGCGGGTAATCCACCTTTTCCAGCAGGTCCCTGATTTCCTCCACGCGGCTGTTGGAGGCGGCGTCCATCTCGTATACGTCCAGGGACTGGTCCGCCAGGATGGTCCGGCAGCTTTCGCATTCCCCGCAGGGGTCCCCGTCCCGGGGATTCAGGCAGTTGATGGCCCGGGCCATGATTTTTGCCGCGCTGGTCTTGCCGGTGCCGCGGCTGCCGCAGAAAAGGTACGCGTGGGCCACGCGCCCGGTCTTCACCTGGTTGCGCAGGGTCTTCCGGACGCCCTCCTGGCCCACCATTTCCGAAAATGTCTTCGGCCGCCATACCCGGTACAGCGCCTGATACGTCTTATCCATACCCCGTCATTCCCCCCGAAGGGCGGAGCGCGTGCTCTGGCACAGGATCATCATGCCCGCGTAAACGCCCGCCTCCGCGAGACAGCTGAAGGCCGTAAATGCGGCCTGCAGGACACCGCCGCCGGCCATGATCGCAAACAGCATCCGTCCCAGGGTCATCCCGCCGGTCAGGGCCGACACAAAGGAGCAGGCCGTAATGACCCCTACGGAAGGCAGCTTCCCGGTGATCATGTCCCCCAGGCGGCCCAGAACCTGCCGGAACAGCAGGAAGGACACCCCCTCCAGGGCGCTGCACACAAGGGACAGGATGATGAAGGGCAGCATGCGCCAGAGCTGCTCCGCATTCTCTTTTCCCATCTCCATTTCGTTAAGCTGCTCATCCGTCAGGCTCCACAGGACGCTGTACATGCTGTAATACATTACGGCGATGATCAGCGCCGTCAACAGGAGCGCCAGTCCCAGCACCATGGAAGCCGTGGCGGCCTTTTTGAACTTTTCCCTGGAGCCGAAGGACTTCAGCTGCCAGATGAAGAACACCGCAGCCAGGGCGGAAACCAGATACACCAGATCAAAAAACAGGCTGAAATACCGAAAAATGCTGCTGTTTCCCGGCATGACGTTCTGCAGGGAGGAAAACATCGACAGGCCGCAGGAAACCGCCAGGCACATGACCATGGCCGACAGCCATGGGCTTTTGCGGAACCCTTCCGCCGCCATGCGCGGGTTGACCAGCACCGACATCGTTTTTTTCATGGTCTTCTCCTTAAAACAATTGCGTTTCTTTCTTCTTATTTTACCATAGGCGCCGCCCCGTGACAAGAAACGAAATCACGCTCTTTCCCCGGCGCGCGGCGCCTCCGCCGCCGTTTTCCTCCTTTCCGGCCGGTCTTCGCCCGTTTTTTGCAAAACAGAATTTTTTTCGCAAAAGGGATGTAACAAATGCTCCATACAAATTCCATATATCGAAAACCAATGTTTATTTGACAAAGTACGCCGCAGGCATTAAACTTAAAGTTGCAATCATGCGATTGTGAGTATCGGTTACCATAAACATCCTGTTTCTCAAGGAGGATTTTGCTATGAAACGATATTTGTTAATCACGCTGTTTTTGCTGACAGCATTGGTCCTCTCGCTGGGTGTCTGTACTGCCATAGGCGAATCAACAGAACATGAAGGACCTCATAATCTGGTTACTATCGTAGAACGAAGCTGTTTTACTAAAGGGCTGGAAGAGTGTACTATTTGCGGTAAACAGTTTGATAAGGAAGCATTCGGGTATCACATCGGCGCAACCAAGATAAGGTATGAAAACGAAGTAGCCTCCACCTGCACTTCCGCCGGCCACAGGGACGTGGTCACCTACTGCGATCACTGCAAAGGCGTAATCAGCAGGACCACCGAGACCCTGGGCCTGGCGGAACACACCTGGCCCGCCGACTGGACCGTGGTCAGACAGGCCACCTGCACCGAGGCCGGCCTTCGGGTGAAGGACTGCACCGTATGCGGAACGCGGCTCGCCACTGAAGAGATCCCCGCCACCGGCCACGCCTGGGGCTCCTGGATCACCGTCTCGCCCACCTGCACCACCCCCGGCTACCAGACCCGCACATGCTTAAACGATCCGTCCCATACCGAACGGCAGGCCGAGACCCCGGCCCTGGGCCACGACTGGGGCGAGTACGTCCTGACCACCGCCCCCACCTGCACCGCCCCCGGCATCGAAACCTCCACCTGCAGGCGCTGCGGCACGCCCCGCACCCGCTCCATTCCGGCCACCGGCCATAGGTGGGACGCCGGCGAGGTGACCACCTCCCCCACCTGCACCACCCCCGGCGTCAGGTTCTTCACCTGCCTGAACGACCCCTCCCACACCAAAACCGAATCCATCCCCAAGCTGGGCCATACCTGGACCAAATGGGATATCGATCCCAAACCCACCTGCACAGAGAAGGGCCGCCGCCGCCACGTCTGCACCGTCTGCGGCAGGGACTATACCGAAACCATGCAGCCCCTCGGCCACGACTGGAGTCCATGGACCGTGGTGAGGGAGGCCACTCCCCAGAAGCCCGGCCTGGAGCAGCGCACGTGCCTGAGGTGCGGCCAAACGGAAGAACGGGAGATTCCCTTCGGCACCAACGGCAGCCAGGCGACCATGTGCGTCTTCGGCCCCCGTCTGAAGGACGTGGGCAATTACCTGTCCCCCACCAGCAGCGCCTGGTACATGTTCACCCCCTTTGACGCCTCTGTTGAGGGCCGCCAGACCTATGAATTGGTGGTGGACGACGCCTACCTCGTCGGCATCGCCACCATCACCGTGGAAAACGGTACGGTCAGCCTGACCTACAATCTGAACTCCGACAGCGTACGGGTGGACCTGGAGTTCTTCACCTTCCTGCCCGATATGCACATACTGACCATGTACGAACCCGAGGACCTGAAGCCCATCTGCGGTATGCAGCCCGGCGTTCCCTACAGCATCGCCGAACGCTTCGGCGGGGACACCAACCTGGTCCTGTATTTCTGCTCCAGGGTCACCTATGCCTATGACGCCGGCAGCATGGGCCCCCTCAATTATCTCTCCACCTATCACCAGGCGCTGCTGAACAATATGTTCAGAATCCTGGATAAGTAAAAACCCCGAGCGTCTCCTCCGGGAAAGGGCAATGCCCTTTCCCGTTTTTTTCGTCAAAGCCGCGCCTTCGCCCCGATTTGTTTACAGTTTGTTCAAAATTTCAGGGAACCGGAACGCCGCCGCGTCCGTATATACCGGTGGAAGGCCATGCGGGCCCTCCGAATAAGCGAAAGGAAGTTAAACGTATGAAAAAAATGATTTACGGCATCGCCGCTATGGCTCTGGTCCTGGCCCTGTGTTTTACCGCGTCCGCGGAAACCCTGATGGGCGGATGGAAAGCATGTGAGGATCCCACGGTCACCGAAGAATCCCGGGCCGTCCTGGACAAGGCCCTGGAAGGCTTCGTCGGCAGCAAGGTGGAACCCGTGGCCCTGCTGGCGACCCAGGTGGTGGCCGGAACCAATTACTGCTTCCTGTGCCGGGTGACCCCGGTGGCGCCGAACGCCCAGAGCGTGTACCGCCTGGTGTATGTGTACCATGCCCTGGACGGCTCCGCCAGAATCCTGGAATTCCAGGACGTGACCGTCGGCCTGAGCGCAGCCGAATAATCTCATCCGGCAAAGACGTCAAGAACCGCAAAAACACGCGCCGCGGCGGGCCGCGGCGCGTGTTTTTTGCGGTTTTTCCGGCTGTCATGCCGGGCGGGTCTTCATACTGATCCTGTTTAAAAAGGCTAAATGCCTTTTTATAGCGCCGAAGGCGCGTTCAGGATCGCATGAGACGGTATGACGCGCTTTGCGCGGCATGCAGCACGCGGATTCTCAAATTGATAATTTCAATTTGAGAATAGTATCAGATGACGATGCTTCCCAGCCGGAAGCCCTGCGGAAGCTCTTCCTCCTCAAGGAACGGGAAGGACTCGTCCTCCAGCACGGGCAGGAACGCCCCGAAGGGAATCCTGCCGAATTCCATGCCCCAGGAGGATGCGCCGAACCAGCCGCCCTCCCGGGCCTTCTGGTGGGCGTCCCTGGCGAATTTGGTGCGGTTGGAGCAGTCGTGCACGACGATAGGCCATTTTTCCTCCGCCGCGATCCGCATAAAGCGCAGCGTACACTCCCTGGAAAAGATGGGGCTCAGGTAGCCGAGACGCGTCATATACATGTTTTCGCCCTCATAGCAGGGCAAATTGTTTTCGTTGAGGTGCAGCTCCGCGCAGTTCATGAAGGAGACGCCGGAGGACAGGATGCGGTCCTTCTTTGCGAGGAACGCCTCCATCAGCCCCGGGGTCATGGGCGTTTCGATTCCCACCCGGGGGATCATTTCCGCGGCCATGGCCATGCTTTCGATCACCCGGTCCGCGCACATGGACGCCCCCAGGTTGAAGCGCAGCTCGTCCAGCCCGGCGTCGGCAAGGGCCTTCAGGTTTTCCCGGGAGCACAGCGTCCCGTTGGTGTACATGTGCTGGTACACCCCCGCGTCATGAAAGCGGCGGATGATCTCCGGGTATTTTTCAATCTCCATGAAGGGCTCCAGGTACACATAGGCCACCCCGGAGGGCTTTTGGCCCACGGCGAAGAGCATGTCCAGGTCCTCGGCGCAGTACTTGCATCCGCCGATCTCCCACATATCCTCCCCCACGGGCATCTGTTCGTCCAGACAGCCGTGATCGTAGCAGAAGGGACAGTTCAGGTTGCAGCGATTGGTCCGCCTCACGGCGCTCAGACCGGTGCCCTTCAGGCAGGAAAGGCATCCCCGGGGGAAACGGCTGTCCTCGCCCACGTAATACGTCATCCCATCCAGGCTTTTGAGCCCCGGGATCAGGTCCATCAGGTCCTTCTGGCGTTTTTCCTCCGCCCGCTCGATCTGCCGGAGCGCTGCGTAAACGATCTCCGTCTGCTTCGGTCCCAGGGGCTCGTCCTCCTCCAGCTCCGCAAAAAAACGGAACCACATCAGCGCGTCGCGCTTGGATATCTTCATCCGGTTCTCCTCCGTTCAGTCATACACCCTGCGCATCAGGACCGATCCGTGATCCTTCAGCCATTTCATTCTGCGCCGGTAATCGGGCATCACGCTTTCCACCCGGGCCCAGAACCGGGCCGAATGGTTCATTTCCAGGCGGTGACACAATTCGTGCACCACCACATAATCCCGGATCTCCTCCGGGCAGAGCATCAAAAGGCAATTGAAATTCAGGTTCCCGCCCTGGGAGCAGCTACCCCAGCGGGTCTTCTGGCATCGGATGGTAATCCTGCCGTAGCCGACACCGATCCTTCGGGCCCAGGCCGCCGCCCTCGGCGGCAGGTCCTTCAGGGCCTCCTCCCCCAGACGGCGCAGCCCGGCCTCGTCCAGCGGCTCCGCCGCCGCCGCGGCCCGCCGCTTCGCTTCATCCCTCTTTTTGATGATCCAGTCCCTTTTCTCCTCAAGGATACGCCGGACCTCGGCATCCGGTATGCCCAGCGGGCCCCGGAAAATCACGTTCCCGTCCCTGTCCACACCGATGGCGCAGGTGCTCCTTTGGGTCCGGACCACCCGGACCTCCGTTTCTCCGAAAAGCATTTATCCACCGTCTCCGCAGTCATTATTCAAGCCGGCTTCGTCCGCCATAAAAAGGCCCGGCGTCAGGATCCCCGCGCCGGGCGACGATACGTCTGTTTTGTTCTCCCCGGGTCACTCCCGCGCCCCGGCCTCCGCGGCTTTCTTTTCTTCTTCCCGCGTCCTGACCCTGTCGGCGCATTCGCGGATGCGGTCGAAGGATTCCACGCTCAGGTCGTGCTCCAGCCGGCAGGCGTCTTCACGGGCGGTTTTCTCGTCCACACCCAGATAGGTGAGGAGGTACGTCAGCACCTTATGGCGCTCGTAGATTCTCGCGGCAATCTCATACCCCTTGTCCGTCAGGGTAATGGCCCCGTCCTGGGCTTTGTTGATGAAACCGTTCTCGGCCAGGCGCTTGGTGGCGTAGCTAACCGAGGGCTTGGTCACGTTCAGTTCACCCGCGATATCGATGGAGCGGATGTAACCGTGCTGCTCCTGCATCATCAGCATGGCCTCAAGGTAATCCTCGGCCGATCTCATGATCTTCATTGTCCGTACCTGCCTTTCTTTGGCCATATCATATCACAGCGCCGAAAAAAAAGCAACGGAAGTTCATTATGTCATATTTATTATACATATCACTGTTATTTATACCTGCATTCGGTTCATTTATTGACGCTTTCGCCGGCGTCCGGGTATAATAAACAGGTTTTCGGGATTACCGCCCGCCATTTATTGCATTTCTGGAGGCTGATCAAATGCTCTGGTTCCTTTCCGCCGCTCTTTTCCTGTTCATTCTTTTCGGGGCCGCCCTGTGCCGCCACGCCCTGTACGGCCGCAGGCAGACGGTACCGGAATCCGTGGCCTGGGCAAATGAACACGTGCCCTTCCTGCCGGACATCGCCGCCCTGGAGCCGGTAACCCTGCCCGGCGCGGACCAAAGCGCCCTGCCGGGCTATTTTCTGCGCTGCGGAAAACCCGCGAAGGGCTGCGTCATTATCACCCACGGGTATACCGACACCCATATCGGCGCCCTGAAATACGCCAAAGTCTACCTGGACCTGGGCTACGACTGTCTGGTCTACGACCTGCGCGGCCACGGGGACAACCCCCGGGAGGCGTGCACCTACTCCGTCCGGGAGAGCGCCGACCTGGACGCCATCATCCGCTTTGTCCGCGAACGCACCCCCGTCGTCGGCCTTCACGGCGAGTCCCTGGGGGCGGCCACCGTCGCCGCGGTAATGAAATACCGCCCCGACGCGGCCTTCGCCGTGTGCGACTGCGGCTTCTGCGACATCATGCCGATATTCGAAAACGGCCTCAAGGCCATGCATCTTCCCGCTTTTTTCGTCCACGCGGCATCCCTCATCACCTGGCTGTTCCACGGCGTTTCCTTCGAGGAGATGCGCCCGCTGGATGCCCTTGGCCCCGAGGTCCGGGTTCCCATGCTGTTCATTCACGGGGAAGACGACACCTTCATATCCCCGGAGCACAGCCGCAGGATGTGCCGGGCCGTACCGGGCAGCCGTATGGCGCTGATTCCCGGCGCCGGGCACGCCGCCTCCGTGCTGACGGATTTCGACGCCTACGCCCGCGTCGTCGGGGAATTCGTCCGGGACACGGAAAAACGCCGCAACTGACAGGGGTTTGGGAAAGAGACGCCGGGGGCTTCTTCAGCCCCCGGGCCCCCGAACCAGGGAGGTGACCTCTCTGGACCCACGATCTTTGGCGCCCTCATGGCGGACGGCTGCCCGCGTTCCGAATCGGGTAGGAGGGGGTGGCTAACCCCCGTCCTCCCACACCACCGCTCATGCGGTCCCGCAAGCGGCGGTTCAGTTACTGGCACGAGGCAGCACGTTT
>CADANQ010000110.1 GCA_902789365.1 uncultured Eubacteriales bacterium
AGATCCCTTGGTCAGCAGGATTACTACAAGACTCAAGGCCTCGCTTTTCTTATGCTGGTTGAAGCCCTGATCCATCATGAATTCGAAGAGGCTTCCAGGACTGTGCAGGGTTTCTCTGTGCAGGATTGCCTGCTCCAGGCCCGCATGGTAAAAGCTGACAAGCGTTATGGTTCGTGGTGTGTTACCAATTGCATCCCGCGCCAGCAGAAGCTCTTTAAGAAGCTTAATACACCTCTAACTGTGACACTCAATGCACTTGTTACCTAAAAATCCGGAAAGTTGTGATTAGTGAAAGAACTCCCCCGAATGGGTCACATACCGCAACGGCCTGCAGTAAGGGTTCTTTGGTTTTTCCTGTGTCTACTTGATAAGGGCGGATCACATGGTGAATGCTCCGTTTTGTTCTTGCACATGCTATTACTTGTGCAACAGCCCCAGGGGTATTGTTTCTCGTGTTCAGCGAAGATCGAGCAATGTGAGGCGGACCGGCTTTTCCGGACCCGATTCTCTGGGCGGGGAAAATGGTCTCCTTTACGCCCTGTCCTTTGCGGGACAGGGTTTTTTGCGCATAAAAAGACCGCCTTCCGGCGGCCTGCGGCAAGGTGAGAAGGTTATTCGATATCCCTGCCCTGTTCGATATCGGACAGCATACGGATGCGGGCGGCATGACGGTCAACGCCGGAGAAAGGCGTTTCAAGGAAGGTGCGGGCGATGAGCGCGGCAGCTTCGGGAGCTAAGACGCGGCCCCCCATGGACAGGATATTGGCGTCGTTATGCTCTCTTGAAAGCTTGGCGGAGTAAACGTCAGAGCAGCAGCAGCACCTGATCCCGGGCACCTTGTTGGCGGCCATGGAAATACCGACTCCCGTGCCGCAAAGAATGATGCCCATATCGCATTTCCCTTCCGCAACGGCCCGCGCCGCGCGGACGCCGTACACCGGGTAATCACGGCAGGCGTCGCCGTCGTTGATGCCAAGGTACACGGCTTCATGCCCGAGTTCGGCGCAGACGTCCTTCATGGCTTCGGCAAGGACCTTTCCGGCGGGGTCGCAGGCAATCGCGATCTTCATAGCATGTTCCTCCCGTAATCAAAAATCGGCTTCTGATAAAAGTATACGCTTATGGACGGGCCGCCGCAAGTGATGAGACGACACACCGCAAAAAAAGAGCGGAAAGACAAAAAAACAGCAAAAAAAGAGAATAAAAAAAACAAAAATTGCTGCAGGAAAAAAGGAAAAACTGTCGTATAAGGGAAGTTGGGTTACAAGGGTTTTGCAGGTCCTGCAAAAATATCCCCTGCTGCCCGGTGCGCTATAATAATGAATGGGGGTTCCATTGATGGGAAAAACGGAAGATAAGACCTTGCTGGAGGCGGTCGAAGCCGCCAAAGCAGGCGCTGCCAGGGAAAAGATTGCTTCGCTCTTTGACGCCGGCAGTTTCATGGAAATCGACACCCTGCGCACGGACGCGAACTGCGCCGCCGGGTTCGGCACCGTCCACGGCCGTCCGGTCTATTGTTTTGCGCAGGATCACGCGTCAAACGGCGGGGCCATGACCGCCTCCCAGTGCCGCAAGATCGTGAAGCTGCTTGAAATGGCCCGGATGAACGGCGGGCCGGTGGTTGCCATGATCGATTCGGCCGGTGTCAAGGTGACCGAAGGCGCCTCCGCGCTGCCCCACTACGCGGAGATCTTCGCGAAAATGACCCGCCTTTCCGGCGTTTGCCCGATGATTACCGTGGTCATTGGGGAATGCCGCGGTGTGGCCGCGATGTTCACCCAGGTCAGCGACGTATCCATTCAGGTAAAGGGCGGCCTGGTGGCGCTCCATCCCGCTGCGGTGATGAACAGCCGCAAAGGCGTCACCCTGAATGAGGAAGCGCTGTTCGGCGCCGGGACGATGGCCGCGCAGGGCGCGGTGTCCCTTTGCGCGGCGTCCGCGGAGGAAGCCATGGAGCTGACCGCGAGGATTCTGGACATCCTGCCCGGCTGCAACGCGGAGGACGCCCCCTTGTCCGACGGGGACGACCTCAACCGCCTCCTTTCCGACTGCGACGCCGACAACGTGAAGGACCTGGCGGCCCAGATTGCCGACGGCGGAACGCTTATTGAGCTGAACGCGGAATACGGCGCGCGCGCGCACACCTGGCTGTGCAGCGTGGGCGGGAACAGCGCGGGTCTGATCGCTACGGACCATGCCGCAGAAAACGGCAGGCTGGACGCCGCTTCCTGCGCCAAAGTCGCCCGGTTCGTCCGCATGTGCGACTGCTTCTCGCTGCCGGTCATCACCCTGGTGAACACCGACGGCCTGGAGGTGCCGGAAATCAAGGCCCAGAGCTGGCTGATGCGCGCGGGCGCGCAGATGCTGTACGCTTATGCCGAGGCCACCTGCCCCAAGCTGTGCGTCATTACGGGCAGCGCCATCGGCGCCGCGTATGTGGCGATGGGCGGCAAGGCGATCGCCGACGTGGTGTATGCATGGGAGAGCGCCGTGATCGCCCCGGTGACACCCGAAGTGGCGGCGGCGGCCTTTGAGGACGAGAGGCTGACCGCGGGAGAGGACCGCAAAGCCCTGGAGGACGAATACCGCCGCTCCGTCAGCGCCCGCAGGGCCGCTGAGGAGGGCCTGGCGGACAACGTCATCGATCCCGCCGAAACAAGGAAAGCGCTGATTGCCGCCATGGAATTCCTGGCTTCCAAGAGGGACGTCAACCTGCCCAGGAAGCACGGCAATCTGCCGCTGTAAGGAGGCCGGTATGAGCAGTTTGCAGATCGGTCTGTCCACCGCGGCCGTGGGCATCACGGTGGTGTTCATCGGGCTGATCATCCTGATCGGCATGATTTACGTGATGACCATGTTTACCCGCAGGACAGGCAAAAAGAAAGCCGAGATCGCACCTCCCGTCCCGGCGGCGCCGGTCCCGGCGCCGGCCAAGGCCCCGGAAGAGACCGATGAGGACGAGGACGACGGAAATGTGATAGCGGCCATCACCGCGGCCATCGCCTGCGTATGGCAGGATGAAAACACCGGCTTTGTGGTGCGCAGGGTCCGCCGCATTCAGAACAGCCCCGCCTGGCAGCGCGCCGGCAGGGAAGAACAGGCTCAGAACCGTTTCTGAAGATCCGGCGTCCCGCGGCGCGCGCCGCAAAGCGCCCGATATAACAAACAATCCATCTGAAAGGAAGGCTATGATATGCGCAGGTTCAATATTACCGTGAACGGTGTTTCTTACGACGTGGAAGTGGAAGAGGTGTCCCAGAACGCTAATCCCGCTGCCGCCCCCAAGGCTGCTCCCGCCGCCGCTCCCAAAGCGGCCCCCAAGGCCGCCGCTCCCAAGGCCGCGGCGCCGGTCGCCGGCGGCGAACAGGTGAAGGCGCCCATGCCCGGCAACGTGCTGGACGTGAAGGTGGCCGTGGGCCAGCAGGTGAAGAAGGGCGACGTCCTGCTGATCCTGGAAGCGATGAAGATGGAAAACGAAATCAACGCCCCCAAGGACGGAACCGTGGCCCAGGTTACGGTGACCAAGGGCGCCACCGTGGACAGCGGCGCCGTGCTTGTGGTTCTCAACTGACCGTATCCCGAATCCCCGCGAAAGGAGAAAAAACGTGGAAAACGTTAACTTCTTTGATACGCTGAAAAGCCTTGCGGCAGAATCGGGATTCGTGCAGG
Source organism: uncultured Eubacteriales bacterium (assembly GCA_902789365.1). Taxonomy (GTDB): domain Bacteria; phylum Bacillota; class Clostridia; order Christensenellales; family Aristaeellaceae; genus RUG756. The sequence goes on from CADANQ010000110.1 coordinate 3,670, forward strand.
CGGTGACAAGCCCCTCGAATCTGATCATGGTCGCGGTGGCCTTTTTCCTGCTGTACCTGGCAATCAAGAAAAAATTCGAGCCCCTGCTGCTGCTGCCCATCGCTTTCGGCATGCTGCTGACCAACCTGCTGGGCGGCGAGGTCTTCCATGAGGAACTGTTCGCCGGCGGACACGCCAACTGGGGGCTGTTCAACAACGCCATCATCGTGGATTCCAACGAGCTGAAGCACCTGGGACAGTATATCGTCAACGAGGCCGGCTATATAATCTACGACGGCGAAAACATCCTGCGGGATGGCACGGAGGTCGTGATCCTCGCTCACGGCGATGTGATCGGTCATATCACCACCGCGTTCCAGACCGGCGCGTACCTGACGGAAACCGGCGCGCTGGTCATCGACAAAAACGGCGTGCTGACCACCCTGGCGGATGTCACAAAGGTGATTCTCTCCGGCGAAGGCAATTTCCTCCAGGCTGTTTCCGCGAACGCGAACCAGGCCTGCAATCTCTGGGGCGCCGTCCTCGCCGAGGGCACGACGGTCAAGACCATCAGCCCCGGACTGCTTGACTACCTGTACCTGGGCGTCAAGCTGGGCATTTATCCCTGCTTGATCTTCATCGGCGTCGGCGCCATGACGGACTTCGGTCCCCTGATCGCCAACCCCAAATCCCTGCTGCTGGGCGCCGCGGCGCAGCTGGGCATTTTCCTGACGTTCTTATGCGCCAGAACGGTATTCGGATTTACCAGCGCCCAGTCCGGCGCCATCGGCATCATCGGCGGCGCGGACGGTCCCACGGCCATCTGGCTGACGGGCAAGCTGGCGCCTGAGCTCCTGGGCCCCATCGCGGTGGCCGCCTACAGCTACATGGCGCTGGTTCCCGTGATCCAGCCCCCGATTATGCGGGCCCTGACCACCAAAAAGGAACGGGAAATCGTGATGAAGCAGCTTCGCCCGGTTTCCAGGACCGAAAAGATCCTGTTTCCGATCGTGGTTACCGTTTTGGTCGCGGCACTGCTGCCTTCCGCCACCTCCCTGGTGGGCTGCCTGATGCTGGGCAACCTGTTGAAAGAGAGCGGCGTGGCTGACCGGCTGGTGAAGACCGCCAGCAACGAGCTGATGAACATCGTGACCATTTTCCTGGGCGTGACCGTGGGCGCCACCGCCACCGCGGCGACCTTTATCAATGCGAGGACCCTCGAGATCATCGCCATGGGCATTGTGGCCTTCGGCTTCGGCACCGCAGGCGGCGTGCTGCTGGCCAAGCTGATGAACAAGCTGTCCGGCGGCACCATCAACCCCCTGATCGGCTCGGCCGGCGTGTCCGCCGTTCCGATGGCGGCCCGCGTATCCAACGAGGAAGGCAAGAAAGCCAACCCCGGCAACTTCCTTCTGATGCACGCCATGGGTCCCAATGTGGCCGGCGTGATCGGTTCCGCCATTGCGGCCGGCGTGCTGCTGAGCATGTTCGGCTGATTTTGAGGAGGAATAACTGTTATGGCTGAAAATAAACACAGGGTACAAATCACCGATACCATCCTCAGGGACGCGCACCAGAGTCAGGCGGCCACCCGCATGCGCCTGGACGAGATGCTCCCCGCCTGCGAACAGCTGGATAAGGTGGGCTACTTCTCCCTGGAGTGCTGGGGCGGAGCGACCTTCGACAGCTGCCTGCGGTTCCTGAACGAGGACCCCTGGGAGAGGCTGCGCATCCTGCGCAAGGCCTTGCCCCATACCGATCTGCAGATGCTTCTGCGCGGTCAGAACATTCTGGGCTATAAGCACTATGCCGACGACGTGGTGGATTATTTCGTCAAGAAATCCATTGAAAACGGCATCAACATCATCCGTACCTTTGACGCTCTGAACGACCTGAGGAACATGGAGACCGCGGTCAAGGCCACCAAGGCTTACGGCGGCAAGGCCGAGGTGGCCATGAGCTACACCACCTCCCCGGTGCACACGGAGGAATACTTCGTGAAACTGGCCAAGGGGATCGAATCCATGGGCGCGGACCTGATCTGCATCAAGGACATGGCGGGCCTTCTTCTGCCCTACAACGCGTATTCCCTGGTCAAAAAGCTGAAAGCCAACACCAGGCTTCCCATCGTTCTTCACACCCACAACACCGCCGGCACCGGCGCCATGACCGTCCTGAAGGCCATTGAGGCGGGCGTGGACGTGGTGGATACCGCGCTGTCCCCCCTGGGCGGCGGCACCAGCCAGCCCGCCACCGAATCCATCGTGGCGGTCCTCAAGGGCACGGAATACGATACCGGCCTGAACGAGGAGCTGCTCGCGAAGATCGCGGAGCACTTCCGCGGCGTGGCCGAGCGCCTGACCAAGGACGGCTGGCGCGACCCGGACAAGGTGCTGTCCGTCAACGCCAAGGCCCTTCAGTACCAGGTGCCCGGCGGCATGCTCAGCAACCTGATCGGTCAGCTGAAACAGGCCAACGCCATGGATAAGTACTACCAGGTGCTTGAGGAAGTGCCGCGGGTCCGCAAGGATTTCGGCTATCCGCCCCTGGTGACCCCCACCAGCCAGATCGTCGGTACCCAGGCCGTGATGAACGTGCTGGGCGGCGAGCGCTATAAGATGGTGACCAAGGAGAGCAAGGGCCTGCTGAAGGGCGAATACGGCCGCCTGCCCGCTCCCGTGAACGAGGAAGTGCGCAAAAAGTGCATCGGCGATGAAAAAGTCATCACCCATCGGCCCGCGGACGATATCGAGCCCGAACTGGAAAAATACCGCGCCGAAGCGGCCAAGTGGATCCAGCAGGACGAGGACGTGCTGTCCTACGCGCTGTTCCCCCAGGTGGCCGGCAAGTACTTTGAGTGGCGCCAGGCCCAGCAGATGAAAGCCGATCCTACCACCTTCAACAAGGCAAACGGCACCATGCCGGTGTAAGCGGAACAGGAACCGTTGCCTTTCTGGACGGGGATTTCATCCCGGCCGGGGGAAAAGGCTTTGCCAAAGAATAGGAAAATAAAAAAGACGCCGGTCATCCGTATGGGTGGCCGGCGTTTTGAATGTCCGTTCATCGTCATTCGTCTTCCAGCAGGCGCTTCAGCACAAGCTTTCGGTCCCGTATGAACATTTCGGTGACGATGAAGCTGTCGGTTTCCTCATAATCGATCGGGCGGAGCGGCCCGGAGTCAAAGGACAGAATCTCCGCTCCGGGAATGGCCAGGAGGATGGGGGAGTGGGTGACGATGATGAACTGGGCGTGTTCCTTTGCGCAGCGGACAATCTCAAGCATCAATGTCAGCTGCCGCCTGGGGGAGAGAGCGGCCTCGGGTTCGTCCAGAAGATACAGCCCGCCGCCTCTGAAATTGTCCTGGGCGATGGCCAGAAAACTTTCCCCGTGGGACCTCGCGTGGTAGCGATGAGGCGCGCCGCCCATGCGGGCGTATTCCTCCTCGGCGGTGGCCACGTTGTAAAAGCTCTCGGCCCGAAGAAAATAACCCCATCGGGTCCGGGACGTTCCGCGGATCAGGCGCAGGGCGCCGCACAATTCCGAATGGGAATCCCGGGTGGAAAAACGGTAGTTTTTCGTGCCGCCCTCGGGATTGAAGCCGGCGGCCACCGCGATGGCTTCAAGAAGGGTGGATTTGCCGCTGCCGTTCTCACCGACGAAAAACGTAACGGGAGTGTGAAAATCCAGGGAGTCCAGGGAGCTTATGGCGTCGATATCCCGTAAGTAGCTGTCGCGATCGATCATATCCCATTTGACGTTGAGGCCCCGGATCTGCAGAGACGTTTCCGGCACGGCGCGCACCTCCTGTTTATTCCCGGCGGGTTCGGGCCTGAAGTGCCCGAGAATGATCCGATAAAAGGATATCTGGATTTTACCACATGAAGGGCCGCGGGTTCAATGATTCCCGTGACGTGAAAGAACGCGCGGCATCGAAAAAAATATTGTATCTGTTCAGTCCTGCGGACAGAACAGATACCGCGGGTGGTACCCGTACCCCCCGCGAGCCCCCCGGGCGAAGAACGGAGTCCGGGGAAGGGAAACCCCTTCCCCGGGTCCCCA
>CADANQ010000111.1 GCA_902789365.1 uncultured Eubacteriales bacterium
ATCAGCCGTTACATGCCGCTGAAACGGATCATAATCGGAGGGAGATCCCTCCGATACCTCCCCGCTGCTGCCATACGTTTGTTCTCCTTCACACACGACAGTTACGACGTTTTTTGCTTCCGGGTTTTTTGCGCTGTACTCGTCCTTTCGGAATCGTGCCCGTATTCCCCCGCGGCGCGTCCGTCGCGCTGCATTACGAAACGGTCATTCGCTAAAAAAAGGAGGTGTTCCGCCTCCGATCGTCCGGGCTTTCCGAAACCGGTTCAGGTACAGATCCATTCCACGGTCTGCGCCTCCCGCGTTTCCGGGGGCTCCAGGCTTTCAAGCATCCTTTGGATCACGTTCTCCGGCACCCGGTCGGGCCTTTCCGCGTTGCGGCGCAGGTTTTCGCGCCACTCCGTTTCGAGATACACGATCCTGACCCGGGCGTGATAGCTTTCAAAAAGGTCCGTCTGCCCGGCGCGTTTTTCTGTGAGCGAGGTGGCGTTCCATACAAAGGGCTGCTTTTGCCTGAGAAAAGCCTTCGCCCTTTCCTTTGCCGCCTGTACCGCCCGGCCCTGGCCGTCCCCCGGGCCGATGCCCATCTCCCCGCGGATATCGTCAAGGCTGACGGTGGGAAGGGACGGAAAGTTGTCGCGGATCCAGCGGTCCTTGCCGGTTCCCGGAAGGCCGCACATCAGTATAACCTCGCCCCAGGTGTCGTCGTACAGCCGCTGATCCTTCCACACTTTGACGCCGGAAAACAGCGCCCGGCGGGTATGCGCCGAGGCGAAGGGATAGGGGCCGTCCAGACAGCCCTCCTCCCGGGCCGTTTCCCGGCCAAGCTCGACATTTTCAATCAGCTCCGGGACGTCCGGGGCGTCGCGGCCCTGGGCGTCCGCCTCCGCCAGCAGGCACAGGGAGCGCAGGGTGAAGTCCGGCGCAAGCTCCCCGTCCGCGGCCATCTTCAGCGTCCGGAGGGGGCCGTCCTTGTCCTCGCACAGGTGCAGCGGCGCCGTGTGGTACCTGATCAGCAGGCACACCGCCTCCCGGAAGCGCTGCTTATCTTTGCTTCCGCACATCCCGAAATCCTGCCACAGCATTGTCCGCGCCATCCGCGCGCCCGCGGGGCCGTGATGGGGGGCGGCCCACCTCCCGTCCCGCATTGCGGTGCAGGTGATCTTTCCGATGTCGTGAAGCAGCGCCGCCAGGGCCAGCGCCTGCCGCGGGCGCTCCTCCATAAGGCGGAAGGCGTCCATGCCCGCAAGGGCTTCGCACACCCTGCGGGTATGGATCATCACGTCCCCCTCGGCGTGCCACACGGGATCCTGAGGGGTTTGCGACATGCGGTCAAAAAGACGCGCAAGCGGCGGGAAAACGTTCAGCCCCGCCCAGTCCCAGGCAAAGTCCGGGGACTGCGGGAGGCAGGAAAAAAGCCCGTTCAAACTGCTCATATCCGGTCCTCCGATCGTTCAGGGGAATTATACAGACGTTCCGGCAGCCGTGTCAATCGCGGGGCAAAGGGATTCTGTGCTTCCGCGGCCGGGGCGGAACGCCGCGGAAACTTTGCCCCCGCGCCCGGGTTCGGCGAAGGATCCGGATAAGGACAGCGGGCCGCATCCCCTGTCCGGGAACGAAGTTTTCAGCAGGACCGATATGATGAATAATAACGGATGATATTTTGAGGCAGTGGAAAAGCCGTAAAAAGTGTTAAGAAAATATAAAATTTGATTATTATAAGCAGGGATGTGTTGAAAAAAATATACATATCCTGTATAGTAATCAGGAATCCTGGTTGGCAGAAAGAAAGAAATAAAAGAAAGGGTGCTTTTGTATGTCAGAAAGCAAGTTGATGGTTTACCGCTGCAAAAGCTGCGGCGCAGCGCTTCAGATCGGAGCAAATCCGACAAGCAGCGTCGTGGTCTGCAATGCCTGCGGCACGCAGAACAGGATCGAAAACATCGTAAAGAACGATGAAATCCGCAAAAAGCAGGATATCAACAGCGGCGTCCCGCTTACCGCGGATCCCGCGCATCTTCATCAGATTCTCGTGCAGGCCCTTGCCTCCAGTACAAATATGCCTCTGGACGTGTTTGACGAGGTCGAGGTTCTTTCGGAGAGCCACGTCTGCGTCCCCGGCTACTGTTTTGAAGTAACCGGAAACATGGGGTATACCGTGGATGTCGGCAATGAGCGCACGCGTGAACATACCTCGGTTTCTTCCGACAGGATTACCGTGACCGAGAAGAAGGAAATAGAGTATACCACCACCAACGGTCAGGCCTTTGACAGCAAGCCCCTGTTTGTTTCGGGCAGCAAGGAAATGTCCAATGTGGTAACGGCCCTGTATCACAATCATGACACCGGAGCCCTTGTTGACGTCGAGGACCTGTCTTTCCCGGAGGATGTCTATACCTGCAACCCCGATATGCCTCAGACCACCGCGTTCAACCAGTATGTCCGTCCGACCATGGAAAAGCTGCTTCAGCAGAAGGCCCTTCAGTCCCTGCAGAACAGCATTTACAGGAATTTCACTCCCGGCGGCTGCATGGTCAGCAGGGATGAAACTCACCGCGTATTCCTCGGCATTTACCAGATCACATACCGTTACAAGGGCAAGGAATATTATATGTATGTGACCGGCGACGGCCGCGCGTTCTATTATGAGGATCTGCCGAACGATACAAGCCGCGTCACCAAGGCCAAGGCGCTCCAGGACGAACTGAACGCCGTAAAGGATATTTCCTGGCTGTCCTATGTTGCCGGCATCGGCCTCTTTATTCTCCTGCTGGTCTTGACTCACAATTTCCTGGTGTCCCTCATTATCGGCGCTGTCGTGCTGTTCGGCCTGAAGTTCTTCCTTGGAAGGAAGCCGGCGGCCGACCGGAAAGCGATCCAGGCCCGGATCGATGCTTTCAACCGTGAACCCGAAGAGGCAAGGCAGCGCTTCATGAGCAGCGGCCGCCGCCTGAAGGGCATTTACAGCTCCATCTGATCCCAAGTAATCGGCTGATATTATTTCCAGTAAAAGCAGTCATGCTAAATCCATGATTGCTTTTACTGTTTATAGGAGGATAACATGCCCGTTTCCTGCACACGCCTTGCCAACGGCGAGATCAACGCAATCGACGCGGTGGAGATTCTCTCGATTCCGCATATTGATATTCTGAACGACAGCAGGCCTTATGATGAGGTCGTCGCCTCCTATCAGGTGGAATTCGGCAATCTTCTTAAGGAAGTCTATCAGGTTTATTATGACCAGAACCGTGCGGGAAAAGGATCCGAATTATCCGTGGAGTTTCTTTGGAAAACCGAGCCGGCCAGGAATCAGCCGTTTAACGCGTCGGTCCGGCTGTTTCTGGTTGTCAGGACGATTTCGGCCACGGAAGCCATCGCGGCCGAGATGACGGGAATGATCCTGAAGCAGTGCTGCGCGACGCTGTCGCTGCTGAAATACGATTTTGCGGACCTGAAGCTCCAGGACCTGACGACGGTGATGAAGGCGATTCAGGACCGGAGCATCCGGGCGATTGTCAAGAATGAGACCATTGCCAATCTGCAGAATCAGCTGATGCCGTACTGCTATTCATTTGACCGTTTTCCGCTGCAGGGGAAGGACCTCAGCAGGATCGCTTCCGCCCTGACGGACTTTCCGGATACCGCCGTTTCCGTTCAGCTGATCCCGTCTTTTCTGAGCGCGGGAGAAGCGCTGCAGATCGACAATACCACGCAGATCCTTGACACCCTGAACAAGGGCATCATGAACCAGGGCGTCGGCAACATCAGTTTCACCCTGGCCGCGCATCATGCGGAGGTATATCATTATTACGCGGACAACAAGAAGATGCCCCTGTTCCTCTACAATCTTCTTGTATACGGCAGCGAGAGCGCCGCCGTCACGCTGTCAAACCGGCTTTTCGGCGAAGTATCCGGCGGCAGGGAAGAAGAAAGCGCCAACCTGAAATTCGTCCATCTTTCATCCGCCGATGTCGGCAAGGACAGTAATCTTTACTGGCTGCCCTGGTCCGTCAATGAAATACTGATCAACAGGGACAGGGACGCGCTGGTATGGCAGGGGAACCGGTTCCCGCCGGACCTGTACCGCCTGCCTTATCTGGTGACCGCGGAAGAGGCGTCCCTTTTCTTCCGCCTGCCCATCGGAAGCGACAAAATCCGGGCGGGATACCGTGTGAACGAGTCGGCCAAGGGCGGACGCACGTATACCGCAAACATCATCAACAGCGGCGACATCAACATCGGAAAGCTTCGCTCCTCAGCGCGCGGCGATACCATCGGCATCTCCCTGAAGGACCTGGCCAAGCATATGCTGATTGTCGGCACGCCCGGTTCCGGTAAGACAACCTTCTCGGTCAGTCTGCTTGACCGCCTGTGGAAGGACCATCATATCCCGTTTCTGGTAATCGAACCCGCAAAAAATGAATATCGGGCCCTGATCCAGAGTATTCCCGATCTGCAGGTGTTCACGCCGGGAAAGAATTTCATATCGCCTTTTGTCTATAATCCCTTCGTTCCTCCCCGGAACGTCAAGCTTGAGACCTACAAATCCACGCTGAAGACGGCTTTCGCTGCCGGGGTTTCGATGACCACTCCCCTTGACAAGATCTTTGAGGACGCCATCAACAACTGCTATTCCGATTTCCGCTGGCTTGACACATACACCGTAAGCGACAAGGGAAGAATCTTCAATATTGCCGATTTTATCCGCTGTTTCCAGAAAACGTTCGACGAGATCGGATATACCGGGGACGCGAAAAACATCGGACGGGCCGGTGTAGTCCGTCTGAAGGGCCTTTCCAATCTGTTTGACAATTATTACTCTGTTCCGATCGAGGATATTCTCCGGAAACCGACGGTTATCGAACTGGCGGCCATAGAAAACAGCGATCAGAAAGCCCTGATCATTGCGCTGCTGCTGCTGTCCATCCTTGGGTATGTAAACGCGAACTATGTGGGTGAAGGCGGTCTGAAGAATGTGATTCTTCTGGAAGAGGCGCATGTGCTGCTGGACGCCGGGACAAACAGCGGCACGGGCGAAGCCAATCCCGCGGCCATCGCCCAGGGACTGGTTAAGCGCATGCTCGCTGAAATCCGCTCCTATGGCGTGGGCATCCTGATCGCGGATCAGTCGCCGAGAAAAGTCGGCACGGACGTGGTTGCGCTGACGGATATGAAGATGGTCTTCCGTCTGGTGGAAAACGAGGATAAACAGATAATCGGCAACAGCACGAACATGAGCGACGTGCAGATCAACCGCATGGGCAAGCTGAAGCCCGGCGAGGCGTTTCTGTTCTTTAACAAACTGGACGAACCGGAAGAGGTTATCACACCGGATTACCGTCTTGAAAACAATATCAGCATATCGCTGGATGACGCGTCGATCGCCGGGCTGTCCACCTACTGGAATTCAAGAAAGGATAAGCTTCGGCCATATCCGCAGTGCGAATACTGCAAAGCGTGCAAAGAGTCCTGCGATTATAACCGCCGCATCCTGGCAAAGGAAGTAGCCCGCAGGCTGTTTGTGCACAATTTCACGCCTCAGGACAAGACGTTCGCTCCGGTGACCAAACTGTTCTCCTATATCAGCAAGGCGGTCCGGGATGAACTGAACGACGAACCTTTCACCCCGGAGCTTCTCGCCTGCGTAAAGGTTCATTTATGGCGCAGGATACGATATGAAACCCAGATCCCCGTGCAGGAGATCCAGATCGAGAAATCCGTCGGCAAATAAGGAGCCATCATGCGCTACGAATACACTGACCAGCAGGCGGAGTTTCAGGCCCCGGATGTCGGCGCGCCGGAGCGGTACACCGATTTCAGTGATATTCCGGATGATATCCCGGAAGACAGATCGGAATACGGCGCTGAAACATCTGAAGTCCCGGAAATCGCCGAAGACACGGGGGAACGCGGCGCTGAAACCGTTGAAATTCCGGAGATCCCGGAAGATACCGTATCCGACGCCGGGGCCGGAGAGAACATGGAAGCGCCGGAGATCCCGGAAGATACCGTTTCCGGCGCTGAGATCAAACCGGACGCGGAGGCGCCGGAGATCCCGGAGGACACTGCCCGCGAGATGGGGATCGGGACGGAAACGGCGCCGGAGATTCCGGAAGATACGTACCCTGACGGCCGGGCGGCGGACGCCGCCTCGTCCGATATGTCGGGAAACAGGGACTCCGCGGATGAATATGCCGAAATCGGCGGTTGGCCGAAGGCCGGGGATATTTCTTCTTTGGAAGAAGCGCTTTCGGATACGAATCCCAATTATGATGAGGGCGAGGAATGGCAGGTGAACTGCCAGCGCTGCGTGCCGACCTATGAAATGCGCCGAAGAGGCTATGATGTTTCGGCGCAGCCCTGCGTGGATGATATGGATTCGCTGGCCATAAGTCCCTTTGACGTATGGGAAAATCCTGAGGTGATCGATTGTCCGGATGACGACAGGAATACGATCATTGATGAAATGTCCCAGTGGGAGGACGGCGCAAGGGCGCAGATTGTGGTTATGTGGGAAAACGGCGAGGGCGGTCATACGTTCATCGCTGAAAAAGAGAATGGTGAAATACGGTTTGTCGATCCTCAGACCGGCGACACCGAATGCTCCGATTACTTTGATGAAATCGAACCCGGTTCGACCCGGTTCTGCAGGATAGACAATCTGAAACCGTCCGAAAAGATTCTTGAATGCTGTAAGGAGGCAAAATAACATGATCGATCTGAAAACCGCTGTGGAGCTTGCGCTGAAGTACTGCAGGGAAAAAGGAAAATCCACCCAGATACTGACCATTCGGGAACATGCGCGGATGTATATTATCTATACCGGAATCCCCGGAGTAAGAAAAGTCGGGAATGCCGGTATCGCGGTCAGCCGTGAAAACGGAAGCATCGCAAGCTTTGTCCTGCCCAAAAAAGAAAACTTTGCCATCCTTCACGAATCAAGGGAGATCCCCGCGGACGAATGGCCGACGGTCGACGGAAGCAATCCCGCTTAAACACACCGGACCGCGCTTTATTGCGCCGAAGCTTTGGATGGCTTCGGGCGGGATAAGAGAAAAAGAAATATGAGGACCCACGAATAAAAGTATTTGACGTATCTGTTCAGTCCTACGGACAGAACAGATACCGTGGGGGGTACCCGTACCCCCCACGAGCCCCCCGGGCGAGAGTCCGGGGAAGGGAAGCCCCTTCCCCGAGTCCTGAGCCTCGCCGGCGGCGCCGGTTTCCTGCGTCCAAGTGGCACCGCCGGCCTGGTACGAACCCCTCACCGATCCTTCGGGAACGGTTCGGGGTGTCGTTCCGCTTCACTCCTCGCCGGAGCGGCATCGGGACCGTGTACCCGATAGGCCGTTACATGCCGCTGAAGCGGATCATA
>CADANQ010000112.1 GCA_902789365.1 uncultured Eubacteriales bacterium
ATGCCGCTGAAGCGGATCATAATCGGAGGGAGATCCCTCCGATACCTCCCCGCTGCTGCCATACGTTTGTTCTCCTTCACACACGACTGAACAGTTACTTCGAAAGTTTTTTCTGACAGACAAAAACTTTCGTTGATTGGCGCGTTCCTTTCTGCTATAATGCCCTTTGCGCGGGACCGCTCCCGGGCCGACAGTTCATTTGTACCTTCCTGTCGTTAAGCAAAACCGGGACTCACCGCGCGGGACGCCGCGTTGTGGCTTTGCGTTTTGCAAAGCCGCTTTTTTTGTTTTTTCGGTCCGCAAAGCTGTTTTCGGGAGGATGTATGAAAGCGCTTGTGTTGTTTTCCGGCGGGCTCGACAGCACGGTCTGTCTCGGGCTCGCGGTCAAAGCTTACGGAGCCGGCGAGGTCCTGGCCCTTTCGGTTTCCTATGGTCAGAAGCACAAAAAGGAGATGGAAGCGTCCCAAAGGATCGCCGAATTCTACGGCGTAAAGCGCCTGACGCTGGACCTGGGCGAGATTTTCCGTGGCAGCGCGTGCGCGCTGCTGGAAGGCGCGGCGGAAGGCATCCCTCACGCGGACTATTCCTCCCAGCTGGCCGAATCGAGAGGCGCGCCGGTCTCCACCTATGTGCCCTTCCGCAACGGCCTGTTCCTTTCCTCCGCGGCGGCCGTCGCCATAAGCCACGGCTGCGAAGTGATTTATTACGGCGCCCACGCGGACGACGCCGCGGGCGCCGCCTATCCGGACACCTCCGCGGCCTTCAACAGGGCCATCGCCGACGCCGTTTATATCGGCAGCGGAAACGCGGTCCGCATCGAGGCGCCCTTTATCGACAGGCCGAAATCCGCCGTCGTCGCGGCGGGAAAGGAGATCGGCGTCCCCTTTGAAATGACCTGGAGCTGCTACGAGGGGCGCGAAAAGGCCTGCGGCGTCTGCGGCACCTGCCGCGACCGCATCCGCGCCTTCCGTGAAAACGGCCTGGAGGACCCCATCGAATACGAGACGAACGGAGAAAAAGCGCATGCCGAATGAACTGATCTTTATTATCACGGTCCTTGTTTACCTTGGCAGCGTCCTGGGCCTGTACAGGCTCTTCGGCAAAAACGGGCTGTATGCCTTCGCTGTTTTCGCGACGCTGCTCGGGAACATCGCCGTGTGCAAAAACGTGGACATCTTCGGTTTCGCCACCACCGCGGGAAACGTGCTGTACGCCGCCACCTTCCTGGTGACGGACATCCTTTCCGAAAAGTACGGCAAAAAGGACGCCGCCAAAGCGGTCGCCTACAGCTTTTCGGTGATGGTCCTGTGGCTGCTGGGCACACAGCTGATACTGTGGTTCGCGCCGAATAAGAACGACTATATCAACGAAAGCCTGAAGACGGTATTCGGCCTGGTCCCCAGGATCACGGCCGCCAGCCTCGTCGGGTTCATCATAAGCCAGCGTCTGGACGTGTTCCTTTACCACTATATCTGGTCCCGGACCGGAAGCGGCAAATCGAAGCTGTGGCTGCGCAACAACCTGAGCACCCTGACGAGCCAGATGATCGACACCGTCATCTTCACCTTTATCGCCTTTTGGGGCGTATATCCGAACGGCGTTTTCCTGAGCATCCTGCTGACGACCTACCTGTTCAAGGCCGTGGTCGCGCTGCTGGACACGCCGTTTATGTACCTGTCCAGGAAGATCACTCCGATGAATGAAAGGACCGAATGACCATGCGGGAAAAAGAAAACCTGACGAAGCTCGGCAGCGCGAAAACGGAATACCCGAGGGACTACGATCCCTCGGTGCTCGAATCATTTTCCAACCGCCACCCGGAGAACGATTATTTTGTGAAGTTCAACTGTCCGGAGTTCACCAGCCTCTGCCCCATCACCGGCCAGCCGGACTACGCGAACATCGTCATCTCCTACGTGCCGGACCAGAGGCTGGTGGAAAGCAAGTCCCTGAAGATCTATATGTTCTCCTTCCGCAACCACGGCGATTTCCACGAGGACGTGGTCAACAGGATTATGAAGGACCTGATCGCGCTCCTTGAGCCCAAATATATCGAGGTCTGGGGCAGGTTCCTGCCCCGGGGCGGCCTTTCCATCGATCCCTACTGCAACTGGGGCAAGCCCGGCACCCGCTGGGAGCAGGCAGCCTGGGACCGCATGCGCTGGCACGACATGGTCCCGGAAAAAGTCGACAATCGGTGATCATCCTCTTCTGTCCCTGTCCGGACTCGTACGCCAAATATGATATATCGTGAAAAAGGACCCAGCCGTGCCGGAAGGCTTTGGCCGGGTCCTTTTCTGTCATACGCGCGCCGGTGTTACCGCCCGACGAGGAGATCGCAGGAAGACAGTTCTCTGTGCTTACAGGCTGATACGGACCGCGATCCGGTCGCGCTTCGGCCGCTGTCCGGGGCTGCCGCCCGCTCTCCGCCGAAAACAATTCACCGACTGTTTTCCGGGCAATCTGTGCCCCCGCCGCGTGGAAGCGAGGTCTTCCGAGAAGGCTGAATGAAGAAGGATGGGGGCGGAGATGTTCAGCACAGAGAACCGTCCCCTGTGTTATTCATGTTTTCCTTGCTTTGGGGCTGTTTTGCGGGTAATATATATCTGTTAAGGAAGATTTGATTTGGGGTATTTCTGATCACCGCGGTATCGTCATCGGAAACAGGAGAACATAAGCAGCGGCATCTGAGTGAAAGCACAGCGGATCCCTTTCCTGCAACTATCCTGAATACAGAAGATTGAGGTGCTCCCTATGCCGGAAGATTCCCTGACCTTTGATCCTGTCGGACTGGCAGACTACGACAGGATTTATCGATATACTTCTGTTTACGGGGAAGGCTCCTGCCAGCATTCGCCCGTCAGCATGTATTCCCTTTCGGAGAAATACGGCGACAGCGTCTGCGAGCGGGGCGGCTTCCTCTATACCTTCCGCAGCCGCATGTGCGACGATACATATCGCGTCTACCTGGCTCCCTTCGGCGGCGGGGACCTGAAGGCCGCTTATCAGACCATTCTGGATGACGCCGCCGCCCACGACAAAAAAGTCAAATTCCATACCCTTACGGAATCCGCGGCAGGTTTTCTGACCTCCGCCTTCCCGGACCGCTTCCTCGCGGCGGAAAACCGTGACCTGGCCGAATACATCTGCCGCACTCAATCCACCGCCGCCTTCGCCGGGGGTCAGCTCCAGCGCCGCCGCCGGGAGGTTCACACCTTCTGGCACCTGTACGGGGACCGCGCCTCCATCCATTCCATCACCCCGGAGGACATGGACGACATCCTGGACTTCAAGCAGCGCTGGCTCTCCATGAGTGAAGGCAGCCACGACATGGCTGCCCTCAAAATCGAATCCCGTATGATCGACCGCCAGCTGGAACACTTTGACGAGCTGAAGCTCACCGGCATCGTCCTGCGAATCGACGGCCGGGTGGAAGGCATCAGCTACGGGACCAGGCTCAACGACAGATACTTCGACGGCCTCGTCGAAAAAGGGAACCGCTCCGTCCCCCACATCGCCAAGGTGCTCCGCATGGAGTCTGCGAAGCAGTGCGCCGGGGGCTGCGAATACTTCAACATGGAAGAGGATGTGGGCGTCCCCGGCCTGCGGACCGTGAAAATGTCCTACTGTCCGGAGTACCTGCTCCGGAAATTTATTGTGATTGAGAGGTGATCCGATGAAACAGCACAAGGAGTTGTGGGCGACCCTGGGCCTTCTGTTCATCACATTCCTGGCAGCGATCCAGTACGTTTTCCTGCGGAATGTTCCCGCCGAAGTGCCCTCCTTCGCCTTTGTCTGCATCACCAATGTGATCGGCATGGTCATCCTGGGCGTCCTTCAGCTGAAACGGATTCTCAGGATGCGGGGAAAGACGCTGAAGAAAGGCGTCATCCTGGCCTGCGAGCTCACCGTCATGAACTTCTTCATCCTCCTGGGCTCCCGCCACCTGGACGCCGTCATCATCTCCAGCACCGTCTCCCTGTACTTTGTCTTCATCACGCCCATCCTCCTGCTCCTGCGCAGGAAGATCAACTTCTTCTCCGGCGTCGCCACCGTCATCGCGATCCTGGCTTTGCTGCTGATGTTCGGCGCGGACACGGACAAGCTTTTCTCCTCCGTCGACGTGGTCTACCTGATCATCGCGGATATCTTCTTTGCCGCCTACGTCGTCAGCGTCTCCATCCTCGGCGAGGGGGAGGACACCCCGCAGCTCACCTTCTCCCAGATGCTCTTCTCGGCCTGCTTCGCCTTCATCGGCTGGCTGATCAGCAATGCCGTCACCGGCACGCCCCTCGTCCTGCCGACCCAGACGGACTTCTGGATCAGCGCCCTGTTCATCGGCGTGTGCATCCGCGCCGTCTACGGTCTCATCCAGATCTCCGCCCAGAAGCACGTCTCCGCCCTGAAGGCCTCCCTGATCTTTTCCGCGGAGATCATCATCACCCTGCTCATCAACCCGGTCATGTGCGTCCTCCTGAAGATGGAATACACACCGGTCACCTTCTTCCAGATTATCGGCGCGGTGCTCTTCGTCATCGCCACTCTCATGGTGGACGACAATTTCATGTCGCGCCTGGGCTATGAGGACCTGCGCGGCAGCACCTTCGTGGACGTCCACGGCAGGACCGTCGAACGAAACTCCGTCTCAAAGAAGGTCGTGTCCACCACCCTGACCTTCGCCCTTCTCACCCTGATTCTCTCCACCACCATCTGCCTCTTCTCGATTCACTACATCCGGTCTTCCTCAGTCGACAGTTCCAAGGAGCTCGGCGAGTCCGCCAGCTCGGAAAGCGCGGAAGCCCTCATGCTGCAGCTGGAGCAGAAGATCACGGACCAGGCCCGGGACAAAACCGTCCTCGCCGGCCGCAAGCTGGACGCCTATTCGGACGCCGTGCAGATCGCCGCATCCTATGCCCACACCCTGCTCTCCCATCCGGAAAGCTACCCGGACATGCCGGTGGACAAGCCCCATGCCGCCAACGCCGGCACCTGGTTCATGCAGCGCGGCATCATCAGCGACAAGGTCCCCTACGAGCAGATCGAGGCCGAGAACAAACTCATGGGCAACATGGTGGAAATTTTCGCCCCGCTGGTCGCCCACAATGAGAGTATCGCCACCATCTACATGGGCACCGAGGGCGGCCTCATGCTCGCCTACGACCCCAATTCCTTCGACCTGGACGACCCGGACGACGAGCTGTATTACCGGTTCGACGAGACCTCCTGGTACCAGCTGGGCAAGTCGGCCGACGGCTATGCCTTCACCGATACCTATCAGGACAGCTACGGCCGCGGCCTCACCATCACCTGCGTCGCGCCCTTCACGGACGCCAACGGCAATTTCTACGGCTGCGTCGCCATGGACATCCTGATGTCCGAGCTCAATTCCTCCATGGTCAACGACGGTGTCGTGGATCCCAGCTTCGCCACTCTTATCGACAATAAGGGCAACTATATCGCCGGAAAGAACGTCGACCAGTATGCCGAGACCATGGGCAGCATCTTCGACCCGGACAGCAACATCTATCTCCGCATCGCCGGCAATGAGATCCTGGCGAAGAAGGAGGGCATAGCCGTCATCGGCGAGGGCGAAGACGCCAAGTACATCGCCTATGCCACCATCCCCTCCACAGACTGGACCCTCTGCATCCTCTCTCCGGTCTCCTCGGTGCTGCAGCCCGCGGTCTCCATCCGCGAAAGCATCAACGAAAATACCGATAACGTGGTTCAGACGGTCCAGCAGGGAATTCTCACCGTCATCCAGTCCTGCCTGGCCCTGTCCGCCCTCATCCTCATCTTCGTCACTCTCTTCGTGGGCCGGGTCTCCGGACGCATTTCGAAGCCCCTGAAGAAGCTGGAGTCGGACGTCCGCCGCATCAGCGACGGCCATTTCGACCAGCGCACTGACATCCAAACGGACGATGAGATCGGCAGCCTGGCCAGTTCCTTCAACGTCATGACGGATTCCCTGCAGAAATACATCGCTGACCTGAAGGAGGTCACCGCCAAGGAGCAGCGCATTGCCGGTGAGCTCTCCGCCGCCACCACCCTCCAGGCCAGCATGCTCCCGCGGAACTTCGGCGACTTCGCCGGCCACCGGGAGTTCAATCTCTACGCCACCATGTCCCCCGCCAAGGAAGTGGGCGGCGACTTCTACGATTTCTTCCTGATCGACGACGACCATATGGGCCTGGTCATGGCGGACGTCACCGGCAAGGGAATTCCCGCCGCCCTTTTCATGGTCGTTTCGAAAACCCTCATCAAAAACAGGGCGCAAATGGGCGGCGGCCCCGCTGAGATTCTGAAATACGTCAACGAGCAGCTCTGCGAAAACAACGAAGCCCAGCTCTTCGTCACCGTCTGGCTGGCCATCCTGGAGATCTCCACCGGCAAGTGCATGATCGCCAACGCCGGGCATGAGCATCCCGCGGTCCGCCGTGCTGGCGGGAAGTACGAACTGGTCACCTACCGCCACTCTCCCGCCGTCGCCATCATGGAAGACATGAAGTTCAGGGAACATGAGTTCCTGCTCAACCCCGGCGACAGCCTCTTCGTCTACACCGACGGCGTCACCGAGGCCACCGATGCGGACAACAGGCTCTTCGGCACCGACCGGATGCTCGAGGCCCTGAACGAAGACCCGGATGCCGACCCGGAAAAGCTGCTCGGCATCGTCCGCAAACATATTGACGCTTTTGTCGGCGGCGCTCCGCAGTTCGACGATATCACCATGATGTCGCTCCGCTACACCGGCCCGTGATCCCACCCCGGGAACGGTTCTCGGGCTTCCCTTTCCACCGGCCCGGCCGGTGGCTTTTTCTTTTTCCACCCGGGGAGCCGAGCAGAAAACTGACGCTGCCGCCGTTACCCATCACAGGTCCGTGCGTGCACAGCCAACACAGGTAACCCAGGGGTTCGCCGAGATCGCAGGCAGCCGCGGTCCGTGGAGAAGGAACCCTTACTCTACCGCGCTGCGGCTACCGTCCAAGGCTGCCGCCCGCCCTCCGTTGAAAACAGTTCGCCGGACTGTTTCCGGTCGCTCCGTCCCCCCGCTGCGGGGAATCGGGGTCTTTCGTGAAGGTTGAATGAGAAAGGTTCGGGGCGGAGATGATATCACGAGAACCGTCCCCTGTGTTCTCCGTGTTCAGGGCATGGTCGTCCGTTTCGCCGAAGGAAGAATCGCCGGCGAGACTCAGGACTCGGGGAAGGGGTTTCCCTTCCCCGGACTCTCGCCCGGGGGGTTCGCGGGGGGTACGGGTACCCCCCGCGGTATCTAAACTGTCCGCAGGAAAACCTTAAATCCGTCCGCGCAATAACCGTCTTCCCCGCACCATCCGATTGGCCCGGCGTGACCGCGCGCTCCGCGACGAAACCCGATCCTCCGCGGCAGCGCCGCCGGATACCGCCTGCCCCGCGGCCCGAAGCTTCCGTGCCGAACCGCGCGCGTTCTCCAGTGCTCCGTCATCCATATGTTTCCATCCCCGCCCCCGGGGCAAAAAAAGGCCCGCCCTCTTTTTAGAAGGCGGGTTTTATTGGGATCCGGCGGCGTCCTATCCTCCCGGGCCGTTTCCAGCCAAGTACTTTCGGCGCTGAT
>CADANQ010000113.1 GCA_902789365.1 uncultured Eubacteriales bacterium
GTATAACACAGATCGCGGGGTTCCGCCATGCCGTTTTCCCGTCCGTGCCGCCGGAAAAGGCGGGCCCATACGAATCCATGCATTGACACGGCCGATAAACGGGCGTACTATCGAATTTGCGGGGAGAAGGACCGTCCGCTTTGTTTCGCGCCGTCCTCTCCCCGGCCCGAGGGCTGCGGCTTCCCCCGGAAGCCCCGGACACCGCAACGACACACAGGAGGCGGCAGACATGAATTTTCTGTTTATTTCCCCCCATTTCCCGCATACCTACTGGCAGTTCTGCGACCGTCTGAGCAAAAACGGGATCAACGTGCTGGGCATCGGCGACGCCCCCTACGAAAGCCTTGAGGAGCCCCTGAAGGCGGCGCTGACAGAATATTACCGGGTCGGCAGCCTGGAGGATTACGGCCAGGTCTACCGGGCGGCCGCGTTCTTTGCCTTCAAATACGGAAAGCCGGACTGGATCGAATCCATGAACGAATACTGGCTGGAGCAGGACGCCCGGCTGCGCACGGATTTCAACGTCGCCACCGGGATCCGCTCGGACAGGATCGGCTTTATCAAGGAAAAGCGCCTGATGAAGGAAAAATACCTGGAGGCCGGGATCCCCACCGCCCGCCAGCACGTGGTATCCGACCGCGAAGCGGGAAAGGCCTTCATAAGGCAGGTCGGCTATCCCGTGATCGTCAAGCCGGATGTGGGCGTCGGCGCGACCCACACCTGGAAACTGGAAAACGACGCCGACCTGGATAAGTTCTATGACGATCTTCCCGACGCGCCCTATGTGATGGAGGAGTTCATCAAAGGGGAGATCTGCTCCTACGACGCGATTCTCGATTCCCGCTGCGAGCCGCTGTTTGAAAGCATGACGGTCTGGCCCCCGGTGATGGACATCGTGAACAAAGACCTGGACCTGATGTATTATACCTGCCCTCAGGTGCCTGAGGCGCTGAGAACTTTGGGCCGGAAAACCGTGAAGGCCTTCGGGGTGGACCGCCGGTTTGTGCACCTGGAGTTCTTCCGCCTGACCGAAAAGCGCGAGGGTCTGGGGGACGTCGGGGATTTCGCGGCGCTGGAGGTCAATATGCGCCCGGCGGGCGGCTACACACCGGATATGATGGATTTTGCCCATTCCACGGACGTCTACCGGATCTACGCCGATATGGTGGCATTTGACACCCGGAAGATCCCGGAATCCGAAGAGCACTTCTACTGCGTTTACGCCAGCCGCAAGGACGGGCACACCTACGCCCGCACCCATGAGGAGATCATGGAAAAATACGGCGATGCCATGATGATGCAGGAGGAGATGCCCCCGATGAACTGGCCGCAGATGGGACGGTACATGTACACCGCCCGCCTGAAAACCTTTGAAGAGGCGCAGGAGTTCATCCGTTTCGTCCAGGGCGCCTGACGAACTTGTATATCACAGGCCTTTCAGCGCCGCCGGCAAAGCAGACCGGATTCTTTCAAAAATGGGGTGACATCATGACGAACGATCAGCTTGGCGAGCTCCTGTATTGTTACGCCCACGTTTACTGGTCGGTATCCGCGGAATACGTATGCTCCAGGATTCTGCATAAGCATCCGGAGGTAACGGAGGAACAGCTTGCGAATGTGCTCAAAACATGCAATGAGGAGGTTTTCAGGTATCACTGCGCCTTGTTTAAAGACGGTTTTGACGAACCGGAACTCGTCGTGGAGCACCTGTTCGCTCTCGGGGATGATTCCCTGGACAAATTCCTTGCAGCCCGCATCCGCAAAGAGTACCGGGACATGGACGAGGAAACGATCAGGCTGATCGCGGAACGCCCGGCCAGTTATCCTTCACCGGAAACAGAAGCGCTTTACCGCTTTGCGGTAAACGATATGCACCTGGATGACGAATGGGCGGCCCAGCTGATAGACGAATGTGTCCTGTTCCAGGGGGAAGCCCTGTATGAAAACAAGTCCTGGGTCAAAACCCTCCTCAATGCGGAAAGCTATGGACGGATCCGTTTCAGTACCGTCGCCCAGACAGAAAAATTAAGGAATCTCGGAAACCGGTTTTATCAGACGTTTCCGAACCCTCTGCTCAGGGGATGGAAGCCCTGCGAGCTGGATGACGCGCCCCGTGTCCCCGACGATATTCCGGAAAAGGACGAGGATATCCCGGACGCCCACGAGACAGCCGAACAGTTTTCGGCCCTGCTCCGCGAATTACGGCAAAACATGCGCGGCGATGAGCCGAACGGACCCGCGGCAGGGGAAGGCAGCGGAATGCCGGACCTTTTCCGCAGCGTCCGCAGGAACGATCCCTGCCCCTGCGGAAGCGGCAAAAAATATAAAAAATGTCACGGTAAACCGCAGTAACGGCTATACAGTCCGCCGCGGACACACAGACGAAGGGAGGCGCGGAACACGGACCGGATCATCATCCATGTGGATATGGACGCGTTCTACGCCTCCGTGGAGGCGCGGGACGACCCGGCCCTGCGCGGAAAGCCGCTGATCATCGGGGCCCTCCCCCACGAGCGGGGCGTGGTGGCCACCTGCAGCTACGAGGCCCGCAAATACGGCGTCCGTTCCGCCATGAACATCAGGGAAGCCTTCCGCCTGTGCCCGACAGGCGTCTATATGCACCCGAACTTCGACAAGTACCGCGCCGTGTCCCGGCGTCTCCGCGAAATATGGAGCGATTACACCCCGGCCCTGGAGACCGTAGCCCTGGACGAGGCGTACCTGGACGTGACGCAAAAGGCGCTCTCCTGGGAGAAGGCCTGCGCCTTTGCAAGGGAGATCAAGCGGCGAACCCTGGAGGAGCTTCGGCTGACCTGTTCCGTGGGCGTGGCGTATTCCAAAACCGCCGCGAAGACCGCCAGCGAGGAAAAAAGCCCGACGGGTATTTCGAGATACGCACGCCCCGGGATTTCGTCAGCCTGATCGAAGACCGGGACGCGGGCGTTTTGTATACCGCCGGGGAAAAAACGAGGGAAAAGCTGAAGCGCGCGGGGATCCTTACCGTCCGGGACATCCGGGACCGGCCGGGGGACGTGGTCCGGCTGCTGGGCAGGCAGGGCGAGTGGATCACCCGCGTGGCTTTCGGGGAGGACGACCGCGCCGTTACGCCCTACCGGCCGGAGGACGCCAAATCCGTCAGCCGGGAACTGACCTTCCAGAAGGATGTTGAGGACAGGGGATTCCTTAAGGATGTCCTGCTGCTTCTGTCCCTCAGCGTGGAGCGCAGGGCCGCGCGTTACGGCCTTTACGGCGAAGGCGTCACCCTGAAGGTGACCTGGGGGGACATGAAGAGCCTCACCCGCTCCGGGACGGTTCCCTCCACCCGTTCGGCGGCCGTCATCTGGCAGGAAACGGGCAGGCTGCTGGACACCCTCCCTTCACGGCCCGTTCGGCTCATCGGCGCGGGGCTCCATTATCTGGGCGGGGAAAACGGCCGGCAGGTGAGCTTCGACGATATCCTGCCGGAAAACGCTTATCTCCGGGACCGGGCGGTACAGGAGGGGCTCGACAGAATGCAGGCGCGTTACGGTCTGGACTTCAAAGCGAACCTGGACCGCATTTTCCACGGGGAGACACTGTACAAAACCGTGGAATACATGCGCATACACCGGTAAACCGTATGTTCATCACCGCAAAAAGGCCGCCGGCGCGCCTCAAATGTCTTCTTGACACGGGACCGGATCCCGGTGTATATTTTTGAAAACCCTTCCGGAAAGGAGCTCTTCTCATGGATCGTTTCGTTATGACCGCCGTTCTGTCCGCGAACAATATCATGCGTGTCCGCGCTGTTCGCGTATCCGGGCGCCGGAAGGCAGGGGAAGTGTAGCTGTTTTTTTATCATTTCGGCCGCTTGACCCTGACGGTCAAGCGGTTTTTTATATCCGTCATATAGGGAAGGGGGGCATGGCCATGAGGATATATTATCACACCGACCGGCTGATCCTGCGCACCCTGAAGCCGGAGGACGCGCCCGCGGCGTTCCTGTGGTGCGGCGATCCGGACGTGGCGCGGTACATGGTCTACCCCGTGTACACACGGGAAGAGGACGTCCGGTCCTGGATCGGATCGCTGGACCCGGACGACCCGGACGAATGCGAGGCGGGATTCGTCCTTAAATCCACCGGGGAGCTGATCGGCAGCGGCGGAATGTACTTCCGGCGCGATAACGGCCTCTGGACCATCGGCTACAACCTGCGGAAGGACCAATGGGGCCGGGGATACGCCTGCGAAGCGATCGGCGGCGTTCTGGAATACGTCCGAAGCCGGAGAGAGGTCCGGGGCATCCAGGGCACCTTCGCCGACGATAACCCCCGCAGCCGAAGGGTGATGGAAAAGCTGGGCATGGCCCCGGTCGGAGACATAACGCTGACCAAACTGGACGGCAGCGCGGCATGGCCCGGGAAAAGGGTATTGGAGGATTTTCGAATGATCATACGGGACGTCGAATTTACTCTAAAGGACGGCCGGTCCGCCCTGATCCGAAGCCCCCGGGACGGGGACATCCCCGGAATGCTGGAATACCTGAACACATCCGCCGGCGAAACCGAGTTCATCCTCCGGTATCCCGAGGAGTGCGGCAAATACACCCCGGAGGGCGAAAAAGCCCTGTTCGACCGGGTCAACGCCGCCGACAACGAGGCCATGCTGGTGTGCCTGGTTGACGGGAAGGTGGCCGGAAACTGCCAGATCATGTGGAGCCGCATGATCAAGACCCGGCACCGGGCAAGCGTCGCCATCGCGCTTTTGAAGGAATTCTGGGGGCGGGGCATCGGCACAAGGATGTTCCGGGAAATGATCCGCATCGCGGAGGAAAACGAAAACATCCTGCAGATGGAGCTCGAATTCATCGAAGGCAACACCCGGGCCCGGGCGCTGTATGAAAAAATGGGCTTTCGCATCACCGGCGTCCGCCCCAACGCGATCCGCCTGAAGGACGGCACGCTCAGGAACGAATATTCCATGATCCGTGAGATCCGGAGAAGCTGAGGCATTGATCGGAGGAAAAATCATGGAGCTTTGGGATCTGTATGACGCCGGCGGGAACAAAACCGGGGAGACCTGGGAACGTTCCCGGGCAAAGGAAATACCGGAAGGCAGGTTTCACATCGTCTGCGACGTCATGGTCCGCCGCCGGGGGGGCGATTTCCTCCTGACCCTCCGGGACCCGGACAAAGACCTGTATCCCGGCTGCTGGGAGGCCGGCGCCGGCGGGTCCGCGCTGGCCGGGGAAACCCCGGAGGAGGCGGCCCGCAGGGAGCTGTGGGAGGAAACGGGCCTGACCGCGGACAGCCTGGAGTTGATCGGCGTTACTTTGCGGCCGGAGAGCCGCTCCTTCCTGTACGCCTGGCTGGCCGTGGTATCCAGCGCCCGGGACTCGGTGCGGCTGCAGCCGGGCGAAACCTCCGGGTACCGGTGGATGACCCCCCTTGACTTCCTCTGCTGCCTCCGCGAAGGTCCGGTCACGCAAAAACAGTATCCGCGGTACAAACCGTACCTGGACCGTCCCGGCACGCTGTATTCCGTCCGGAGGCTGACGGAGGGGGACGCCGAAGCGGTGTCGGACCTGATCGTCGCCACCATCCGGATATCCAACATCGGGGACTACCCGGCGGAAATGATGGAGGAGCTGATCAAAACGCAGACCCCCGCCGATGTGCTCCGGAAGGCCTCCTGGGCCCACTTCTACGTGGCCGCGGAAGCGGGGACCGGCGCCGTGGTCGGCTGCGGCGCCATCGGCCCGTATTGGGGAAAAACGGATGAAAGCAGCCTTTTCAGCATCTTCGTCCGTCCCGATCATCAGGGGAAAGGCATCGGCCGGGCCATTGTGGAAACGCTGGAAAAGGACGAATTTGCCCTGCGGGCCCGGCGCATCGAGGTCCCCACCTCCATCACCGGATTGAATTTTTACCGGCGGATGGGCTATGACTTCAGGAATGGCAAAGAGACTCTGGACGAAGAGCGCCTGTACAGGCTGGAGAAATTCACGCAAATCGGAGACCCGCGGCATGACTGAAAGCATTTGAGCCGAATGCCTGCAGGGTCTGCACGGAGGAAGAATACGGCCGGCTGAGGAAAGCGTTCCTTGAAAAAGAACAGAACCTGGCAAAGCCGCAAAAAGGCGGATAAATCGCGGCGTTCCCGGCCGGGGCAAAACCGACGGCATGCGCCGGAAAAACCTTCTGACGCATGCGCGGAAAGGAGATTAACCATGGAAGTGACTTTTCTCGGCACCGCCGCAGCCACGGCCTGCCCCATGGTGTTCTGTTCCTGCCCCATGTGCTCCGCCGCGTGGAAGCGCGGCGGAAAAGACCTGCGGCGGCGCTCGAGCGCCCTGGTGAACGGGGATCTGATCATCGACCTGGGCCCGGACGTCATGACCGCGGCCTTCGATTTCGGCGCGGACATCCGGAAGGCAAGCGTCCTGCTGCAGACCCACGCCCATTCCGATCACTTTGACGCCGGGCACCTGATCACCCGCCTGCCGGAATACGCCCCGGAAGGCATTCGGCCCCTGGACCTGGCCGCGTCCCCGGAAACCATCCGCCGCATGTCCGAAAGGCTGTCCCTGGAGGAACCCGGGGCGTCCCTGGAAAAAGCGGAATGGCAGGAGCGGCTGAAACTCCGCCTCCATCCCCTCCGGCACGGCGACAGCGCCGCCCTTTCCGGGTACACGGTGACCGCCGTGGAAAGCGCCCACGATTCCGGGGCGCTGCTGTTCGTGGTCAGCGACGGCGAAGCCGCTTTCCTTTACGCCACGGACACCGTCCGTCTGACGGACAGGGCCATGGACCTTTTGAAGGGCTTCCGCCTGGATATGATCGCCATCGACCACACCTACGGCCCCGGCGTCCGCGGCGGCGGACATCTGAACGCCGAACAGGCGGCCGAAGAGATCGCCCTCCTCCGCGCCGAGGGGATCCTGAAGCCCGGGAGCCGGGCCTTCGCCACGCATCTCTCCCATGAAGGGATGCCGCCGTACGAAGAAATGTCCGAATACGCCCGCGCCCGGGGCTATGAGATTGCCTGGGACGGGCTCAGGGTCCGCCTGCCGTCCCGGTGACCCGCTCAATCAAAGCCGCGGGCGGCGCCGTCGGAGACGGCCCTGATATTTACGCGGTATCTGTTCAGTCCTGCGGACAGTTTAGATACCGCGGGGGGTACCCGTACCCCCCCGCGAACCCCCCGGGCGAAGAACGGAGTCCGGGGAAGGGAAACCCCTTCCCCGAGTCCTGAGCCTCGCCG
>CADANQ010000114.1 GCA_902789365.1 uncultured Eubacteriales bacterium
CGTTACATGCCGCTGAAGCGGATGATAATCGGAGGGAGATCCCTCCGATACCTCCCCTCTGCTGCCATACGTTCGTTCTCCTTCACACACGACTGAACACTTACCTTTTTTCATCTTTATTGCCCGCACTTCCGCGTCGCGGGAGGCCGTCCTTCCCGGACTCCGCCCCCGATGAACGCAAATAACGCGGGAACGACCGCCGGACCGGGGGGATGCGCCATGGACGTTTTCGAAGCGGCAAGATATCTGCGCTGGCCCGAGGACGCCGTAACAAAAGACGTCCTCAGGCAGCTTGAAGACATGGGGAGGGAGCTTTCCTCCGCCGCGCCGCCGCGCCTTGTGTGGCGCGTCTTCCCCCGCACCCCGGAGGGCTGCGAAGGCCTCCGCCTCCCTGGCGAGGACATAAGCGCCCTCCTCCGGGACGCGGAGCAGGTGATTATCGCCGCCTGCACCCTGGGCGAGGCCGCTTCCCGCGCCACAAGGCGCGCTTTTCTGAAGGATATGGCAAGGGGCGTGATGGCGGACGCCTGCCTGTCCGCCATCGTCGAGGAGGCGATGGACCGCTTTGAAAGGGAGCAGACCCGCGCGTACCTCGCCCGAGGGCTTTACCTGACGGACCGCTTTTCCCCCGGCTACGGGGACCTGCCCCTGACCGTACAGAAGGACCTTTGCGATATCCTGGATACCCGCAGGACCCTGGGGCTCGCCGTAAACGAAAGCATGCTTCTGATCCCCGAAAAATCGGTCACCGCCGTCATGGGGGTCTGCCCGACGCCGCAGAAGCACCGGGCGGCGGCGGAAAAAGACGGCTGCGCAAGGTGCGCGGCCTTTGAAAACTGCGTATTTCGCCTGCAAGGGAGGACATGTCATGGATAACCTGATTCTGGACGGCGCCATGGGCACGCGGCTTATGCAGCGCGGCATGGGCGCCGGCGAACTGCCCGAGGTGTGGGGCATGCTCCACCCGGAGATCCTGGAGGGCATCCACCGGGAATATGTGGACGCCGGGTCCCGCGTGATCTACGCCGACACCTTCTGCGCCAACCCGCGGAAGCTGAAAAACAGCCCCTATTCCCCCGAGGAGGTCATCCGGAACAACATCCTGACGGCAAAGAGGGCCGCCGGGGACCGGGCAAGGGTGGCCATGGACGTGGGACCCCTGGGGGCGATGATGGCCCCGCTGGGCGACTTGACCTTTGAGGAGGCCTACGACTCCTTCGCCCGGATGCTGAAGGCCGGCGAGGAGGCCGGGGCCGATCTGTGCGTGTTCGAAACCATGACCGACCTTCAGGAGGTCCGCTCCGGGGTCCTCGCCGCGCGGGAAAACACCCACATGGAGATCTGGGTCACGATGACCTTCGAAAAAAGCGGCCGCACCTTCGCCGGCGCCGACGCCGGCGCCATGGCCCTGACCCTGGACCGCCTGGGCGTGGACGCCCTGGGGGTCAACTGCTCCCTGGGGCCCGGGGAGCTGAAGGAGATCGTCGAAAAAATCCTCCGGTACACCGACCTGCCCGTCATCGTCAAGCCCAACGCCGGCCTGCCGGACCCGGAGACCGGCGCCTACGCCCTCGGGCCCGATGCCTTCGCCCGGGAAATGGCGGTCTATCCCCCCATGGGCGTCCGGATGCTGGGCGGGTGCTGCGGCACGGGCAGCGAATATATCCGCGCCTTGGCCGCCCTGCCCCCCGCCGCGCCGCGGGATAAGCGCAGGGCGGACGCCCTGTGCTCCGCGGGGCGCGTAATTGACCTTTCCGGCGTCCGCGTCATCGGCGAAAGGATCAATCCCACCGGCAAAAAACGCTTCCAGCAGGCCCTCCGGGAGGGCGACATGGACTATATCGCCGCCCGGGCCATCGAGCAGGAGGAGGCCGGGGCCGACGTGCTGGACATCAACGTGGGACTTCCCGGCATCGACGAAAAGGAAACCATGCTGCAGGTCATCCGCGCGGTGCAGGCCGTGACGGACCTGCCGCTGATGATCGATTCCTCCTCCCCGGAGGTGATCGAGGCCGCCCTCCGCGAAACCTGCGGCCGGGCCGTGGTCAATTCCGTCACAGGAGATGAAAAAAAGCTGCGTTCCGTTCTTCCCCTGGTCAAAAAATACGGCGCCATGGTCGTGGGCCTGTGCATGGACGAAAGCGGCATCCCGGATTCCGCCGAAAAGCGCGTTTCCATCGGACGGCGCATCGTGGAGGCGGCCGGGGAATACGGCATTCCCCCGCGGGATATCCTCCTGGACTGCCTGACGCTGACCGCCGCCAGCATGCAGGACCAGGCCATGGAAACCCTGAAGGCGGTGACAGCGGTCCGTACGGACCTGAAGACCCACGCCTGCCTCGGGATCAGCAACATCTCCTTCGGCCTCCCCTGCCGGGAGCTTATCACCTCCTCCTTCCTGACCCAGGCGCTGTACGCCGGGCTCGACATGCCCATCCTGAACCCCAACCGGCAGGAAATCATGGACGCGGTATACTGCTTCCGCGCCTTAAGCGGCGAGGACAGGGGCCTTGGGGCCTACACCTCCCGCTTCGCGGACCGCGTATCCCCCGCCCCCGCGGCGGGCGCGGCGCCGAAAACGGCTTCGGGCCCCGCTTCGGATCCGGTGGCCGAGGCGGTCATCCGGGGCCTGGGCGGCGAAACGGAAGCCCTGGTAAGGGCCCTGCTTCAAACCACGGAGCCCATGGAGGTGGTGGAAAAGCGCCTGATCCCCGCCCTGGACGAGGTGGGCGAAAGGTATGACAGGGGCCGCCTCTTCCTGCCCCAGCTCATCAGCGCGTCGGCGGCGGCCCAGAGGGGCTTCGCCGCGGTCCGGGAGGCCATCGCCGCCCGGGGCGGCGAGGAAAAGCGCAAGGGCCCCGTCCTGATCGCCACCGTGGAGGGCGACGTCCACGACATCGGCAAAAACATCGTAAAGGCAGTACTGGAAAATTACGGCTACGCTGTGCGGGACCTGGGCAAGGACGTGCCCGCGGAGACCGTCGCACGGGCGGTCCGGGAGACCGGCTGCCGCCTGCTGGGCCTCTCCGCCCTGATGACCACCACCGTCCCCGCCATGGAAAGGACCATCCGCCTCGTCCGGGAACAGAGTCCCGGCTGCCTTGTAATGGTGGGCGGCGCGGTTTTGACCGCGGAACACGCAAAGCGCATCGGCGCTGATTTTTACGCCCGCGACGCCAAGGCCGCGGCGGACATCGCGAAAAAGGCGCTGGGATAAAAACGGAAAGGATATTTACCCCTGTCCGCGGATATAAAAAACAGTCAGGGACGACCGGATCGGTTTTTCCCTGACTGTTTTTTTATCTCTTTTTCAGTCCCGCGTGCTCCTCCGCCACACCGGCTCGGTCCGGACGCGGATCCACACATAGGGCATCTCCGGGCTGTGAATGCGGTACAGCAGGAGGTCCGCGGCCATGCGGCCCATCTCCGTGCTGGGGATGCGCACGGTGGAAAGGGGCGGATCCACCAGGGCAGCCTGGGAGGTGCCGTCAAAGCCCGCGACCATAACGTCCTCCGGTACGCGAAGGCCCTTTTTCCTTAGGGCGTTCATCAGGTGGATGGCCTGATAGTCGTTGACGCAGGCAAAGGCGTCCGGAAGGACAGGCATCCTGTCCAGCTGCCCGATCATCCATTCGGGATCGTCCACCGGCGACCCGTCTGGCATAAGAAGGCATATTTTTTCGTCCACGGGAAGCCCGAGGATATTCAGCGCGGAAGTATAGCCCACCCAGCGCTCGAAAAAGCTGGCGCAGTGCTCCTTATCCCCCATAAAGCCGACGCGCCGTGCGCCTTTTTCACACAGGCGGCGGACGACGGAGACAATGCCGGAAACGTTCTCCATGGTCACAAAATCGCAGGGGATCGGCTCCGCGAAGGCGTGGGCCGGGCCGTCGACCATGACGGTGGGCAGACCCAGGGAACAGATCATTTTAAGGTAAGCCGGGTCAAACATTTCGATCCCCACCATGCCGGAAATCTGGTCCGGAGAAAAATGGGGGGGCAGTTTTTTTTGTTTAAGCTCCTCCGGGGAAATTTCGAAAATCTTCAGCGTATACCCGGAACGGCTGATCTGGTCGGTAAAGGAAGGCATGAAAATCGTCCCGAAATGAAAATCCCGGGGCATTTGGCTTGTAATCAGCGCGATGCTCCCGCCGCCGGCGGCCGCGGGCGGCGGCGCCTCCGCCGGCGCGCCGTAACCCAGTTCCGCCGCTTTCCGCAGTATCAGGTCCCGGGTGCCCTGGGGAACGGCGCCCCGGCCGTTGAATGCCTTGGAGACCGTGTTCCTTGACAGTCCGCAGGCGTCGGCGATGTCCTGCATGGTGACGCGTTTGGTCGGCATGGTCAGATCCCTTTCTTTGTTCTGTTAATACATTTTACCATATATCAGATTGCGAAACAAGTTTACGAAATGTAAACTCCCACATACTGCATTCAGAGCATACAGCGGGGTTATCTGTGTTATTTCAGAGATTATCTCGACAAATTGCACAAATTGCAGGGATTACTGTTGACATTTCGTAAAACTTAATGTAAAATCTGTGTGAACTCAAAAACGTGCCCGACGGTCGGGAAAATCTTTTACGGCCGTGTAAACATAGGCTCTCTTAATGTAAAGCAATTCGGGAAGAAGGGAGGCATATCGAAAAAAAGCGTATCCCGCACAATCAGTACCTTCGACCGTGAAAAAGGAGGGAAAACATGCAAAGCGCAAAGCAGCTTCCTGCCGCGGACGTGCGGCAGACGAAGCAAAAGCCGGATATGGGAAAGAGGATGCGGAATTTCACGGAGAATTCCCCGTACCTCATCATGATCCTTCCGGCGATTCTGGTGGTGTTCCTGTTCAACTACCTGCCCATCTACGGCGTGCTGATCGCCTTCCAGGATTTCATGCCCGGCGACCCCATCCTGTCCGGCGACACCATCTGGGTGGGCTTCCAGAATTTCACCCGGTTCTTCAACGACGTGCAGTTCTGGCCCCTGATGAAAAACACCTTCCTGCTGTGCATCATCGGCTTCATCATCGGCTTCCCGCTGCCCATCCTGGTGTCCCTGTCCCTGAACGCCCTCAAGCGCAAAAGGGCGGGCAAGATATTCCAGACCATCTATACCGCGCCGCACTTTATCTCCCTGGTCGTGCTGGTCGGTATGCTGCAGCTGTTCTTCGGCCGCTACGGCCTGGTGAACAACCTGGCGGCCTCCCTGGGCGGCGAGCGGGTCTCCTACTTCCTTGAAAGCTCCGCCTTCCGGCCGATGTACATCCTCTCAAGCAACTGGCAGGACTTCGGCTGGAGCGCCGTGATCTACATCGCCGCCCTGTCCAACGTGGACCCGGTGCAGCATGAAGCCGCCATGATCGACGGCGCCACCCGGTTCCAAAGGGTGCTGCACGTGGACATCCCGGCCATCATGCCCATGATCAGCGTGATGCTGATCATGTCCATCGGCGGCCTGATGGGCGTCGGCTACGAAAAGGCGCTGCTGATGCAGACCGACGGAAACCTGGCCGTCAGCGAGCTGATCGCCACCTACGTGTACAAGCGCGGTCTGACCGGCGTACCGGATCAGGCCTACGCCACCGCCATCGGCCTGTTCAACTCCGTCATCAACGTGGTGCTGCTGATCATCGCCAACACCACCTCCAAGCGCTTCTCCGAAAATTCGCTTTGGTAAGGGGGGGAAGAAAATGAGCGTTAAAAATCCTGCCGTGCCGCACAAGGGCGGCCATGCCCTGAAGGATACCAAGGGCGACAAGATTTTCTTCGTCATCAACGCCGTGTTCCTTTGTCTGCTGGCGCTGATCATCCTGTATCCGCTTTACTTCATCGTTATCGCTTCCTTCTCCGATCCCGACGCCGTGCTGGGCGGCGAAGTGGTGCTCGCCCCGGTGAGAATCACCTTCGAGGGGTACCAGAAGGTTTTCCAGCGCCAGGACATCTGGACCGGCTACTGGAACACCATCTGGTATACCGTGGTCACGGTCATCCTGGCCCTGGCGGTCACCGTTCCCGCCGGCTGGGGCCTGAGCCGCAAAACCACCCCCGGCAAGAAGTTCCTGATGCTGTACTTCATCATCCCCATGTTCTTCGGCGGCGGCCTGATCCCGTTCTACAACGTGATGAGCAGCCTGAAGCTGATCAACTCCCCCTGGGCCGTGATTCTGCCCGCCATCATGTCGGTGTGGAACCTGTTCATGACCAAAACGTTCTTTGAATCCTCCATTCCCGAAGGCATGCTGGAAGCCGCCCGCATCGACGGCGCAGGCAAGTTCCGCACCTTCTTCTCCATCGTGCTGCCCCTGTCCAAGGCCATCATCGCCGTGATGGCGCTGTACTACGCCGTGGGCCAGTGGAACAGCTACTTCAACGCCATGATCTTCCTGCAGGATGAAAAGATGTATCCCCTGCAGCTGGTCCTGAAAGAGATCCTGATCGCCAGCGAAAGCACGGTGGGCGGCAGCGGCGAAACCATTCTGCAGCAGTACCGCCTGGCCAATCAGCTGAAATACGTTTCCGTGATCGTGTCCAGCCTGCCGGTATTGTGCCTGTACCCCTTCGTGCAGAAGTACTTCGCCCAGGGCGTCATGATCGGTTCCCTGAAGGGCTGATCGTTCTTCTCTCATCACTTCATGGAGGTAATATCATGAAAAACATGAAAAAACTGCTTGCCCTGATCCTGCTGGTCGTTATGGCGGTGTCTCTGGCCGCCTGCGGCGGCAATAACAGCAAACCTGAACCCACCGCGGCCCCCACCGCGGCCCCCACCGCGGCCCCGACGGCGGCGCCCGCGACGGAAGCGCCTAAAGCGGAAGAACCCAAGGCGGAAGAACCCGCGCCCGCGGCTGAAGCCCCCAAGGCCGAAGAACCCGCGCCCGCGGCGGCCGCTCCCGTCAACGATCATCCCCTGAACGCCCAGTACGGCTTCCAGTGGAGCGATCCCACCCTCCCCATCCTGAACGATAAAGGCGCCCAGGAGCTGTCCTTCCGGGTATATTCTTCCAAGAACGCTTCGGCCCTGGACTACAACGACATGAAGATCATGGCCGACCTGGCCGCCCTGACCAACGTGACCGTGAACTGGGAAAACGTGTCCGAGTCCGTGTATTCCCAGCAGAAGAACCTGATCTTCGGCAACAAGGACAACCGTCCCGACGCCATCTACCACGCCGGCATGGGCGCGGGCGAAATCATCATCAAGTACGCCAAGCGCAAGGTGCTGGTGCCCATCAGCGATTACCTGGATTATATGCCCAACTTCAAAAAGCTGCTGGAAGAGCGCCCCGACATCAAGGCCCAGCTGATCAACACCGAAGACGGCAAAATCTACTCCCTGCCCCGCATTGAGGAAATGGGCCTTTTGCAGAGCCCGAACCTTCTGTTCCTCAACGTTTCCTGGACAAAACAGGCCATTGAGGCCGGCGCGGTGGACGGCCTGACCGCCGACGACCTGAAGGACGGCCTGACCCTCACCTGCGCCCAGATGGAGCAGCTGCTCACCTACTTCCGCGACAACGACATGAACGGCAACGGAAAGGCCGACGACGAGCGCCCCATGACCTTCGTGTACAACAACTGGCAGGGCAACCAGTGCGACCTGTACGGCATGTTCGGCCTGAACGACAACCTGGAGCACCGGGTGGTCGTGGACGGCAAGATCACCTACACCGTCACGGACGACCGCTTCAGGGACGCCACCAACTTCATCGCCGGATGGGTGACCAACGGTCTGATCGACAAGGTGTCCTTCGAGCAGAGCCAGGACAACTTCCTGGCCAACGGCAAGGGCCTTGAGACCTACGGCGCCTTCTACTGGTGGGAGAGCGAAACGGTGGTCTCCAACCCGGAGAACTACATCGTCCTGAGCCCGCTGGTGGGCCCGAACGGCGACCAGACCATCTGCGTCTCCAACAACCCGGAAATCAGCGCCGGCGAAGTCATCCTCTTCTCCAGCTGCAAGTATCCCGAAGTGCTGCTCGCCTACTTTGACCGCTTCTACGACCCGGTCATCTCCGCGCAGATCAACTACGGCCCCATCGGCATCGTTTACGAGGAGCAGACGGACGAAAAAGGCATGCTGGTGCAGAAACCCCTGCCCGAAGGCGTGACCAGCGACGAACTGCGCCTGCAGAACGCGCCGCTCGGCATCATCAACCTGGGCGAGTACGCCTGGAACAACGTGGTGCACATGGAACCCCGCGCCCAGCTGCGCCTTGAGCGCCTTAAGCTTTGCGCCACTCCCTTTGTGCCCGCAAACGTGCGCCCCTGCCCCAACCTGCAGTTCACCCTGGAAGAGCTGAACACCCTGAGCAACTACGAGACCAACCTGAACGACTACATCCGCACCAACCTGATCTCCTGGCTGATGAAGGGCGGCGTGTCCGACGCGGCCTGGACGACCTTCCAGAACGACCTGAACGGCCGTGTGAACCTGCCCGGCATCCAGAAGGTGTATCAGGACGCGTACGACCGCTTCTCGGCGAACTAAGCCCGAACGGAACGGGGGCCCGGGTTAAACCCGGCCCTCGTCCGGAAGGTATTTCAGGAAGTATGTCGAATCAAAGAAGGAGGACGCTTTCATGACTAAGCTGAGTAAGATTTTTGCGCTGCTGCTGGCCGTATGCATGCTGGCCGCGCACATCCCGGCTTTCGCGGACGCCGAGCCCACCCTGGAGGGCGTACACGACCAGAGCGTGATGGCAGGAACGGAATTTGACGCCCTGGCCGGCGTCACCGCTTCCGACGCCGAAGGCGCCGACCTGACCGGGTTGATCATGATCGAATCCATGCCCGACCTGAACTTCAGGAACGGCAAAGCCACCCCCGAAAACCCCGGCGATTATGAGCTGGTGTACTCCGTGACCGACAAGAACGGCGTGACCGTCGAGGATTACGCCACCCTGACCGTCACCAAGAAGACCGGCGAAGAAGTTGTTTACAAAACCTTCGATTTCAGCACCGTCGAAGTGACCGACAACCACGGCTGGGAAGCCAAAATCGGCGAAGCCGCCCAGGCCACGGCGACTCTTAAGAACGGCGCGTATGTGATTGAAATCCAGAACCCCGGCAACGGCGACGGCGACGTGCAATTGGCCAAGGCGGGCTTCCCGGTAAAGGCGGCCGACTACCGTGTCCGCGTCTGGGTCAAGTCCACCAAGCCCACCTACGCCCACCTTCTGGCCCGCAACGAGAACGCGGAAGGCTGGGAAACCTTCGGCGGCGTCTTTAACGCCGTGATCGGCGAAGCCGTCGCTCCCGTGGAGCTGACCTTCTCCTGCGGCGGCGAGGGAAGCGCCGAGCTGCTCTTCAACCTGGGCAAAATCACCCCGAACCCGGACAACGCCGCGGACACCACGCCCGAAGACTTTACCGTGACCATCGACAAGATCGAACTGTATGAAATCTCCGGCGAGGAGCACGAAGTGCCCGTCTACACCGCCGGCTTTGACCAGGGCGCGGGCGTCGTCGCGGCCGCGGGCGACGGCGCTGCCGCGAGCGTGGCCTTCGAGGGCGACAAGGCTGTCTTCACCATCGATAACTATCCCGGCGAAGGCGGCGGCGTGTGGAGCGTCAAGGCCGACATCTCCCTGCCCGGCGTCACCATCGTCAAGGGCGAGAAGTACTACTACACCTTCACCGTCAACGCGCAGAACGGCCAGGCCGGCGAGG
Organism: uncultured Eubacteriales bacterium; assembly: GCA_902789365.1. Classification (GTDB taxonomy): domain Bacteria; phylum Bacillota; class Clostridia; order Christensenellales; family Aristaeellaceae; genus RUG756. Next base: position 9,663 of record CADANQ010000114.1, read on the forward strand.
TCCTGGTGGAAAGCGCCGCCCGCGGCTGGGAAAGCCGGGCCAACTTCAACGGCCTGAGCGCCGCGCCCGGCGAGGACACCGTGGTCAGCGCCGTCTTCACCGCGGAAGCGGACATCGACGACCCGGTCATCCGCATGCAGATCGGCAACGCGCCCGAAGGCGCCGCCGGCAACAAACTGACCATCAGCAACGTGACCTTCGGAAAGATGGAAGGCGACAAGGAAACCAGGAAGACCATCGAAGCCTTCATGCCCTTCGGCCCGAACACCGCCAACAAAGAAAACCCCGCTTATCCCTGGCAGACCTTCAACGGCACCGACGAGGACAACGAGCGCGGCGTGGGCACCATCTGGACCGACGGCGGCAGCTTCTTCTACCGCATTGACAACGGCGGCACCGTGGACTGGCACAACAAGCTGATCTGCGGCTTCGGCGGCAACCCGCTGACCCTCGAGCCCGACAGCTATTACACCATCGAAATCACGGCCAGGGCCACCAAGCCCGTCACCTGCGGCTTCTTCCTGAACCCCATGGGCGGCTGGGATCCCCGCGTCTCCGAGGGCATGAGCCTGACCGAAGAATTCCAGACCTTCCGGTTCACCACCACGGATACCCTCATCATGTCCATGGACTTCGAGATGCTGTTCCAGTTCGGCTCCCAGGACCTTGCCAACATGGGTGAGGTAACGGTGGAATTCCAGAATGTCACCATCTATCAGCAGAGCGTTCTGTAAACCATGATCCACGAAGGGGAGGATGGTTTCGATCCATCCTCCCCGTCCTTCTGTCAGGAGGCTTTCATGAAAAAAAGAGCCATTTTAGCGGCGGCCCTCATGTGCGTCCTTTGTCTGTGTCTTACCGCCTGCCAGAATAATCCCGCACCCCAGCCCACCACGGCGCCGACGGCCGCGCCCACCGCGGAGCCCACCGCCGAGCCCACCGCGGAACCGACAGCCGAGCCCACCGCCGAGCCCGCCCCGGACGGGGAGCCTTTCGCCGAAGGGACGAACGACAAGGATTTTTCCTCCCTCCGCACCGCCGGCAGCCAGGAAGCGGCATATGATTACAGGGCTTTCTTCCGCCCGGCCATGAACGGCATCAAGCAGCCCTACGTCGGGGATACCATGCCCTACTATGAGGACGGCACCTATTACATCTATTACCTCAAGGACGGCGGCGACAGCTACAACCATTCCATTTACCTTGCCACCACCACGGATTTTGTCAACTACACGGAATACGGCGATCCCATTCTGGAATCCAGCCGCTCGGGCGGTCAGGACGGATGGGCCGGCACCGGCTCTGTGGTGAAGGTGAAGGACACCTACTACTTCTTCTACACCGGCCACGCCTCCGCGGAGACCTATGAATACATGGAAAAGGTGATGGTGGCCAAAGGAGAAAGCCCCACCTCCTTCGAAAAGGTCGCGGACTGGGCCATCACCCCGGACGCCAGCCTGGGCCAGAAAAGGGATTTCCGCGATCCCCAGGCCTATTACGATGAGGCAAGCGACACCATCGTCATGACGGTCACCGCCTCCCAGGGCGGCATCGCCCGCATCCTGAAGTACACCCTCTCAGGCGACCTGAAGAACATCACCTATGACGGAGTGATCTTCACAAACACCGTCGGGAACTTCTGGAACCTGGAATGCAGCGACACCTTCCGCCTCGGGGACAAGTATTACCTTACCTATTCCGCCCAGGACGATACCCTGTGGTACGCGGTCTCCGACACCCCCTACGGCCCCTACGGAGAAGCAAAGCGTGCGGACGGCAAGCTGTTCTATGCCGCCAAGCACGTGGAGAGCCCGGAAGGCGCGTATATGGTGGGCTGGGCCCGCCGCAGCGAATCCCCCTCCTCCACCTCCGAGGTTTCCGGCTGGGCCGGCAACCTGGCGGTGCAGAAGATCGTAAGCCGTGAGGACGGCAGCCTCGCGCTGGAGCCCGTGGACCAGATCCTGGCCCAGTATACTCAGCGCCGCCGCCTTGCCGCGGACTCCGATACCATCCAGGTGCAGGCCGGGGCGCGCTACAATTACGTCGACGCTTTCACCGCCTATGAAAGCTTCATGCTGAAGGGCACCTTCACCTACACCGGCAAGGGCTGCTTCGGCCTGGCCTTCGATTACAGCGGAAAGCAGGATCAGTACAAGCTCATCACCCTGGATCCCTCTGCGCAGAAACTGCAGCTGCAGTTCAACGAGGGCACCACCCTGATCACCGAAACCGACGTATCCCTGGAAAAGGGCAAAACCTACGCCTTCACCTACATCCAGGAGGGTTCCGTCGGCATCTTCTACCTGGACGGCGCGGCGCTGACCGTCCGCGTCTACGGCGTCAGCGGAAAAACCATCCGCCTGTACGCCGAAAACAATATGGTCACCTTTGCGGAACTGAGAGAATACACAAGATAAGGATGAGTCACCATGGTCAATCAAAGCCTGATCTTTGCCAGAGCCTATGAAGAAGCGGCGGAAAAACGGATTCCCGATTCCGCGCGGCCTGTATTTCATCTGACCCCGAGGACCGGGTGGATGAACGACCCCAACGGCTTCTCCTTCTACCGGGGCATGTACCACATGTTCTACCAGTACTATCCCTACGACACCGAATGGAATTCCATGCACTGGGGCCACGCGGTCAGCCGGGATCTGCTCCATTGGTCCTATCTGCCCGCGGCCCTGGCCCCGGACAAGCCCTACGATTCCTTCGGCTGCTTTTCCGGGAGCGCCATTGAAACGGAGGACGGACGCCAGCTTCTGATGTACACGGGCGTACGCAAGGAGGGCGGAGACAAGGGCAAGGACATCCAGACCCAGTGCGTGGCCGTGGGAGACGGTACGGACTACGTAAAATACGCCCATAACCCCGTTCTGGACTTTTCGGACCTGCCCGAGGGGCTGAGCCCCAACGACTTCCGGGACCCGAAGATCTGGCGCACGGAGGACGGCGGACTGCGCTGCGTGGTCGGCGCGCGCCGGGCCGACAAACGGGGCGTGCTGCTGCTCTTTCGCAGCAGGGACGGGTTCAAATGGGAGTATGAAAGCATTCTGGCGGAAAACGACGGCCGCTTCGGCCTGATGTGGGAATGCCCGGACTTCTTCCCCCTGGAGGGCAAACACGTGCTGTTCGTCAGCCCCCAGGACATGCTTCCGGAGGGCTTTGAGTACCACAACGGCAACGGCACGGTCTGCCAGATCGGCCGGTTCGATGAGGAAACAAAGCGCTTTATCCCGGAGCACAACCAGGCCATCGACTACGGCATCGACTTCTACGCCCCCCAGACCATCCTCACGCCGGACGGCCGGCGGGTGATGATCGGCTGGATGCAGAACTGGGACACCTGCAAGCTGACCGGCTATGAGGAGCGTCCCTGGTTCGGCCAGATGAGCCTGCCGAGGGAACTGACCATCCGCAACGGACGGCTGTACCAGCAGCCCCTCCGGGAGCTGGCACAGTACCGCGGCCGGAAGCTGGAGTTCAACGACGTTCACATAAACGGCGAAAAAACGCTGGAAGGCGTCGAAGGCCGCTGTGTGGAAATGGACATCCGCATCCGTCCCGAGGACAAAGAAAACGTGTTCCGCAAGTTCACCATGCGCTTTGCCCAGGACAGCCGGTACCATTCCCAGATCAGCTTCCGTCCCTACGAATCCCATCTGAAGATCGACCGCAAGTTCTCCGGCTCCCGCCGGGCCTTCATTCACCAGCGGCGCTGCCTGGTGGCGGACCGGGGCGGCGAGATCCGCCTGCACGTGATCCTGGACCGCTTCAGCGTTGAGATCTTCATCAACGACGGGGAGCAGGTCATGACCGCCACCATCCTCACCGACACGGACGCCCGGGGCATCTCGTTCCATTCCGACGGCGGCGCCGTGATGGACCTGACCTGGCACAGCCTGTTTTCGGAAGGCTGAACCGGCCGGAGAAAAAAACACGAGCAAAAACAGTCAGGGGCAGATCGCTCCTGACTGTTGTTTTCATTTTTTTCATGTAACTGTTCAGTCGTGTGTGAAGGAGAACAAACGTATGGCAGCAGCGGGGAGGTATCGGAGGGATCTCCCTCCGATTATGATCCGTTTCAGCGGCA
>CADANQ010000115.1 GCA_902789365.1 uncultured Eubacteriales bacterium
ACGCAGGAAAGTAAGCGCCGCCGGCGAGGCTCAGGACTCGGGGAAGGGGTTTCCCTTCCCCGGACTCCGTTCTTCGCCCGGGGGGTTCGCGGGGGGTACCCGTACCCCCCGCGGTATCTGTTCTGTCCGCAGGACTGAACAGATACGCTTTCATTTCTTTCCGCCGGCCTCGCTGAAAGGGATCGCCCGCTTCATGGCGTCAGCGGGACCGGATCGCGGAATCCAGTTCCCGGGCGAATTTCCTGGCTTCCTCCAGGCGGCTGCCCTCGGTCCAGAATTTGGCGCCGTCCCCCCTGAAGAACGGGATCTCCTTCGTTTCCCCGCCGCGGAGCCTCAGCTCCAGCCCGTAGACCGACGCCCCGGTGAAGGCGCGGAAATCCTCATGGCCCTGTTTGACTTCCTTCCGCTTATGGCCGCCCCAGGGATTTTCAAGGCTGTCCCTCCGGACCCCGGTATAGTACTGCTCCATCTCCTGGGCATGGATATACGCGCCGGAGCGGTCCCGCAGGGCGGCGGACAAAAAATCCGACAGCGGCCAGGAAACCTGTTTCCCGTCCGATATTCCCGACAGCCTTCCGGCCTTCCTGTCCAGCGCCAGGGAGGCGCAGCCGGTATCGATGACCATGTCGATGCTCATTCCGGACGCCTGAGCCATGGACCTGAGGGCGGCGGCGTTCCGATCCCTTTCAATGCCGCGGGCCGCTTCCCGTTCCTTTGATTCCCTTCCGGCAAGGCTTGCGCGAATGCCCGTAACAACGATACCGATAATCGCAATAATGACCAGGCTCCAATCCATGTCCGCTTCCTCCTTCAGTCAGGCCCGTTCCGTTTTTCCGGTTTTCCCGGTGACAGGAACATCATAGCATGCTCCCCGAAGGCGGGCTGCGCGGCGTTTCCGGTCTGCGCCGCGGGTCCCGGCATACCGCGGCTCCGTCTTGACAGTTCCGGAATACGGCATATAATCAAATACAGAAAGGCCGAAAGTCCGTCCCGCCCGCGCGGACGCTCATACGATATGAAAGTATATCTTTTTCAAACCGGACTTATCGGAAACGCTTGAAAAAGGCGGACCGTACGGCCCCGCCGAAGGAGGCGTATGATGAAAAAAGCATCCGCGGTCCTGATCGCATCCCTGCTGATCGCCGCGCTTTTTATCCCCGCCGCGGCGGAATGGGACGAAGATGAGCTATGGGATGAGCTTTGTTCCCTGAGCCTTTGGGTCGATGTCCCGGATCACCGGCGCACGGCTCCGGGAGATCAGGAAGCCTTCGCCGTGTATTCCGCGCCCTTTGAGGACGCCTGGCGGAACGATTTCGGCGGGGCTGAGATCCTTTCCGGCGCAAACTTCAATCTCCTCGGCTTCGCGGAGGAGGGGAAATGGAGCATGATCGAATACGGCGTTCCGGGCGGCGGCAACCGGGTGGGCTGGGCCCGTCTCCCCGGCATGGGATACAAGGGGTGGGACAATTTCCCGGCGGACGACGCAAGGCCCTGCACCCTTCGGCGGGACGCGGAGCTGACCGACGACCCGCGGGGCAAAAAGCGCACCGTAATGACGCTTTCCGAAGGGGACAGGGTCAAGGCCCTGGGCGTCTGGAACACATGGGCCTACGTACAGACCGGCATGGACGGAAAGACCGCCTGGCTCTTCGTCCCCCTGGACGCGCTGGAGATCGAAAGACTCTGGTCCGTGGACGAAAACGGCGTCCTCACGCTCCGCGGCGACGTCACCCGCGTGGGCGAAAGCCGCCTGGGCACGGAATACCTTGACGACGACGAATGGCGCGAACTCACCGTCCCTCTCTCAAGGGACGAGATCGCCGTCCCCGGCCTCGCTTACGGGGACAATATCCCCACGACCGTAAAAGCGGTGGTCTTTCCCTCCTCTCTCAGGTATCTTGGGACCGAGGCCCTGTCCTATGGGGAGTACGATTATATCCGCCTGGAGGGCGACCCCGTAAGCAAACAGGAAATTTTTTACGCCGTACGGACCCGAAGGATGATCCTTTCCGCCGAGTGTTCCAGCGTCGACGCCATCCTGAACAGCGAATACATCGAAATCGGCGCCTGGGAGGTGGAGGAAGGGAACCCGTATTTCAAATCGTTGGACGGGGTGCTGTTCTCCGCCGACGGCAAAAAGCTGATCTCCTATCCCTCCGGCGCCCGGGCGGAGCATTACACCGTTCCCGCCGGCACACAGGAGATCTGCCCCGGGGCCTTCCGCGGCGACAGCATGGAAATCCCGCTGAAGACAATCTCCCTGCCCATCGGGCTGAAACGCATCGGGGAATACTCCTTTTCGGGCTGCGGACGGCTGATCAGCCTGGCTGTGCCGCTGACCGTCAGCGACCTTGCGGAAACGGCCTTTTATGACTGCGTCAGCCTGGAACGGCTTTCCCTGCCCCCGGGCATGGGGAGCTTTTCCGTCGGCAAATGGGTGGACCGGCCCGATCTGACCCGCTACAACGGGGACAACGGCGGCCCCGGCGCGGAAGACCCCGAAGAAGACGGCGGCATCTGGCTCAGAGCCTGCCTGGACACCCCGGACGGCCGGGGCGAAGTGCCCTGGTACGCCTCCCCGACGGAAAGGGAGCCCGCCGGCGAAACGCCCGCCGGGACAACGATCGTCGTCACGCAGCTTTCAAACGGCCGGGCCGGGACGGACGTATGGGACGGCGAGAGCAGCAGTTCCTCCCGCTGGTACAGCGTAAACGACTTAAGGCCCGAATCCGGGGAGACCTTCTTCGAATGGACGAATACGGACGGCGGCCTGAGGGTATGGACCGGGGACACAAGGACCCTCGGGGTCCTCGCAGGCGCGTCCCCCCTCGCCCCCGTTCCCATCCTGGACGCCCCGGACGGCGCCGAAATCGCGCACGCCTTCGGCGGCGAGCAGGCGGAGGTCCTGGAAAGGCAGGGCCCCTGGCTCCGCGTCCGCACCGCCGCGTGCGAGGGCTGGATCCGGGAGGAGAATTTCACGCTGATCCCGCAGACGGACAGATAATGAAAGCCCGCGAACAAGGCACGCGATCGAAAATGTACGGGCCGGGGGAACAGGGCGGCGTCCCGTACCGTTGGGATCAGGGGTACGGGAACATGCTTTCACCCGGTCCCGCCCATACGCCCCGGGAGGATTGCCGAATGAAAAAACTTTCCTTCTTATTCCTGTTCGCGCTCCTTGTGTCCCTGCCCCTCGGCCCCGCCCTGTCGGAGGACCCGGACGGGGATATATGGTACTCTTATCTTTATCTGCGGGATGAAGAATTGGACAGCTGGAGCCTTGGCGTTCCCCGCGGCGCCGTGTATGACGTCTATGCCGCCCCCTGCCCGTCGGGCTGAAAAGGATCGGGGAATACGCCTTTTCAGGCTGCGGACGGCTGATCAGCCTTGCCGTTCCGCTGACCGTCAGCGACCTTGATGAAACGGCCTTCGCTTCCTGCGTAAGCCTGGAGCGGCTCTCCCTGCCCCCGGGGCTCAGGGCGACCTTCAATGAGCACTGGGGAAGAATGGGTGATTTTACCCATTATAACGGGGACAACGGATCCACCTGGACAAGCGAGCCCGCCTGGGAGTACTGATCCTCCCGATAAAAGAGCGGGGCCCGATCAAAGGCGGGCCCCACGATATCCGGACAAAGATGAAAACAGGTTATCGGCGCTTTCAGGGCCTGTCCGGCCCTTATACCGCACATATATCAAAGGGGGAATACATCATGTACCTTAAAAAAACGCTTTGCCTTATCCTGTGCCTGGCGGCGCTCCTGTCCGCCGCCCCGGCGGAGGAAACGGGGGAGGACGCGGCGCAGGGCTCGTCCTGGAGCCAGATCAACCAGTCCCTTGAGCGCGGGGAAGACTGGCAGCGCTTCGTCACGGATCAAAGCGCCTTTGCGTTCGGCGGCCTGACGCCCCTGGAGGGCTACGAGGGGCTGTACATTCTGGACTGGGGGACCTATCCCTCCATCGACGGCTCCACCGTGTGCGTACCCCTGGCCATGGAGCTGGCGCGCCAGTGGCTGGACCTTCCCGAGGAGGACCTGAACGGCTTCGTCAATTTTTCCACCACGCCCTACGCCTACGAGCGGCTGTTTTCCCATGCCCCGAACCCGATGGTGACCATCGCCTCCCGGGGCGTGATGATGGACGATTCCCATCCCGTGGACATCGTCCTTGGCACCGGCCCCAACGCGGACGAACGGAAAGCGGCGGAGGACGCCGGAGTCAAACTGGTGATGGTGCCGGTATGCTATGACGCTTTCGTGTTCCTGGTGAACAGCGAAAATCCGGTGGATACCCTCACCGCGGACGAGATCCGGTCCATATACACCGGCGGCATCTTTCTGTGGAGCCAGGTGGGCGGCGAAGAGGACCTGCCCATCGACGCCTACCAGCGTCCCCACGGCAGCGGCAGCCAGACCGCCATGGAGGAACTGGTGATGAACGGAATGGTGCTGACCGCGGCCAAAGAGAATTTCATCTCCGACGGCATGGCGGACCTGATCGCCCAGGTGGGCAATTACCCCAACAGCCGCCGGGCCATCGGCTATTCCTACCTGTACTATGTGGATGCGCTGTACCGCGAGGGCAGCGTGAAGGTGCTTAAGGTGGACGGCGTCGCCCCCACCGGCGAAAACCTGCGCAGCGGGGCCTATCCCTTCACCGTGTATTATTACGCGGTGTATGAGGAGGGCAACGAAAACGCCGCCCGCTTCGTACAGTGGCTCACCTCGGACGAAGGGCAGAAAAGCGTGGCCCAGGCGGGCTATATCCCCCTGAGGGACGCGGAATAAACCGAAAAAAAGCGGGAGGACCGGCCGCTCGGCTGGTCCTCCCGTCTGTTTTTGTTCCGCGCGTTTTTTTATTTTCCCGCGATAAGGCAAACGCTTTTCCCGTCCAGTCCGCAGATCAGGATCAGCGCCGCCTTTTCCGCTTCGGATGCGCCCAGGCCGAACTGTCCGGCCATCCTTTCGGCGCAGGCCTTTTCAAGCTCCCGAAGCCTCTTTGCTTCCTCGCGCCCTTTTTCGCTCAGCTCCACGGCGCCGTAGGGTTCCTTGTCGACCAGCCCGCGGCCGGCCAGCCCCTCCAGAAGACGGTGCACCGAAGGCCTGCTCACCCGCATCTGAACGGCGATCTCCTTGGACGCCACGGCATTGCCGGAGGCTGAAAGGTCCATAACCGTCAGCAGGCACCTGAGCTGAGAAGTGGTCAGATCCAGCATGTTTTTCCCCTGTTCCGCGCCCGGCGGAGAGGGACCGCTTTCGCTGCCCCGCGGGCGCTGTTTTCTGCCGTCAACGGAAAACCGGACGGCCAAATCCTGTTTGTTTCATATATCTAACCGCCGATAACAGTATATGCATAAAACAGAATTAGTCAAGTTTGTGTTGTTATCACCAGCTAACATCGCAAACGGCAGGCGCCAGGGCGGAAAATGCGCAAAAAAGCAAAAAAACGCGGCCATGGGCCGCGGCGAAAAGCAAAAACAATCATCCCAGGTCCAGGTCGAATTCCGCCGGGAGGAATCGGGGGCAGACGTTTTCCCGGGTGGCGATGACTGAAGCCGCCAGGCGGGAGCCGATGACGCAGGCCTGCGCCAGATTCTTCCCGTAGGTCAGCCCGACGGCCACGCCCGCGAAGAAGGAGTCCCCGGCGCCGGTGGTGTCCACCACGTCCACCTGCACCGCGGGGCATACGCCGCTTGTCCCGTCCCGGTCGCACCATACGGCCCCTTCCTCCCCCATGGTCACCACCATCCGGGGGATATGCGCCAGGGCAGCCTTCATGCTGATTTCCCGGCGAACCCCGTCGGGGGACAGACCGGCGAAATCCGTCGAGAACATCATCGCGGCCTCCTGGAGATTGCATACAAAGCAGGCCGTCTTCATGATTTTGTCCCGCCGCTCCACGGCGATACCCATGTTGGAAACCACGGCGAAAACGGGCTTATCGTATTTTTCACACAGATTGAAGATCGGCGACAGGATATCGCTTTCCATGTCGATCTCCACCACCACGCTGTCCGCCCGGGAAATAATCTCGTCTCCCTTTTCCAGGAGCATGTCCCGGATGCCGGACAGGTCGGGCCGCTTGGAGATGGAGGCGGTCACGTCCCCGGCGTTGTTGAACACCGCCAGCCAGGTCCCCAGTCCGTCCGGGGTCCGGCGGATGTAGGAGGTGTTCACCTTGTGCCGCTTCAGCTTTTCGATCACATCGGTGCCGATGCCGGTCTGGTCAACCACGCTTACAAAGGTAGGCCTCAGTTCCACGTTAGCAATATCCTCGGCCACGTTGCGGCTGACGCCCCCGTGCACCTGAACGACCCTTCCCACGTTCCTGCCTCCGGGGATGTACTGGGCCAGGGGGTATCCCTTGATGTCCACAAATACCGCGCCGAAGACCACGATGCCGTTTGGATTCATCCCGTGCCTCCTTAAAATGTAACTGTTCAGTCGTGTGTGAAGGAGAACAAACGTATGGCAGCAGCGGGGAGGTATCGGAGGGATCTCCCTCCGATTATCATCCGCTTCAGCGGCATG
>CADANQ010000116.1 GCA_902789365.1 uncultured Eubacteriales bacterium
GTTTCCCTTCCCCGGACTCCGTTCTTCGCCCGGGGGGTTCGCGGGGGGTACGGGTACCCCCCGCGGTATCTGTTCTGTCCGCAGGACTGAACAGATACTAATAAACTATCATTCATCCGCGACACAAAATTCACCATGTTCCCGGCGCAGGACGCTGGCTTTCATCATAGAACAGTTCGCCTTCATCGATGTCGCCGTCCTGAGATACCTGCACGCCTATGCTTTCCAAATCCGCCGCAATGCCTGCAGGTTCATCGGCATACAGAGCATTCCATTGCTCGTGCGCGCTGGAGGCAAACCAGGCAAAACCGTTATTATAGAAACACAGGTCCATGGGATATTCCGGATAATCCCAGTCCCACAGGGAACCGGCTGTTTCCAGGGCGTCCAGGATATCGAACACGGATTTCGGGTTTGTTTTGTTTATCCTGTAAACCCGCAGATTGTAAATGTGCCTGAAGTCCATGGTTATGGTGCCGGGCCAGCGGGTCACGTCTTTATTGCTGATCTCATACGGCCCCAGGGCTTCCCTGATCCGGCGGACGTTTTCGTGGGGTTCTTCATTTCGATCATACTGAAAATACACCAGTGAAAAGGCATCGCTGTGCGCGAGCATCAGGGACAGGAAAGCATGGTAAACCGATTTCGAAGTGAAGTTTTCCACATGGTATTTTTTCATATCATTTTCCTCTGTCAAACAACAATTTTACGTTAAGAAAAAATGACTTTTGCCGACAGGCAGTGTGAACAGGGGACGGTTCTCCGTTCGCTCTGTCAACCATTGACGACCCCGGATATCACGCCGGTACTGATCCCCATCAGCCGGAACCGTTAACAGGGGTCGCTCTGTCAACCATTGACGACCCCGGATATCACGCCGGTACTGATCCCCATCAGCCGGAACCGTTAACAGGGGTCAGCTTTCCGTGCACACCATGTGCCATCGGCGAGCTTACAGATCGCACTGCCATAAATCATGGAGACGATTCTTTCTGACTCGTCGGACTGAACAGATATCCCATGCGGAGCATGGCTTGCCAGTAGTTTTTCGAATGGGTATCCCCGGCCGAAGCCGAAAGCTTCTTCTGGATTTCCGCTGGGAGCAGATAATCCGTACGGGCGAGCCCTTCATTCAGGCACCGGCGCAGTTCCCGAAGCTGGACCTCCGTCAGACCGGCGGATCTCGCGCTGTCCAGAATTTTTAAAGCGGCATACAGATAAAGATCGTTTTCAAAGGACCGCTCCGTAGAGCGGAAATACACGGAAGCGGTTATTCCGCTCTCCAGCCCGGGCAGGTAAGCGGCGTCCTCGGAGGATTCCCGGACATAGAGATAGTACAGGGATGCGGACATTTTTCCTTCCGCCCGGCGCAGAATACGGCCAAGACGCTGGATCCGCTGCCGGGGCACGGCCGCGCCGCTGAGCACGATTCCCACGGTGGCATCCGGCACATCCAGGCCTTCATCCAGACAGCGGCAGCTGACCAGAATACGAACGGTCCCGTTCCGGAAATCCTCCATATTCCGGGTTCGCGCGTCTTTGGACATCTTTGAGTGATAGACGGCGCAGATCTGTCCGTACCGATGCCGGATCGCGCGGGCCATGCGCTCCGCCTGACTGATCCGCTCGCAAAAAATAATAATGCGCTCCTTTTCGGGAAGCTGTCCGATCAGGACCAGGCCGCAGAGCAGCCTCGCGTCCGCCAGGACGCTGATCTCCTTTCTTTCCCAGGTTTTCAGCAAAAAAGCGGCCGCGGGATTTTCCGGATCCATCCCGGCGGATCCGGCGATTTTTCGTATTGCCTTCATAAAAGCGCCGGAGGATAATCCCCTGAACTCCGGCCAACGGTTCAGGATTTTTTTGATAAGCAGCGCCAGTTCAAGGCTCAGCCGCTGATAGGCCTCTTTTTCCCGAGGCAGAAAGGAAACGGCCACTTCACTGACAATGAAGGGAGAAACAATGCCGTCGGCGGAAGCCTGACGGACATCGTAGCGATAGATTTCCGGCCCCAGGGCGTCTGTCAGGATGGCGCTGTCCGGAGAATCGAAAGGGGTCGCGGAAAGCCCCAGGCAGGCGTATTGTCCGCCCGCCGCGAAGGAGGAACGCGCAAAATCGAATATCAGCCTGTTCTGCGGGCTCTGATAATGATGGCATTCATCGCAGATCAGCAACACGCGGCGCCCCAGGGCAAAATCCCTTCGTATATGATCCGCCAGCGTGTTCCGGGCGGAATTGACAATGTAGATCATAATGGGACGGTCCGCGCGGTCCCGCGTTCCGCCGCCGTAAAAACCCGGACGCAGGGACGGATCCTTTATGTGATGCAAAAGGGCGGTCTGCCACTGCCGGGCAAGCGGGATGGTGGGCAAAACGATTTTTACGCGGGCATCCGGAAAGCGGGAAAGATAAAGATCGATCGCGTTCAGCGCGAGCACGGTCTTTCCCGCGCCGGTCGCGACATGGACAATGCCCCTGAAGTGATGATCTTCCCATGCGGTCAGGCATTCCTGCTGCCATGCGTACAGTTTCATTATGCTCATATCCTGAATAAGAGAGTCGGGTTTGAAAAAATTCGTATTCTCATGATGTCCGGGCACCGGTGAAAGCAAAAAACTTCGGCGGGAAGTTCTGTTTCTGTTCAAATCATAGCATGGAGATGATAAAAAAACAAGCAAAGCTTGTAACATCACGATGAAACCGATATAATGAAGCGTAATCCGGAAAATAAAAGCGAAGAAGCAAATCAGCGGAGAGAGAGGTAAAAACAATGCAGCGGTATGAAACCCTGGCAGAAACCCTTAAACCCTTGCAGAAGAACGTAAAGGACGGGACCGCCGCGGCGGTCAGCGCACAGAAAAAGATTGCGAAAAGCCTGGATACGGGGAACCTGACGGAAGCCGGGAAGCTCCTCGCGTCACTGAAGGAAACGGCCGCGCAGCTGATTCAGCAGACGGAAGCCCTGGAAAAAGAGATCGCAAAATTTGACGTTCAGGACTATTTTGTCAGCGGCGATTTTACGGAACAGCTGCTGGAAGCCTGCGCGAAACAGGGCATCGACGTGAAGGGCGAAAAGGGCGTCTATGAGATGTTCCCCTACAAAATTCGCGTGGTCGGGGACGCGGAGCGTCCGGGCGAGGTATGGATGGACCGCAAAAAGGTTCAGAGCTGCCGGCCCTCGTTCGTGGCGGAAACGGTGAAAAAAGGGCAGGAAAAACTGTTCGCGGCCCGGTTCGACGCGGGCGCCTTCATCAGCGAGCTGGCGGAAGCCTATGAGGTATACTGCCTGCGCAGCGGACAGAGACCGGGCTCCCCGCAGAGCCTGACGAAGATCTACAAAAGCCTGGTGCCGATGGCCAGATCCAGAAAGGAATACGATATGCAGGCCTTTGCCCTGGATCTTTCCCGCGCCTACGCGGAGGGACCGGACGCGTGGGTTTCAAAGACGACCGGAAAGCGTTACCGGTTCGGAACGGGCCGGGAAGGAAGCGGGATCCGGGTGCTCAGCAGGACGGGAGTGGAGTCCTACATCACGACCTTTTATCTGGTGAACACGGAAGATTAAGGGAGGGGCGGACATGTCACCATCGGAAGCAGTGGAACAGAACCCGATCCTGTCCGGAAAAGCGCCGACTGACAGAAACCGGCTGCGGAGACTGACTGTGGCCCTGGATCCGTTGACCGATTTCTGGACAAAGCAATATCTGGATACCTATATTCCGGCCGGCGGAAGCAAAATCAAGTTTATCACCGGTTATCCCGGCAGCGGAAAAACCCATTTCGCGTCGATCATCCGCCTGAAAGCGGAGGAAAAGAACTATCTGACCGTCTCTTTCTCCGCGAAAAACGTCTGGCTGCACGATTTCAGAAACATCTATCTGGAGATTGTCAGGCAATGTCATCCGGAACAGCTTTTGTCCGCCTGCGCGGAGCAGGTGGCGCGCCGGATGGGATACGATCCCGCCGGCATTCCCCCCGGGGGAAGGTTTGTGGATTTGCTGGCGGAGCAGGGCGAGAACGATGCCATGAACAAAAAAACGATCCGCGACAATCTTCGGGAGATGTTTACAAGAAATACCAGGCTGGATCATACCTTTGCGCAGGCATGCTCGCTGCTGACGGGCGGGATTCTCGGGCATCCGGTTCTGGAAAACAGCCACCGGCAGGTATTGCTGAACTGGCTGACGGGGGATGAAACGCTGAAGGCTTCGCTTTTGAGGGCGGCGGGACTGACGCCCGTGAAGATAACAAAGTACAATGCCCGGCATTTGCTGCGCTCCCTTTGCGAGGTAATCCGGATGGAGGGGAAACCCGGCCTGACGGTCATAATCGACGATCTTGAAGTCCTGCTGAACCGGGGAAGCGGAGAAGCGATGCGGTACACAAAAACGCGCCGGGATGACACCTACGAAAGCATTCGCGAGCTGATCGACGACATCGACAGCCTGCGGAATGTGATGTTCCTTTTATGCTTTGACCGGGAACTGATGGATCAGGAAAGCATCGGCATGAAGAGCTATCAGGCGCTGTGGCTGCGGATCCAGAATGAAGTGATGAGTACCCGGTTCAATGCTTTCGCGGACATTGTGGACATGGATCGCTACGGAGAAGAGCATTATACGCCGGAAGCCCTGGCGAATATGTCAATCGCACTGGCGGAGGAGCTGAAAAAGGAAGGGATCACGGCGCGGCCGCTTTCCGCGGAACAGACGAGGACGCTGAAGGAACGGGCGGCCTTCGGTCAGCTGGGCCTGCCCTATATGATGAACCGGATGACGCTGGAAGGAGGGAAGGACAATGGCTGATTTCCAGGCAATGCATGTGATCGAAGCGCTGCGTTCCGGCGTTCCTTCCCGTACGGTCGGCGCGTATTTTTCCGAGGCCCGGCCCGGGATGCTGAACAGAATCCGCTCCCGGATGGATGCCGTCGCGGCGTCCGGCAAATCCGACGGCATGATTTTCCGCGGCAGCTACGGGGAAGGAAAAACGCATATGCTGAATACGATTCTCAGCATGGCATCCGAAAAAAACATGGTTGTTTCCTGTGTGTCTCTCGGAAAGGAAACGCCGATGCATCTTCCGCATCTGCTCTACGGCAAACTGATCGCCAACACCTATCTGCCCGGGACGGAACAGCCCGGATTCCGTCAGAAACTGGAGGAGATTGCGCCGGGAAGCGGCGTCGCGGGAGAATTGCAGGCGTATACGGCCACCGGGCTGGAGACCAACAAAATCTATTTCGTGCTGAAGGATATGTGGGAAACGCAGGACGATGATGAAAGGGAGCAGTTTCTGGCGGATCTGGAAGGCGATTTTGTGTCCTCCGCGCTGGTGAAGCGCGTATTCCGGCGGGTGACGGGAAAACCGGCGCAGTTTAATCAGAACTTTACCAAGACAAAGCATTACGGCGACTACTTCGCCTTTATGAGCGCCCTGTTCCGCCGGCTCGGATACGCGGGCTGGGTGATTCTGTTTGATGAAGCGGAGCTGATCGGAAGGCTCGGGAAAAAAGCCAGGGCAAAAAGCTACGGCACGATGCAGTCCTTTCTCAGGCCTTCGGCGATGTTGGAAGCGGTGTTCTCCGTCTTCGCGTTCAGCTCCTCCTTCACGGAGGAAGTCATTGATAAAAAGCATGAATTCGAAAACGCCGAAACCATTTTCGCGGATGACGCCGCCTCGCTGAAAGCGGCCAAAGCGACCCTGAACGCCATCATCGACGCGCCGGAGCTGGCGTCCCTGTCGAAGGCTGAAATCCTGCGCGTACTGGAAAGCATTCAGGAATTTCATGGAATGGCCTATGACTGGGAGCCTCAGATCGATCCCGAAACGATCTATAACGAAACGGAAGGGGCGGGCTATCTCCTGCGGACCAGGATCCGGGCGGCGATCGAATTGCTGGATCAGCTGTATCAATACGGAAAAGCCGGCAAGATCAGCATTACGGAGCTCGGAAAGGAACAATTTGAGGAGGACGACACACCCCCGCTGCCGGAAGGTGACTGGTAGTGTCGTTTTCATCAGCTTTTGTTATCGATGTCCTCCGTCCCCTGTTTCCCACTCTGTGACGGGCGTCGGGCCGGGGCGTATGGGGCCTGCGCGGCCCCAAACCCCGCGGCAGAGGTTTTCAACCCCTGCACCCCGATTCGGCGAACAGGCTGTCGCCGGCAAACGGCGATTCCCGCCTGCCTGTACGCGGGGGACGGATTACGGAAAAACGTCTCGATGGCGGCGCAAAAAATACTCTGTGACGGGCGTCGGGCCGGGGCGGATGGGGCCTGCGCGGCCCCAAACGGGTAGGAGGGGGTGGCTAACCCCCGTCCTCCCACACCACCGCTCATGCGGGCCCGCAAGCGGCGGTTCAGTTACTGGCACGAGGCAGCACGTTTGGTCGGAAATCGTCACGCTCCGCGATTCTGCCATACCTTCGGTCACTCACCTATCCTCTGGCAGACATCCTCTCTCGAGCAACTGCTTTCAACACGCCCGATTCCTGACATGCTGTATTTCCAGCAACCGCCGAGCCCTTCCCTCCATCGGCTTTCACCGACTTCTCAGGTACTATGGCCCAGACTGACTTCTGTGGGTTCAGCCATGTCTTGCGACATGGGTTACATCTTTCGATGCGTATCCCACAGACCTCCCCGCTTAAGGTGCAATAGCCTTCATCCCATGCAGCCGCTGCATTTACGTGACAGAGTCCGGGTAGTATGGGACTTCGACTTGGGTTGCAGCCTCGTCCGCTCTGCCACGCCTTCGTATGCAGTTTCTGTTCGTCGGCTCGGGACTTTGCCCGTCAGGGTTGATCGTTTCCCCCTGCCATCCGGCTTCCTTCAGATTCCACCTCGCGGTGGACACCCTTGCCTTCGGCTAACGCTTCCTACTACCAAGCGCGTAGTGGACTTTCACCACCAAGCTATTGCCCATGGCGGGCGTACAACCCCGCGGCAGAGGTTTTCAACCCCTGCACCCCGATCCGGCGAACGGACTGTCGCTGGCAAACGGCGGTTTTCGCCTGTTTGTACGCAGGGGACGGGGTGCGGAAGAATGCCCCGATGGCGGCGCAAAAAATACTCTGTGTCGGGCGTCGGGCCGGGGCGTATGGGGCCTGCGCGGCCCCAAACCCCGCGGCAGAGGTTTTCAACCCCTGCACCCCGATTCGGCGAACGGGCTGTCGCCGACAGACGGCGATTTCCGCCTGTTTGTACGCGGGGGACGGGGTGCGGAAGAATGCCCCGATCGATACGGAAATTCCTGATTATACGCAGATAGAGGACCACATCGAAGCAAAGGAGACGATGAAGACCTACCTTACGGAAGTAATGGAACAGGCAAA
>CADANQ010000117.1 GCA_902789365.1 uncultured Eubacteriales bacterium
CGGCATAATCATTGATCTGCCTTATTTTTGTGTTCCTTCGATATGCTCTCCAACAGAGGTATATCGTTTTTTTGTTCGCCCGCCCCGTGAACAGTAACCCCATGAAAAAACGCGGATGTCCGATTTGCAAAAAAACTGGTTATTTTCCCGCGCCGTATGGTATACTGTCATAGAAACCGATCCTGTATTTCATCGGGGGAAGGAGGCGATCCGGTTGGTCCACGAGGGGCATCGCCAGCGCCTGAAGGAGCGCTTTGCTTCGGACCGCGGCGCCGGGCTTATGGATCATGAGCTGCTGGAACTGCTTTTGTCCTACGCAATCCCCCGGAAGGACACCAACGCCCTGGCCCACGAGCTGATCCGCCGCTTCGGGTCCCTTCACGCCGTGTTCGACGCCGATATCGCCGACCTGAAGGAAGCGGACGGCATCGGGGAACACGCCGCGGTGCTCATTGCTCTGTTCCGGCCGCTGGAAAACGCGGTTCTTCGCAGCCGCGGAGGGGAAAAAATCACCCTGGACAACATCCGGGCCATGAAAAATTACTGTGTCTCCCTGTACAACGATCCCGGAAACGAGCAGTTTTTCGTCCTCTCCCTGGACAGCCGCCTTCGCCTGATCCGCGCCGACGCCGCCGCCCGGGGCACGCCGGACCAGGTGTCCGTTTTCCCGCGCACCGTGGTCTCCATGCTGATCCGCCGCGGCGCCACCGGCTGTGTCCTTAGCCACAACCACCCGGCGGGCACCCCGGAGCCCTCTCAGGAGGACCTGCGCCTGACGGAAACCCTCCGGGACCTGATGGAGCCCCTTGGGATCCGTCTGTACGACCACATCCTGGTGGCGGACGGAAAGGGACTTAGCTTCAGGGAAATGAAATATATCAAATAAGGGGGATTTATGTCGGCCTTTTTATCATCGCATCCCGCGCTGCGCGTTATTTTTATCCTTTTCTGCATTCTGGTCCTGCTTTTCATCGCCGCCCTGGCGGCGCTGGTCATCGCGGAAAAAACCGTCCCCGCTCCCGCGGAGGAATGCCGTTACGTGCTGGTCCTGGGCGCCCAGGTGTATGAAACGGGAGAGCCTTCAAAGCAGCTGCAGGCCCGCATCGAGACAGCATTCGAATGGTGGCGTTCGCATCCCGACGCGATTATCATCGGATGCGGCGGGCAGGGGGACAACGAACCCCGTCCCGAAGGAGACGTGATCCGCGACTGGCTGATCGCCCGCGGCGTCCCCGAAACGCAGGTTTTTTCCGAATCCTCCTCTGTGAACACCCGGGACAATATCGCCAAAGCCCGCGAATTCATGGACGGCGCGGAGAACGGCGTCATCGTCGTCACCAGCGACTATCACCTGCCCCGCGCCCTCGCCATCGCGGGGGACGCCGGGCTGAAGGCCTCCGGCCTTCCGGCCCCGACCCTGCCGGAATGGTGGATCAAAAACCATTTCCGCGAGGTGCTGGCCTGGGGCAAATATTTCCTGCAGAAGATTTTCTGACGAACGGACAAAACCGCGGGGAAGCGTCTTGGCGGCGCTTCCCCGCGGTTTTGTCATATTTTAAACGAAGATCAGAAATTCCTCGTCAGATCATAGCGTTCATAGAACTCCCTGCGGTAATCCAGCAGGCGGTCCTCCATGATGGCCTGGCGGATCTCCTCCATCATGTGCAAAAGGAAGCGCAGGTTGTGAATGCTGCACAGCCGCGCCCCGGTGATCTCGCCGGCCTTGAGCAGGTGACGGATATAGGCCCGGGTGGCAGTGCGGCAGGCGTAGCAGTCACAGTCCTCCTCGATGGGGAAGAATTCCTCCGCGGAGGTCTGGTTGCGGATGACCAGGCGGCCGGACCGGGTGAACACCGTGCCGTTGCGGGCGATGCGGGTGGCCAGCACGCAGTCGAACATGTCCACGCCCCGAATGACGCCTTCAATGAAGCAGTCCGGCGTGCCGACGCCCATCAGGTAGCGTGGCTTGTTCTTAGGCATGTACGGCTCGATGGCCTCCAGCATATCGTACATGATCTGCTTGGGCTCCCCCACGGAGAGCCCGCCGATGCCGTACCCGGGCAGGTCCATATCCGCCAGGGTCTTGGCGCTTTCGATGCGCAGATCCTTGTAGAAGGCGCCCTGCACGATGCCGAACAGGGCCTGATCCTCGCGGGTGTGGGCTTTTTTGCATCTTTCCGCCCAGCGGTGGGTGGTACGCATGGCTTTTTCCGCCGCCGCGTGATCGGTGGGATAGGCGGAGCAGATGTCAAAGGCCATGGCGATATCGGACCCGAGGGCTTCCTGAACCTGCATGGATTTTTCGGGGCTGAGATAGCGGGAAGAGCCGTCCAGGTGACTGCGGAAGGAGACCCCGTCCTCGGTAATCTTCCTGAGACCCGCAAGGGAAAACACCTGGAAGCCGCCGCTGTCGGTCAGGATGGGATGGTTCCAGCCCATGAACCTGTGCAGTCCTCCCGCCCTGGCGATCAGGTCCTCCCCGGGCCTGAGGTGAAGGTGGTAGGTGTTGGACAGGAGGATCTTTGTGCCGATCTCCTCCATCTCCCGCGCCGTCATGGCCTTGACGCAGGCCTGGGTGCCCACCGGCATATAGATGGGGGTGGGGATATCGCCGTGGGGGGTGTGGAGCACGCCCAGCCTGGCGCCGGACTGTTTGCAGGTCTTGATCAGTTCAAACGTAAAGGGCTTGCTCATTCGTTCTGTCCCTCTCTGATGGCGGGCCACAGGTTCTCCAGGGTGTCAAGCTGCGCGGCGAAGAGGGCAAAGCCGCCGGTCCTCGGGGCCGGAGCGATGAACACCATCTTTTTCCCGGTGGTGGGATGGGTAAAGCTCAGCCGCATGCCCCACAGGGCGATCTGCTGGCCCGGTTTCCCGTCCCCGTAGCGGTTGTCGCCCCACAGGGGATGCCCAAAATGCTCCATCTGGGTGCGGATCTGGTGGGCGCGCCCTGTCTCCAGGCGGATAACGCACAGGGACAGGCCGTTCCTGCTTTCCACGGTATGGCCGTGCAGCACCGCTTCCTTGCCCTGCATCTTCAGGTATTCCGGCAGCACGGCGACGCGGTTGTTTTTTTCGTCCTTCTTCAGCCAGTCCCGGAGAGTGAAGTCATCGGGGGTCTCTCCCCTGACGACGCATACATATTCCCGGCGCATTTCATGGCTGCGCACCTGTTCGGACAGCCGGGCCGCTGCCTTGCTGGTCCGTGCGAAGCACAAAAGCCCGCCCACGGGGCGGTCCATGCGGTGGACCAGGCCCACCCACGCCTCGCCGGGCTTTTCATATTTGACCCGGATATACTCCTTTACCTCGCTCAGGAGGTCGCTGTCCCCCGTCGCGTCGGCCTGCACCAGCTGGTTGGGCCTTTTGACGACGACGATCACATGATTGTCTTCATAAACTACGGTCGGCTGTTCCATATGATCTCTCCTGTTTTGGATATCGGGCTTGCAAAGGGCGGCCCTGGCGAGCCGCCGAAATAAGCTCCGCCGGTTATTCTCCCGCCGCGGCGTCCGCGGCGATCCATCTGCCGGTTGCCCCACAGGGCAGCACGCCCCCCGACCTGACCGGCAGGCAGACCTCCCGGGCGTCCACGGTCCCCCTAAGGGAGGCGCAGGCCTTCCCCAGGATGTTCCTCAGCACCGCCGGCTGAAGGCCGGTGGTGTAGCTGTTGATAAAGAAAAACAGCATCCTGTCGGACATAATCTCCCGGCAGGCGGAAACCAGACCCCATAATTCGTTCTCGATCTTCCAAACCTCGCCGCCCGGTCCCCGGCCATAGCTCGGCGGGTCCATCAGGATGGCTTCGTACCTGCTGCCGCGCCGCCCCTCCCTTCTGACAAAGGACAGGGCGTCCTCCACAATAAAGCGGAAGCGCTTTTCATCGATGCCGTTCAGGTCCCGGTTCTCCCGTGCCCAGGTCACCATGCCCTTGGCCGCGTCCACATGGGTGACATGGGCCCCGGCCGCCCCGCAGGCCACCGTGGCGCCGCCGGTATATCCGAAAAGGTTGAGCATCTTTACCTGCTCCCCGCCGGCGATCCTCCGGCGGATCAGGTCTGACATGGCGTCCCAGTTGACCGCCTGCTCGGGGAAAAGGCCGGTATGCTTGAAGCCGGTGGGGCGGACCCTGAATTTAAGGCCGCGCCGGGAAACCACCCAGCTTTCCGGCAGTGCGGTCCTGAAATCCCACCTGCCGCCGCCCCGGTCGCTGCGGGTATACACGCCGTCCGCCGACGCCCATATTTCCGGCTGCCCTTTGGGCCAGATCACCTGCGGGTCCGGCCGGTCCAGGACGAACCGCCCCCAGCGCTCCAGTTTGGCGCCATCCCCGGTGTCCAGCACCTCAAAATCCTTCCAGTCCTCCGTCAGATACATGGAACCTTCCCCTTTCCCGTCAAGTATACCATTGAATCCGCCGGCGGGCAAGAAAAGAAAACGCCCTGCCCGCCCCTTGCGGATGCAGGCGGGCAAAAGCCTTGATTCGCCGGGCAGCCGCATGGTATAATGTTTATGTTCCGACGTCCCGCAGGTTATATAAAAACGGTGAAAAAAACGGAGGTGCCCCATGAAGAAGCTTTTGTCCCTTCTGCTGGCCTCCCTGATGCTTGCCGGCGCAGCCTTCGCCGGGGAAACCTGGGCCGACAGGGAAACCCTCTTTCAGGCTGCCCTTCTCCAGTCCCTGGCGCAGGGGTATTTTGACGGCGTAATACCCGTCGGCGAACTGAAGGCCCGCGGCGACGCCGGTATCGGCACGTTTGACGCCCTCAACGGCGAATTGATCATGCTGGACGGCGTGGTCTACAGGGCCCTGGAAGACGGAACGATCGAGCTTCCGCAGGATTCCGAGACCGTTCCCTTCGCCGCCGTGACCTTTTTTGACGCGGACGAAACCCTGACCCTTTCCGATGTCAGCGACATGAACGCGCTTTGGTCCGTACTGAACGAAGCCGTTTCCGCCCGGGGCGGGAACCTGTTTTGCGTGGCCCTTGTCACCGGCTCCTTCCCCCTCGTCCGGGTACGCAGCGAGGCGGGACAGGAAAAGCCCTACGGAGAACTGAACGCCGTCCTGAAGGAGGGGCAAAGGGAATATGTGCTTGAAAATGTCCGCGGGACCATGGTCGGCCTGTTCTGCCCGGATTATATGCGCGGCCTGAACAGCCCCGGCTGGCATTTCCATTTCATCACGGAGGACCGGACCCGGGGAGGGCATGTCCTGCAGGTCCGCGTCGGCGAGGCCGAGGCTGTCCTGGACATGACCCCGGGATTCGCCATGCTGCTTCCGGAGGATCCTGCCTTCCACAACCTGGACCTGACCCGGGACATGGACGAGGCCATCCGGCAGGCTGAGACTGCCTCAGGGGCGGTCACCTACGGACAGCTGTTCGCCGACCTGCTCAGCGCCGTCGAGACACCCGCCGAAGGCGATATCGGGCGCATCGACGCCGACGCCGCGGCCATCGGCACCGATCTGGCCTTTTCCATCGCCGAACACTGGAAAAAAATCTACCTGGACCCGGAATACAAGCTGCTCATCCGGGGGAAGGACGACCCCTCGCTGATCCCGGTCCGCGGGAAACACGCTTTCGTGGTGCTGGGATACCAGCTGCAGAACGGCGAAATGACGGAAGAACTGAAGGGCCGCTGCGACGCCGCGGCCGACGCCGCCCTGGCCTTCCCGGATTCCATTATCGTCTGTTCCGGCGGAGCCACGGGGAGCAACAACCCCGAAAACCACACCGAAGCCGGACTGATGAAACAATACCTGTCGGAGGTTCGTGGGATTGACCCGGACAGGATCTTTACCGATGAACTGGCCATGACCACCGCCGAGAACGCCGTCAATACCTTTGAAATCCTCATGGAACAGAAGGTCGACACCATGACCATCGTCACCTCCGATTATCACCAGAAGTGGGGACAGGTGCTGTACAACGCCCTGGCGGCGGTCTACCGGGCCGATTACGGATACTCAGCCGAGATTGTGGGCAATTTCTGCTTTGAAATCGAACCCTCCCAGGAAGCGTATCAGCGGGGATACCGCATCGCCCTGTCCCAGCTCGGCCGTATCCTGGGCATTCCCAGAGAGGAGCTGGGGCCCATCAGGTAAACAGACACCGTATGACGCGATCCCCCGCCGGGATGCCGGCGGGGGATCGCGTATTTCATTAAATGTTGCCCGTATAGACGTATTTCCGTATCCGGGTTTGTCGCGGGCCGGTCCGTCATACGGAACCGCGGGAAAAATCGGGTCACGTGCAGCGGCACATCGCAGCCGGCGCTTCTGCCTTCCCTGTCTGTCAGGGAAGCGATCCATTCGGTCATCCGAAGCATTTCCTCTTCGGTATCGTTTTCGCCGGGTACAATGAGCGTGGTCAGTTCCACATGGCACGCCCCGACGGCGCGGGAGATAAAAGCCTTCACCGCCTCCAGGCTTCCCCCCAGGATGTCGCGGTAATACCTGTCGGAAAACCCCTTCAGATCGATGTTCATTGCGTCGATAAAGGGCAGGAGCTCCTCCAGCACCTTTATTTCCGCCGTACCGTTGGTGACCAGCACGTTTTTGAGTCCCGCCCTGCGGGCCAGCGCCGACGTATCCCGCACATATTCCCAGCCCACCAGCGGCTCGTTATAGGTAAATGCCAGGCCGATATTCCCGCGGCGCTTCTCCCTCTCCGCCAGTCGGACCAGGGCTTCCGGAGGAAGGAACTCCGTCCTGTCCCTCAGGGCCATGGCCTCCGCCGACCAGGATATCCGGTGGTTCTGACAGAAGGGACAGCGAAGGTTGCATCCCCAGCTGCCCGCGGACAGGATCATGCTTCCCGGAAAGAAACGCCTCAGGGGCTTTTTTTCGATGGGATCCAGCGCGAGCGACGTGATGCGCCCGTAATTGGCCGGCCTCACCCGGCCTTCTTCCGAGATTCTCGCGCCGCAGAACCCCCTGCCGCCCTCCGGAATATCGCAATGCCGAAAGCACACGTCACACCGCGCCATGATATCCTCCTGAAATAAAGCTCGGCCGTCAAAGACATCCTGAGATCCGGACGCCGGAAGAAGACAAAAATTGTAACTGTTCAGTCGTTTGTGAAGGAGAACAAACGTATGGCAGCAGCGGGGAGGTATCGGAGGGATCTCCCTCCGATTATCATCCGCTTCAGCGGCATGTAACGGCCTATCGGGTA
>CADANQ010000118.1 GCA_902789365.1 uncultured Eubacteriales bacterium
GATACCCTTCATGTCTCCGCCGCATCGGCGCTCGAGTCGGTCCTCACCGTTGCTCTATCCTCCGCTGCGACGGATACATATTACCACGGGACAAGACGATTGTGCAGTTGCAAAATCAAATTGTCCTTGACAAAGGGTACACTACAGAAAATGGGGCCGGTTGCACATGCAGTTTTTGAAGGAGTATAAGCCAACTCAGTATTATCAGCTTGTACTTCAAGGCAAGCTTTATACCTACCTGGAGAATTTTAACACGCAGGCACAGAAGCGTTTAGAGGTACCGATCGGACAGATGATACGCATTGAGGGTGTTGATGAATACATTAAGGCACAGGACCAAGTGGAATGGTTCAGACGTATGAACAACATCCGTCAGAGGGCCGAAGAAAATATTGTGGATGAATTGATCTTCAAATAAAAAAACAGATACAAAGATGTACTTACCGCTGGGCTAGTAACCCAAATAGAATGGTAAAGGTGTTGTGCATGATGGATGAATTGAGTATAATTAAGCAGACAATTCGGATATGGAGGATACGAATATGAAACGGGTGGTAGGGCTTATTCTTACTCTGTTGATTATTGTAGCAATACTCTTTGCATATGCAGAAGAATGGGAAATGTTCACAAGTGGGGAGTATTCATATATACTTACTGAAGATGGAAATGCTATTATTATAAAATATAATGGTACTGATGAAACAGTGTTTATTCCTTCAAATCTTGAAGGACATAATGTATGTGAGATTGGCGATAATGCATTTAAAAATTGCTACAGCATGATTACCGTGATTATCCCGAAATCTGTGACTACTATAGGGGAAAAAGCCTTTTATTCCTGTGATAGTTTATACTCGATTACGATCCCTGACAGCATAATGACAATTGGTGATGGTGCATTCTTCTACTGTGATAGTTTGACCACGATCTCAATGTCCTCAGATCATCCATATTTTGCGGTGATTGATGGCGCGCTGTATAGTAAAACAGATAAGAGGTTAGTTTGGGTCTCACCTAATAGAAGCGGATCATTTGAAATACCATCTGGGATCCAAATCATTGGGAATAATGCTTTTTCCAATTGTACTAATCTAACAACCGTAACTATTCCGGACAGCGTAACAACCATTGGAGGTGAGGCTTTCTACTGCTGTAAAAATCTATTTCTTGGAAGAATTCCTAACAGTGTGACTGCCCTCGGGCCTGGGGCATTTTACGGTTGCGGTATGCTGACTTCAATTTCAATTCCCCGAAATATTACAGTACTTGAGAGCAAGTTGTTTTACGACTGTGATCGGCTGTCCTCAGTCAGCATATCTGATAAGGTGACAACAATCGGTGATGAAACTTTTGCAAGTTGCAACGCACTTACAAAAGTTATGATTCCAAAGAGCGTAACAAGCATTGGGGATAAAGCTTTTTACAGCTGTTCCAGTTTGATGTCAATCACGATTCCCGATAGTATAGTATCGATTGGAGACAATGCGTTTTACGGATGCCCTTCACTAGTTCTTACTGTTTCACGAGGCAGCTACGCTGAACAATATTGTATCGATACAGGGCTATCTTATCAGTTTACAGATTCAACCAGCTGGTTAAATGACTAAAAAATGATTTTAGATATACCCGTAAGGATGACACCCAATCCAAACAGACATCTCGAACACAGGGGACGGTTCCAATGGCATTTAGATAAGAAAAATCCGAAAAAAATCAAATAATTATGCAAAAAGCACTTGACAAATATGCAATTTTGTGCAGCCTCGTTCGCTGCTGTTAAACAGCAGCGAACGAGGCCCTTTAAGTGAGGAATTATCACTTCATTTAAAGGAGGACGTCATGAACCAGGCAAAAACTCCCGCACAAATTCGCGCAATACTCCTTAGCATCATCGAGAAAATGGCGAAGAAGTGCCGTCGGGGACGGTTCTGTTTGACACATATTTTTGTATTTTTTTTGTACGGTGTGAAACGCAGGAGCCGTCAGTATGAAAGTTCAATTCCGCGGTCAGCCCTCATAGCATGTTTGCGCCGGTGCCTTGGCGGCATGCGGACCTATATCACCAACCTGACTCCCGCCGGCCCTTTCGGGCATCCGCGCCACCACGCTTCCTGATCGGGGTGCAGGGGCAACGCCACTGCCGCGGGGGTTCGGGGGCCGCGGAGGCCCCTGAAAAGCGACGGGATATTACAGGCAAAGGCGGGGAAACCCCACTCCGTCTGTTCAGCCCGGAAAATATACGGAACTGTTTCCTCGGGACAGCGGCTTCCGCCGCCGGATACACGCCGCGGTATGGACATCCGCCCCTACGCGGGATATAATTGCTCATGCGGAATAAAACCCTGTCCGCGTCAGGTGAACGGAGTGTAAGCATATATGAACGAAGAAAAACGGTCCGCCGGCGCGCCTCGGGTCCGCATGATCGGGGACGCGGGGGAGAGGCGCCGCATCGCCCGGGAGACGCTGGAGGCGCTTCCCGACTGGTTCGGAAACGTCGGGGCCCGGGAGGAATACATCCTCCGCAGCGGGGAGCAGGTGTTTTTCGCCGCGGAATGCGGCGGGGAAACCGCGGGCTTTCTGTGCCTGAAGGAAACGGGCCGCGCCACGGCGGAGCTGGCCGTGATGGGCGTGCGCCCGGAATGGCACCGCCGCGGCGCCGGAAAAGCGCTGTTCGAGGCCGCCAGGGATTACGCCGCGAACGCCGGGTACGCCTTTATGCAGGTGAAAACGGTGCGGATGGGATGCTATGAGGATTACGACCGGACGAACCGGTTTTACCTTGCTATGGGCTTTCGTGAGCTGGAGGTGTTCCCCACCCTGTGGGGGGAGGAGAACCCCTGCCAGGTGTATGTGACGGCCCTTCCCGCCGCGGGCCGCGGCATTCCCGCGGCGGAGGAAAAGACCGCCGCCGGGGTCCGCATAAGAAGGATGGTCCCGGAGGATTACGACGGGGTATGGGCACTTTGGATGCGCTGCAAAAACATGGGCTTCAACGACCTGGACGATTCCCGGGAGGGGATCGAAAAATACCTGAGGCGGAATCCCGGCACCTGTTTTGTGGCGCTGGACGGGGACGAAACGGCGGGCGTCGTGCTATGCGGGCACGACGGGCGCCGGGGCTTCATCCATCATATGGCGGTGGACGAAAAATACCGGCGGCGGGGCGTCGCCTCGGCATTGCTTGAAAGCGCCCTGGACGCGCTGAAGGCGGCGGGCATCCATAAGGTTGCCCTGCTGGTGTTCAGGTATAACGAGGCCGGCAACGCCTTCTGGGAAAGGATGGGCTTCACCGCCCGGGAGGACGTGGTCTACCGCAACAGGGCCCTGACGAAGCTTACGAGGATCGACACCTGAGGCGTTTTCCCTGCGCGAGGTCGGATCATGGCCGCGGGGAACGGGCCGAGGTTCGCGATGGTTTGGCGGGAACAAAAAACAGCGTCGGGAGAGGCGCTGTTTTTTGGACACGGACCTGAACCGGATAAAGGGAAAAAATTTTTTTATTTTTTTTGTAACGAAAACGTTTTATCTCCGTCTAATCGGCGTAAAGGCAAAAGGGGGTGACGATGATTGGACAGGGAAGCCTTTGAGAAGATCTACAACGCGCATTACATGCACGTTTTCTCGTATGCCATGACGCTCACGGGCGACAGGCACCTGGCCGAGGAAATCACCCAGGACGCCTTTTTCAGGGCATTCTCCTCGCCGTCGGGTTTCCGGGGCGAGGCGGACGAGGCCACCTGGCTGTGCGCGATCGCAAAAAACCGCTGGACGGACGAAAGCCGCCGGCGGGGAAGATCGGCGCCGATGCCCGAGGACCTGCCCGAGGAGGGCAAAAGCCTGGAGCAGCAGATCACGGACCGGGATTCCTCCTTCCGGGTGCATGTGCTGCTCCACGGAATGGAGGAGCCCTTCAGGGAAGTGTTCGAGCTGAGGATCTTCGGCGAGCTGTCTTTCCGGCAGATCGGCACGATCTTCGGCAAAACGGAAAACTGGGCCCGGGTCACCTACCACCGGGCAAGGCTGAAGCTGCGGGAAAGGATGGAAAAAACCGCGCAAGGCTGAAGCCGCGGGAAAGACGGAAAAACCGCGCCCTGACGAAACCGCGGGAAAGGATGGAGAACAATGAAAATGGAATGTGAAGTGATCCGCGATCTCTTGCCGCTGTACGCGGACGAGGTCTGCAGCGAAAAAAGCCGCAGCCTGGTGGACGAACACCTGGCCGCGTGCCCCGAATGCGAAGCGATATTGAGGGAACTGAAGCGGGATGACATCGAAAGCGGCCTGAAGGATGAAAAGGATGGGATCATCGCCCATCAGGCCGTCCGCTTCAAGCGCCGGAGCGCCGCCGTCGGCTCCCTGATTGCCGGGCTGTTCATGATCCCGGTGCTGGTGTGCCTGATCGTCAACCTGGCATCGGGCCATGGGCTGGACTGGTTCTTTGTGGTCCTGGCGGCCCTGGGGGTGACGGCGTCCCTGACGGTGGTGCCTCTGACGGTGGCGGAGGACCGGCTGCTGTGGACCTTCTGCGCCTTCTGCGTCACCCTGACGGTGCTGCTGGGGGTGTGCAGCCTGTACAGCGGCGGCAAATGGTTCCTGACGGCCGCCTCGGCGAGCCTGTTCGGGCTGGCGCTGATCTTCCTGCCCTTCGTGGTCAGGGCGAAGCCCGTCAAAAGGCTGATCGGCGCCTTCAGCCGCCCGATGCTGGTCCTGTCGGCGGACCTGATCCTGTTCGCCAATATGATGAACATGATCACCCTGAGGAGCAAAAGCGCTTTCGCGACCATCGTGATGCTCGCGCTGTGCGCGGCGGGCGGATACCTGCTCTTCAGGGCCGTGAAAGCCGGCCGGGAGAGCGCGTGAGATTGCCCATGTACGCATAAACGGTCCGCGACGGACCCGATCAAATACCGAAAGAAAGCGAGTGAACATGAAAATGAAAACGAAGAAAGCAAACAAGACGATGATCGCGCTTATCGTGTGCCTGATTCTCCTGGCCGCGGGCTCCGTATGGCTCTTCGGCCGCAACGCGGGGACCGCCTACGCCAACGCCGGGATGTACACGGCGGGGAACACCGCCATTTCGTCCGGAGTGGAGCGTCTGGATGTGGAATGGACCGCGGGCAGCGTCAGGGTGATTTACGGCGAAGGGACCGAGCTCCTGGTGGAGGAGACCGGGAACGGCGCCATCCCGGAGGACAGGCAGCTGCGCTGGTGGCTGGACGGGACGACCCTGTGCATCCGGTATGAGAAGCCGGGGTTCCGGCTGTTCGGCATCGACCGCGGCAAAACCCTGACCCTGACCCTCCCGAAGGACCTGCGCCTTGCTTCCGCCGGCATCCGGACCGTATCCGCGGAGATTGACCTTGCGGGCTTTGGCGCCGGGGAGATCGAACTGGCGTCCGTTTCCGGGGATATCGCGGGCTCTGTGCGCTGCGCGAAGCTGACGGCCGCCACCACCTCCGGCGACGTAACGCTGGAAGCGGAAAACACGGCGGAGTGCGCGGCGTCCACCACCTCCGGCGGCATTTCCCTGACCCTCGGCGACGGGACGGACCGGGTGACGGTGTCCTCCGTCTCCGGGAAAGTGACCCTCCTGGGCGGCGGCGCGAAGGAAACAAAGGTCTCCACCACCTCCGGCAGCGTGCGTGTGACGATTCCCGGCGCCTTCGGCGATATGGCGATTTCGACGGTATCGGGGGACGTGACCGCCCTCCTCGGCGCGGAAACGGGCTTCACCCTGAACGTTGAGACCACCAGCGGCAGCTTTTCCAGCTCCCTCCCCCTGACGAGCGAGGGCCGCACCCGGGTCTATGGCGACGGAAGCGCGAGGTTCAGCGTTCATACCGTTTCCGGCGATATCCGGGTGGAGGAAGCGAAATAAAAGAGTGAAGAGTGGAGAGTGAAGAGCGGAGAGTGAAGAGTGGAGAGTGAAGAGTGGAGAGTGAAGAGTGGAGAGTGAAGAGTGAAGAGTGGAGAGTGAAGTTTTGGGTTGGTTGGATAAAATGAAACGGCCCGCGGGGCGGACGGGATCGATCCCGGCGCCCCGCGGGCTTTTTTAAAAATTTTCGGTAACTGTTCAGGCGTGTGTGAAGGAGAACAAACGTATGGCAGCAGCGGGGAGGTATCGGAGGGATCTCCCTCCGATTATGATCCGTTTCAGCGGCATGTAACGGCTGATCG
>CADANQ010000119.1 GCA_902789365.1 uncultured Eubacteriales bacterium
TCTCGCGATGGACACCCTTGCCGTTCGGCTAACACTTCCTACTACCAAGCGTGTAGTGGACTTTCACCACCAAGCTATTGCCCATGGCGGGCGTACAAAAACGGGGGCTGCCGCGCGCCGCGGCAGCCCCTCGTCATGTTTCCCGGTTCTTACGCGGCCGGAACCTCCGCCGCTTCCATAAACCAGTCGCAAAGCATCTCGTCCAGCTTCACATCGTCAAAGTAAGCCGAATAATCGCCCATGGACAGCCTGGGATTGTCGTTGGTCGGCTTCGCGGGCTCGATCCTTTCGATCGGCAGGTCCGTCCTGCAGCCGTCCTCCAGGGACTCGCCGTCGGGCGTTTCCAGCCTCCACATATAGCTGGACATCATGAACACCGCGCCGCCGGAGAGCGTGCCCATCTGCACGCAGCAGGAGCCGCCGCCCGTGGGCTCGCCGATGAGCACCGCGCCATGGTCCTGCATCAGGAAGGGGAACAGATTGCCGCAGGAGAAGCTCAGCCGGGTGGTCAGGACGCCGTAATTGAAATCGTATTTCACCTCGTCGTCCCTCTCGTCGATCACGCCGTCCAGGTTCTTGTCGGTATGGACCACCGCGTATACATGCTGGCCGGTCAGCACGTTATAGCCGCGGAAATGATTGTCCCCGGTCACAAGATCGATGATCGCCATCAGCAAATCCCCGCTGCCGCCCGCGTTGGCGGACAGGTCGAACAGGACGTTTTTGACAGCAGGATTCTCCGACGCCTTCTTCAGGCCGGTCCAGGTGATCCCGAGCGCGTCCATGGGGATCTCGCCCTTGCCCGCGTAATACGCTTCCCAGCCCGCGATATCCGGCGCAAACGCGTCGATGCGGAGAATCGCGGTGCTCCCGCATTCGCGGTAATACTCATTTCCCCAGAAGGCGGCGCGCTGCTTCGGGATCGCCTTCATCATCTCCTGCTTGGGAGCGCTGGAATTCGCCGCGAAGGAATTGCCCGCCAGCAGCAGGATTTTGAGATACAGTCCCGGATACGCAAAGGGATTGCTCATAATGGGCGAAATGCCCGTAAACGCCGTGTGCCCGTCGTCCAGCAGATCAAAGAACAGCTGCGACATGGCGGACAGGTATTCGCCCATATCCGGGGAACGGAGGCCCTCGATCACCTGTTCCCCCCTGCCGGGCAGGTTTTCCCTCAGCGCCGCCTCAAGGCCCTTTTCGGCGATGCCCTTATCCAGCTTCGATGTGCCCGGATGGCCGAAGAAATAATCCAAAATGAAGCAAAGCTCGCCGAAATCCTCGGCGATCTCGTCCTCCGCCCGCTTTTCTTCGCCGTTCAGCAGGGCCCGCATCCTTTTCCCGTCATAAAAGCCATCGGGAAGACCCGTGAGGTTGGACATGTCCAGCACCGGAACGAAGACCGTCTCCCCGTTATAAACCGCGTAGTTGACCGCGAGGTCCGTAAACATCGTGGAGAGCAGGGACAGGGGCAGGTACACGTCGTTTTCGTCGGCGTAAATCGCGATGCCGTATTTGGCAAAATCAAAGACGACGGTGTTCGCCGCATCTTCAAATACCAGCTCCGAATAGTACGTCCAGGCGCAGGGAGCGTCCTTGACGCCCACCTGGTCGCGATACGGGGTCGGCGGGCTCTGGAACAGCGCCCAGTCCGGCGCGATAATCGTCCCGGCCGCGGGGTCCGCCATAATGAAGGAACCGTTGGGGTTCGTCACCGTGCAGACGCCTCCGTCCCCGAGGGCAACGGTCAGGTCCACCTGATACATGAAAGCCGCGTAGTCCTTCACGCCGTAGTAGGCCACGTGCGGGGCCGCGGGATAAAACCGCAAATCCAGATCGCCGATCCGCTTTCCCTCCCGCATCACGGGCGTGGAACGCACCTCGCAGTCCCCTCCCTCGGCAAGGGAAAAGGACGCCGCTGACACGGCCATAATCGCCGCCAGAAGAAACGCCAAAGCTTTTTTCATGCATCCGCCCCCTGTCTTTCAGGTGCTTCATTGTCCGGTTTTCCGTGTTCACGGTCCGCCAAAGCCCTGAACGATCCTTTTCATCATTATAATCTTCCGGGCTCTTTCTGTCAAAACCGGCTTCATGCAAAATAATCGGTCCGGCTATTCCGGTCAACCGGATAATCTGTTATAATACGCAGCAGAAGGAAAGCCTTTTCATTATCCCCTCCCCCCTGCCGTCCGGAAGGACTGCGTTTACGGGACCGGCTTTCAGATTGGAAGCAAAAATGGAAAACGAGATCATCCGTATATTTTCCCTGTTTTCAGACGCCGCCCCTTCCTCCGAGCAGGTGATCGAAACATGCCGCGGCGAAGATGATTTCCGTGCGGCCGTCATAATCGAAACCGATTCAGGATCTAAATATGTGCTGAAAATCGCCGACAACGATTTCACCTTTCCCGAAAAGATCGCCGTATGGCAGCGGACGGCCGACGAATACCGGAAGCTGGGCGTCTTTTGTCCCCGGATCTTCCGGGACAAGAAAGGCGGTTTCCCCGCCGTGGAATTCAGGGGCCGCGGGTGCGCGGCCTATATGGAGGAATACGCGCCGTTCCGTCCCGCTTTGGACACCCTCGACGACGAAAAGCGGAACGCCGCGGTCTATGACAGGGTCAAAGAGGATATCTGGCGCATGACGGCGCGGGCCGCGGCGAAGCGTTTCGATTATTCGCCCTATCCGTCGGGTTACTGCCTATTCGAGACCTTCTGCCCAAGTGACAAAACGGACGAAGTGCTTGAAAACGCCCTGGCGTGGAGGGAATACGCCCTCACCCTGCCCGAGGAGTTCAGGGAGCGGACAGACAGGATCTGGCGCCTTTGGACCGGCAACCGGGCTGCCCTTGAAAAGATCTACGCCGGCCTCCCTTCCTCCGTTTTCCAGGCCGACCTCAACCTGACGAACGTCCTTGTGGACGGCGAGGGCAATTTTGCCGGCGTATACGATTTCAATCTTTGCGGCAGGGACGTCTTCCTCAATTACCTGATGCGCGAGAACAGCGCCTCCGGGATCCGCGAGGCCCTGAGGATATCCTCCGGGGTCTATCGCTTTTCAGAACAGGAAATCAGCGCGGCCCCGATGATATACCGCTGCCTGAAGCCGCTGTGGTTTACCCGCCTGACGGCGTTGAAGGATCTCGGGGACGACCGGCGGGCGATTGCGGCGTTCCTTGAGGAGACCGAGCGCTCCCTGACCGAGCCCCTTGATTTCAGGGAAGACATGACAAATACGGCGCGGAGAGGTGAAAACGATGCCGGATGAAAATCAAAAACGGCTGCACCGGTGCTTTTTTATGGGGCACCGCCCGGAAAAGCTGGACGCAAGCCCGGAGGAGGTGCGCGCCTGGCTGGAAAAGGAGATCGACAGGGCGATTGCCGACGGATACACCACCTTCATTTCCGGCTGCGCCATGGGGGTGGACATCTGGGCGGGGCAGATCGTTCTTGGCAAAAAGGCGGAAAATCCCGCCCTGCGTCTGATCGCGGCGACCCCATGGCCGGGCTTCGCCGCCCGCTGGACCGAGGAATGGAAGCGGCAGTACGACAGGCTGCTGAAGGAAGCGGACCTTGTTTACACCGTCAGCGACCATTACAGCGACGATGTTTTCGCCCGGCGGAACCGGTGGATGGCGGACCACAGCCGCCGGCTGATCGCGTACTTCAGCGGCGCACCCGGCGGCACAAAGGACACCGTGGAATACGCCCGGTCCCGGGGGCTTGAGGTCGTCGTCAGCACGACCGGCCCCCGGCCGAAGAAGGCACGCAAAGCAAAGGAGGAAGAACCGCCCGGGGCCGTCTACCCCGAAAACCTGCTTGCCGACGTCGGGTTTGAGATCCTCTTCGGTCAGGACAGGTTCGAAGGCTTGTCCCCGGATCAGGCCGCGGGGCTCGATCACGCCGTCGGCATGCTGCCCGAAAGGGAACAGGAGCTTCTGCGTCTGCGCTATCAGGAAGAGCGAACCCTGCAGGAATGCGGGGAGCGTTTCGGTTTCTCAAGGGAACGGGCCAGGCAGATCCTTGTCCGGGCCGTCGGGAAGCTGCGCCATCCATCCCGCGCCGCCTTCATCCGGGACGGCTACGATAAGGCCGAGCTGGCGCTGATGATCAAATGCGCCGAAAGCATCAAAAAGAATCTCCTGTCCGAGCGGAAACGCCGCCCGATGATGACCGAGGAGGACACCGTCAAGTTCGCCTTCCAGGGGATGCTCGGGGTCGGACACATGGTCCCGTCGGAGGCGGCCGCCCTGGAACGTCTCCGCGCCGAAATGCGCGGCCTGGAGGCGGACCCCGATGAAAAGCTGACCGAGCGCCTCAGCCCCCAGTGGTTCCGGCTGAACCTGCGGGCCGCCAGGGCAAAGGGCCTGAAGGAGGAAGACATCGCGTATATGCTGTGCCGGTCCGCCGAAAAAAGGCCGCTGGATTTCACGCGGCGGAACGTCTATAATTTCTGCGTCAAGCTGGATGGATCCGACCGGATGAAGACCGCCGCGCAGTGCGTCCTGGACGAAAACCGTCTCCCTTCCCATTCCGACGTCTATCGGGAAGCCTACAGCCCGGCCTATAGGGTGCTGCATATGGACTTCATCAGGCTGCGGGCAAAACGGGATGAAGACCCGGAGGATGAAGACGGGACGGGCACCGGGAAATAAGCGAAGGAGGAAACGCGGAAATGAAGTGCAGATACATGCGGATCCAGGGAAGAGAGGATTCCCGGATCGTAACTGTTCACCGCAAGGCCGCCGCCCATGGCGCGCGTACCGAAAGAGGCCATGAAGATTGCTCTTCATGGCCTCCCACTGTTTCGGGATCCGTATTACCGGGTATAGGTGATGGTGCCGCCGGAGGACAGGGTGACATTGTAGCGCAGCCAGTTGCCCGCCGTGGTATCGTTGTAATCAACGGAAACCTTGGCGACCGGATCGTTGGCGTAGGTAGCTTCCACGTTGGAAACGTACCAGTGGCCGGAGTACTTGCCGTCCCTCATGTAGGTGACGGAAGCGCTGGCCAGCTGTTTGCCGGTCTGGAAGGGATCCTCGTTCATGGGAACGGTAACCCTGGTGGGGATGCCGCCGCGGGTGTACCACACGTTCATGCTCTGATAGCCGATCAGCAGGGCGTCGTCGCCGGCATAGGCCATCCAGGTCTCTTTGGAGATGCCCAGAAGCTTCCAGGCGCGCAGCTCCTCGGAAAATCCTTCGCACTTGAGAATCTTGCCGGGATACTCAGCTTCGAACTGAGCCAGCACGGCGTCCAGGAAAGCTTCCTGGTCATCGCCGTATTCGGCGGGATCCGCCCAGTACTTGCCGCCGACGTATCCCAGCCAGTTGCCGTCCTCGTCGTATTCGTTGACGTTCACGTCCCAGCGGTAGAGTTCCTCGAGCTTGTAATCGTCATAGCCCGGATATTCTTCCTTGCCGAAAGCCAGCGCCGCTTCTTCGTCCGCAAACTGGCCTTCCGCGTCGCCCTTCTGCATCCAGTAGTTCAGGGGCTTGCCCTCTTCGCCGCTGTAGGGGCCGCCGATCCACCACAGACCGATCTGGGCCTTGGTGCCCTTGAAGGTGGCGGTGGTGCCGTTGAAGGTGATGTTGTCCACGTTGCCCTTGCCGTTGTACCACAGGTTGGCGCAGGCCCACACGGGAGTTTCGGAAACGGTCACGGTGTAGGTGTTGGCCTTTTCATCGTGAGCCACCTTGCAGGAAGGGATAGCGGAGGGCAGCGCCGGCAGACCGGCAATAGCCGAACGGTTAACGGGGGTGAACAGAGCGTCGGCGGAGGCCGCGGCCACGGAAAGCAGCATCACGGCCGCCAGAAGCAGGGTAGCCAGTTTCTTCATGAAATTTCACCTCGATCGAATTTTTAGGACCATATCTATTTTAATTCATATTGTACAACTTGTCAATCTCACGCATCTTCGTCTACCGATTTTTTTCCCGCCGCTTTCACGTTCCGTTTCTCCCCCGGTTTTCGCGTCCGCCGGGAAATGGGCCGAAGGACCGTCTGTATTTTGCATCTTATATCAGGGTTGTTTCACGAAAAGAAAGAAGAATAGAGAGAAAGCCAAATTCTGTCGAGGATAAATAGCCTCTATACAACGAGGTAAAAAATCCTCGACAT
>CADANQ010000120.1 GCA_902789365.1 uncultured Eubacteriales bacterium
CCTGCGTCCAAGCGGCACCGCCGGCCGGGTACGAACCCCTCACCGATCCTGCGGGAACGGTTCGGGGTGTCGTTCCGCTTCACCGTACATGCCGCTGAAACGGATCATGATCGGAGGGAGATCCCTCCGATACCTCCCCGCTGCTGCCATACGTTCATTCTCCTTCACACACGACTGAACAGTTACGACATGATAAAGAAAAACTACCGCAGGACCCTGACCGCCTGTTACCTTGCGTTCATCACCCAGGCAATCTGCGCCAATTTCGCGCCCCTGCTTTTTCTGAAATTCCATACGGATCTGGGCGTCTCCCTGGGACGAATCGCCCTGATCCCCGCAGCGTTCTTCCTGACGCAGCTGCTGGTGGACGTGTTCTGCGCCCGTTTCGTGGACCGCATCGGCTACCGCAGAAGCGTCGTCGCCTCCGAGGTCGCCGCCGGGCTGGGACTCCTGGGCCTGGCTTTCCTGCCGGACCTGCTGCCGGATCCCTTCGTCGGCATTATGATCTGCGTCGTCATCTACGCCGTAGGCAGCGGACTGATCGAGGTGCTGGCCAGCCCCATCGTGGAGGCCTGCCCCTTTGAAAACAAAAGCGGGGTAATGAGTCTGCTGCACTCCTTCTACTGCTGGGGATCGGTGGGCGTTATTCTTCTTTCCTCTTTGTTTTTCGCGGTGTTCGGCATCGCGAACTGGAAGATCCTCGCCTGCGTATGGGCCCTGGTCCCACTTGGCAACATATATAATTTTGCGATCTGCCCCATCGAACACCTGACGGAGGATGGCAGGGGGATGTCCATCGGGGAGCTTTTCAGAACGCCTCTTTTCTACCTGGCCGTGATCCTGATGGTCTGCGCCGGAGCCGGCGAGCTTTCCATGGCCCAGTGGGCCTCCGCCTACACCGAGGCGGCCCTGGGCTTCAGCAAGGCCGTGGGCGACCTTGCCGGGCCCTGCCTGTTCGCGGTCACCATGGGGATCAGCCGGGTGATCTACGGCAGATACGGCGCGAAGCTGGAT
The DNA here is from genome assembly GCA_902789365.1 of uncultured Eubacteriales bacterium. GTDB lineage: Bacteria > Bacillota > Clostridia > Christensenellales > Aristaeellaceae > RUG756. The sequence goes on from CADANQ010000120.1 coordinate 1,015, forward strand.
CTCACGAAATATATGATCTTTTCCGGGGTCCTGTGCCTCGCCTGCTACCTGCTGGCCTCCCTTTCCGCCAATCCCGCCGTCGGCCTTGCCGGATGCATCCTGTGCGGTTTTTCGGTGGGCATCATGTGGCCCGGCACCCTCAGCGTCATCTCTCCCCGGCTGCCCCGGGGCGGAACGGCGCTCTTCGCCCTGCTGGCCATGGCCGGCGACCTGGGCGGCGCCCTCGGGCCCAGCATGGTCGGCGCGGTGACCCAGAGCGCCGGCGACCGTCTGCAAATCGGCATGCTTACCGGCAGCGTATTCCCCCTGGCGCTGATCGCGGCCCTGCTGCTTTTTATGAAAAGCGCGTCCGGGAAGAGAAAGGCCGGATGATCCCTCTGCTCCCAAATGAACCGGTAAAGAATCGGGGCTGCCGCAAATCCGCGGCAGCCCCGTTCGTTGTTGTTTCTGTTGTATCTGTTTTTTCAGTCTCTCCGGAACAGGTCCCTGGTATACACCTTGTCCTCCACGTCGTCCAGCACGCTGTCGTACCGGTTGGCGATGATGGCGTCGCAGCTTTTCTTGAAACGTTCCACATCGTTCACCACCAGAGAGCCGAAGAAAGTGGAGCCGTCGGTCAGCGTCGGCTCGTAGATGATGACCGTCGCGCCCTTTGCCTTGATGCGTTTCATGACGCCCTGGATGCTGCTCTGGCGGAAATTGTCGGAGTTCGCCTTCATCGTCAGCCGGTACACGCCCACCGTGATGGGGCGCTCCTTCTCCGCGTTCCACATGCTGTTGGCGGTGTAATAGCCGGCCCGTTCAAGCACCCGGTCCGCGATAAAGTCCTTGCGGGTCCGGTTGCTCTCCACAATCGCCTGGATCAGGTTCTCGGGAACGTCGGCATAGTTGGCCAGCAGCTGCTTGGTATCCTTCGGGAGGCAGTAGCCCCCGTATCCGAAGGACGGGTTGTTGTAATGGGTCCCGATCCTCGGGTCCAGGCAGACGCCGTCGATGATGCTCCGGGTGTTCAGCCCCTTGACCTCCGCATAGGTATCCAGCTCGTTAAAGAAGGAAACGCGGAGGGCCAGGTAGGTATTGGCAAAAAGCTTGACAGCCTCAGCCTCGGTAAAATCCATAAACAGCGTGTCCACATCCGGTTTTTCCGCGCCTTCCTGAAGAAGGCGGGCGAATACTTCCGCCTTTTCCCGGCTCTTTTCGTCGCAGCCGACGATGATCCGGCTGGGATACAGGTTGTCGTACAGCGCTTTGGATTCCCTCAGGAATTCCGGGCTGAACAGGATTCGGTCGGTATTGAACTTTTCCCGCACCCTGTGGGTGTAGCCCACCGGAATGGTGGATTTGATGACCATCATCGCGGTTTCGGAGGACTTTAGCACAAGTTCGATGACGTTCTCCACAGCGCCGGTATCAAAGAAATTCTTCTGGGGATCATAATTGGTCGGGGCGGCGATAATCACGAAATCCGCGGCGGCATAGGCGGACGCCGCGTCGGTGGTGGCCGTCAGGTCCAGTCCCCGGGCTTCATGTTCCTCCAGGAATTTTTCGATATAATCGTCCTGGATCGGCGATTCCCACCGGTTGATCTTCTCCACCTTTTCCGGAACGATGTCCACGGCGGTCACATGGTTGTGCTGGCTTAAGAGGACCGCCAGCGACAGGCCGACGTATCCCGTTCCCGCTACTGCGATGTTCATACTGTCTCCTTTTCCGTTTGGGAATCGTCTCCGCCGGAGAACATCCGCAAAAGCTTTCCGCGGCGGAAGAATATAACCGTTATCCGCGCCGTATCCCGGAATAGCTTTCCTGTACGGCCCGATAGCTTTTCATGTCCCCGATGTCATACCGTTTTCCCGGCATGTCGAAGGCGTGCATCGCCGTCTGCCCGGAAAGCCAGGCCGCGAAGGATCCGGGGGCGTCATAGCCGCAGCCGGCGGCCAGGGCTTCCGGGATGCGGCGGATATCTTCCGCCCGGTAGTAATAAAACGGCGGCACCGCGCGGTTGCCTTTGGGGTTCTGCGGTTTTTCCTCGTAGGAGGTGATCAGGCCGTTTTCATCCTTCGTGATGATGGCGGTCCTGCGCTGCCTGGCAAGATCGTTTTCCTCATGGCACATCACGCAGGACGTACCCTTCTCCCGCGCAAAGCGGACAAAGTCACAGAGGGAAAAATCCAGCACGTTGTCCCCCGCCATCACCAGGCAGTCGTCCTCGATCCGCAGCTTTTCGACGGCCAATTGAATATCCCGGACTGCGCCAAGGCGCGTCTCGTTGCTCTCCGTGCCGTCATCCACCAAGGTAATCCTCTGGGGCTTGCCCGCGGCCCAGGCTTCAAAATGGGATATAAACCGATGATTGCTGATAACGGCAAACTCTTCGGTCAGCGGGGCCACGTCATCCACAAGCCAGTCCAGTATGGTCTTTTCCCCAACCTTCAAAAGCGGCTTCGGGAAATCCTTCGTCAGCGGATACAGCCGCGTGGCATATCCCGCGGCCAGGATAACGCATTTCATAATTTCACCCCGTCCGCGGAATCACACAGCGCCCCAAGGTATTTGCCCCGAAGCGCGGGATAGACCGCCAGGTATTTGTCCTCCACCGTCCGGAGGATCCCGTCCGCCTTGTCCGGATCCACGAGCGCCATGCAGCAGCCCTTGAAGCCCGCGCCGGAAAAGCGTCCGCCGTAGATGCCGTCGGTCTCCGTCATGATGTTGTACAGCGTAATCAGCTCCGGGCATCCGCATTCATAGTTTTCAACGCTGCTCTTCCCGCTTTCGAACACAAGGCGTCCATAGGTGTCCAGGTCGCCGTTTTTCCACGCTTCCGCGCCTTCCTCGGCGCGGCGGAATTCGCCGAAGTAGTGGTCGGCCCGCTTCCGGAAAGCTTCCGGCAGCCGGTCCCTGTATTCCTGGTAAATCGGAACGGGCACGTCGCGCAGCCTGGTGTCGGCGAACTTGCCGTACCTGAAGCCGGCGTAGGCCAACAGGCTGTAGGCCGCCGCCTTGCACTCGTCCTGGCGAAGGTTGTACGCGGAGGTGGCCAGGCTGCGCTCCAGCCCGCTGAAGAATACGGCGATCCTGAAGGGCTTCATCGAAGGATTCCTCGGGATCAGAACAAAGCTGTCGTCCGCGCAGTCAAGGTACAAAAGCTGGTCCTTTTTGCACAGCACCTCGCAGCTCTGATCCAGCTTTCCGCAGTTGACGCCCACATATTTGTTTTCCGCGGCCTTCGCCATCATGATGGTGTCCCACGCTTCCAGGCGGATGCCGTTGACGTTGGCCAATGCGGACATAAACGCGATGATCACGGCCGCGGAGGAAGACAGGCCGCCGATGGGGAGGGATCCCTCGATGACGGCGGAAATGCCAAACCGCAGAGGGTATTTTTCCAGCAGCTGCTTTGCCGCGCCGCGCATATGGTCCGCCCAGTCGCCGACCTTCTCCTCCGGGATGCCGTTCACATGGAACTGCGCCCGCTTGGGAAAATTGACGCTCTGCAGTTCCACCACGCCGTTTTCCTTGCGGCTGTAGGCGATATGGATGCCCTTGTCGATGGCCAGACCGTTGATTTTGCCGTACTGATGGTCGATATGCGCGCCGAGGGGGCTGATGCGGTACGGGCAGAAGGCGATCGCCTCGGGCGTTCTTCCGTAGGTCCCAAAGTATAACTCTTCACATTTCATTAGTTTTTCCCCTTTATCGGATGGTTCGGTCCGCTCAGGATGAGAAGCCCGTTCACGCGCCGTAAAATTCCCTGTACCATTCGCAGAAGGCTCTCAGACCTTCCCTGATGCCGATTTTCGGCGTAAACCCGTAGTCCCTTTCCAGCGCGCCGGAATCCGCGTAGGTCACGGGCACGTCCCCGGGCTGCATGCCCGTCAGCTCCCGGTGGCCTTCAAAATCGTAATCCGCCGGCAGCACCCCGGCCCGCACCAGCTCCTCCTGCAGGACGCTGACGTAATCCAGCAGGTTCTCCGGCTGACCGCCGCCGATATTGTACACGGCATAGGGAGGCACCGGCAGCCCGTCCGGGCCGTCTTCCTTCGCGGGCGCCCCGCGCATCACCCGCAGGATCCCCTCGACGATGTCGTCGATATAGGTAAAGTCCCGCTTCATGTCGCCGTAATTGAAAATGCGGATGGTCTTTCCCGCAGCCAGGGACCGGGTGGCGGAATAATAGAACATGTCCGGCCTACCCGCCGGCCCGTAAACGGTGAAAAACCTGAGGCCGGTGGAGGGGATGTTGTACAGCTTGGAATAGGCATGGGCCAGCAGCTCGTTGCTCTTCTTGGTGGCCGCGTACAGGGAAACGGGATTGTCCACCTTGTCGTCCGTGGAGAAGGGCACCTTTTTGTTGCCGCCGTAAACGCTTGAGGAGCTGGCGTACACCAGATGCTCCACCGGATGATGACGGCAGGCTTCCAGGATGTTATAGAACCCGATAATGTTGGATTCGATATACACGTCCGGATGGTCGATGGAGTACCTCACCCCGGCCTGGGCGGCCAGGTTGACCGCCACGTCGAACTTCCATTCGTCGAACAGCCTGTCGACCAGGGCCTTGTCACCGATGGAACCCCTGATAAACACATGCTTCACCGGCGAGGCCTCCGCCGCCTTTTCGATTTGCTCAAGCCGCCATTCCTTCAGGCTGACGTCATAATAGTCGTTCATATTGTCCAAGCTGACCACCGTCCCGCCGGAAAGCTCCCGCAGGAGGCGGATGACAAGGTTCGCGCCGATGAACCCGGGAGACCCGGTCACAAGAATGGTTTTTCCGTTCAGATCGATAACTCTTTTCTGCATGATCCCCTGCTTTCTCCTTCCCGCGGGCAGCGGCGGAATGCCTTGATTACCGGTTCGTAATCCTTCCCGTGAAGCTATTATACCTTCCGGGAGGAGCATTTGTAAACCTTTATCCACGCTTCAGCATTTTTTGTGCATGGATCGTTACTGTTCACGGGGCGGGCGAACAAAAAAACGATATACCTCTGTTGGAGAGCATATCGAAGGAACACAAAAATAAGGCAGATCAATGATTATGCCGG
>CADANQ010000121.1 GCA_902789365.1 uncultured Eubacteriales bacterium
CGGCGGCGCCGGTTTCCTGCGTCCAAGCGGCACCGCCGGCCGGGTGCGAACCCCGAACCTCTCCTGCGGGAACGGTTCGGGGTGTCGTTCCGCTTCACCGTACATGCCGCTGAAACGGATCATAATCGGAGGGAGATCCCTCCGATACCTCCCCGCTGTTACCATACGTTCGTTCTCCTTCACACACGACTAAACAGTTACCCGGGAGATTAAAAAATGATCAGACGCTATGATTTCGGCAACCCATATCCCTCTTTTGCCTGCGTTCGGGACCTGCCGGCGCAGGACGGGGAGCTCCCCTTCCTCGGAACGGAAACGGATGGAAAGAAAGTATCCTTCACCCTTTCCCTGGAGGATGTGGACGCCCTCTACGGCCTCGGTGAGGCCGTCGGGCCCATCGACCGCAGGGGCAGGCGGTACCAAAGCTGGAACAGCGACGAATTCAACCACGCCGAGGACCGGCAGAGCCTGTACGGCAGTCACAATTTCCTGATTGTTTTCCGTTCCCGGGATCCCTTCGCCCTCTTCCTGGACGATCCCGGCCGCGTCCTTTGGGACCTGGGCTTTGAGGACCGGGGCAGGATGAGGATCACCGGCGAAAACGGCGATTTCAGCCTGTATATCATTACCCCCGGGGAGGGGACCCCAGGGAGGGAAATCTGCGCCGATCTGTGCGGGCAGTTCCGCGCGCTCACCGGCCGCAGCTATATCCCGCCCCGCTGGGCCCTGGGCTATATCCAGAGCCGGTGGGGCTACGCCGGGGAGGAGGACCTGACCGCCGTCGCCCGGTCCCACCGGGAAAGGCACATCCCCCTGGACGGCATCTGCCTGGACATCGACTACATGGACGGTTTCAGGGACTTTACCCTGAACGAAAAAGCCCTGCCGGACCTGAAGGGCGTCGCCGGTCGCCTCCTTTCGGACGGCGTGCGCGTCATCCCCATCATCGACGCGGGGGTGAAAAAGGAAAAGGGATACGCCGTTTATGACGAGGGGCACGAAAAGGGCTATTTCTGCAAAAAGGCCGACGGAAGCGATTTTGAGGCCGCCGTGTGGCCGGGCCTGAGCTGTTTTCCGGACTTTTTCCGGGAGGATGCCTCCCGCTGGTTCGGTGACAAATACCGCGTCCTTCTGGATATGGGCGTGGAGGGCTTCTGGAACGACATGAACGAGCCGGCCCTTTTCTACAGCCCGGAGGGGCTGGACAAAGCCTTTAAAGAGGCTGAGAATCTGCGCGAAGGAATGCTCGGCCACGATTCCTCCTTTATCCTGACCGCCGCGGTGAACGGCATCAAAAACAGCATGGACGATTACCGGCGCTTTTACCACCGGATCGGGGAGAGGTGTGTGCGGCACGACAAGGTGCACAACCTGTACGGCGCCCTGATGACCCATGCCGCGGCCGAGGGGATGCGCCGGGCGGAGCCCGGAAAACGGCACCTGCTTTTCTCCCGCTCCTCTTTCGCCGGAAGCCACCGGGACGGCGGCATCTGGATGGGGGACAATTTTTCCTGGTGGAGCCACCTGGCTCTGCACCTGAGGATGCTGCCCAGCCTGAACATGATGGGCTTCATCTACTGCGGAGCCGACGTGGGCGGCTTCGGCGCGGACGTGGACGAGGAGCTGCTGATCCGCTGGATCCAGCTGGGGGTCTTCACCCCGCTGTTCCGCAATCACAGCGCCCTGGGCACCCGGCTGCAGGAGGTCTACCGGTTCCCGAAATGGCAGACCATGCGGGACGCCATCAAGGTGCGCTATTCCCTGATCCCCTGGCTCTACAGCGAGATGATGCACGCCATCCTTGAGGACGGGCTACTTTTCCGCCCCCTGGGCTTCGATTATCCCGACGATCCCCTGGCCCGCGCGACAGAAGACCAGGTGATGCTGGGCAGGCAGTGCATGATCGCCCCGGTCCTCGCCCCCCACGCGCCGGGGAGGAACGTGTACCTGCCGGAGGACATGCTGCTCGTCCGCTTCCGCGCGCCGGAGGACTATGATACCGAGAAAATGAAAGCCGGGTGGCATTACGTGCGCCTTGAGGAAAACGAGTTCCCGCTCTTTGTCAGGCGGGGGACCTTCGTGATTCTTGCGAAAAGCCGCGAACGCACGTCGGAGCTTTCTTTGGAAGGCGCCGCGCCTCTCGGGTGGGACGCGGAGGATTACGAGCTGCCCCTGTATACCGACGACGGGATCGCCTTCGGCGCCCCGGACGGGCATATCGTCCCGGTCAGGATGGAGCGGGGAGGGGCGGTCCTGAAGGACGGATAAGCACATGACGGAAAAGACGTTCACGGAAGGATCCTATGAATATAAGGTGGCGGAAGACGGATCCTGTGTGATTTGCGGATACCTCAAAGGGGACGGCGGCGCGCTGACGATCCCGCGGTTTCTGGACGGGCATCCGGTGAAAGCCATTGGGGAGAGGGCGTTCTCCGACTGCGGCAGTCTGACCTCGGTCACGATTCCGGACGGCGTCACGTTCATCGGGGAATATGCGTTTCATTACTGCGAAAGCCTGATGAGGATCACGATCCCGGGCAGCGTAACGGCCATCGGAAATGCCGCGTTCTCCGGATGCGGAAGCCTTTCTTCGCTCACGATTCCTGCCGGCGTAAAGTCTGTCGGCGCCAGTGCATTTTCCCGCTGCCGCGGCCTTTCTTCGGTCACGATCCCTGCCGGCGTAACGGCCATCGGGGAATGGGCGTTTTCCCGCTGCCGCAGGCTTACGTCTCTCACGATTTCAGACGGCGTGACGGCCATCGGGATGGGGGCATTCGCCGGCTGCGACAGCCTGACGTCATTGACGATCCCGGACAGCGTAACTTCCATCGGCGACATGGCGTTCGTCACCTGTCCGCGGCTGACCCTCGTTGTTTCCAAAGGGAGTTTTGCCGAACAGTACTGCGTTAAGAACAAACTGACCTTCCGGTATCCCGAGCAGCAGGACGGACCGGGAAATTAAGACCTGTCCGGCGCAGCGTCTGCGGAAAGCGGCGCATCGCCGTCCCCGCGGGGAATATTTCCGCGGCCGTTCCGTTCATTCCGGAAATTTTTTTCCGCTTTTTTCGATGCGCCCCGGTTCCCGCGCTCCGGCGGCAGAACATGCAAAAAAAGGGAAGAAGACGGAACATCGAAACAAAAATCGCCGAAAACGCCTGCAAAAATGGATAAAAATAGGAGCTTTGAACCCCTCGGGAGAGGGCAAAAAGCCCCCGCGGGTCCCCTGTTTGTTTACGATTGGCCCTTCAAAAAGGGTTGACGCCCCGGCCTGCCTGCGGTATAATACTTTTACGGTCGCCACCGCCGTGAAAACGGCTGTAGTCGCAGGCGAGATGGCGAAGGGAGGGAAAAACAAGTGTCTGAGGTTCGCGTCAAGGAAAACGAGTCGCTGGAAAGCGCGCTGAAACGGTTCAAACGGCAGTGCGCCAGGGCCGGTGTTCTGGCTGAAGTCAGGAAGCGGGAACACTACGAGAAGCCCAGCGTAAAGCGCAAGAAGAAGGCGGAAGCCGCTCGGAAGCGCAAGTATTGATCTTCTCATGATCTGGTCCAAAGGGAGAGGCGCGCAAGCCCTCTCCCATTTTTTGACCCGCCGGGGAGGGAAACGCACGGAAAAGGCCGCATCGTTCTCATCCGCGGCTTCCGTTTTATCCCGCCGGTTTCCGGCGGGGGGAGGAAAGGCATGGAACAGACCGGGTTGTTCGATTCCCCGGCTGCCGAACCCCTGGCGGCGCGGGTGCGGCCGACGGATCTGGACGGCTTTTTCGGGCAGGAGCACCTGCTGGGGCCGGGAAAGATCCTCCGGCGCCTCATCGAGGAGGACCGGGTGCCCAGCATGGTGCTCTGGGGGCCGCCCGGGGTGGGCAAGACCACCCTGGCGCGGATCATCGCCGGCAGGACCCACAGCCGCTTTGTGGATTTTTCGGCGGTGACCAGCGGCATCCGGGAGGTCCGGCAGGTGATGGAGGAGGCCGGGCGCGCCCGGCGCTTCGGGGAAAGGACCATCCTGTTCGTGGACGAGATCCACCGCTTCAACAAGGCCCAGCAGGACGCCTTCCTGCCCCATGTGGAAAACGGCACCGTCACCCTAATTGGCGCCACCACCGAAAACCCCTCCTTCGAGGTGAACAGCGCCCTTTTGTCCCGGTGCCGCGTTTTTGTGTTCCAGGCGCTGGAGGCTGATGATATCGAGCGCCTTTTGGACAGGACCGTTTCCGATCCCCGGGCCTTTCCGGACCGCCGGGTGGTTTTGACCGAGGACGCGCGCCGCGCCCTGGCGGTGTTTTGCAACGGCGACGCCCGCACGGCCCTGAGCGTGCTGGAGACGGCCGCGGATCTGCAGGAAGAAAAGGACGGCGTCGTCACGGTGGACGAGGAGGCCCTCAGGGAGTGCACCGGGCGCAGGAGCGTGCTGTACGACAAAAAGGGCGAGGAGCATTACAACCTCATCAGCGCCCTGCACAAGTCCATGCGCAATTCGGACCCGGACGCGGCGGTGTATTACCTTGCCCGGATGCTGGAGGGCGGGGAGGACCCCCTTTACATCGCCCGGCGGGTGGCCCGGTTCGCCGCCGAGGACGTGGGCATGGCCGATCCCAAAGCGCTGGAAATCGGCGTGGCAGCCTTCCAGGCCTGCCATATGATCGGCATGCCGGAGTGCGGCGTGCACCTGACCGAGGCGGTGGTGTACATGAGCCTGGCGCCCAAATCCAACGCCCTGTACACGGCCTATGAAAGCGCTCGGTCCGACGCGGCGAACACCCTGGCCGAGCCCGTGCCGCTGCATATCCGCAACGCGCCCACCAAACTGATGGAAGAGATCGGCTACGGCAAGGGCTATCAGTACGCCCACGACACCGAGGAAAAGCTGACGGCCATGTCCTGCCTGCCCGACAGCATGGCGGGAAAACGCTATTACCTTCCCACGGACCAGGGCCTGGAGGCGAAATACGGCGCCAGGCTGGAGGAGATCCTGGCCTGGAAAAGGGCCCACGGCGGAAAATGAAAATGAATGAAAAGAAAAAGACCGGCGGATACGTCCTGCCGGCGGTATTGTGCAATCTTCTGTGGGGCAGCGCCATCCCCTTCATCAACGTGGGCTACCGCCTGTTCGGGATCGGCGGGGGCGACACCGGCAGCCAGATGCTTTTCGCGGGATGCCGGTTCTTCCTGGCGGGGCTGATGACGGTGCTGTTCCGCAGCCTGACGCTCCGCCGCCCGGCCCTGCCCCGGGGAACAAAGGGCTGGCGCGCGGCCGGGGTCCTCTGCCTTTTCCAGACGGTGGGGCAGTACGTTTTCTTTTACATCGGCGTGGCCAACACCCAAAGCGTCAGGGCCTCCATCATCCAGGGACTCGGGGCCTTCGTTTCCATCCTGATCGCGGCCTGGGTCTTCCGGTATGAAAAAATGAACCTGCGCAAATGGCTGGGCGGCATCCTGGGCGTGATGGGCGTGGTTGCCGTTACCCTGAACGGCAGCGCGGAGGGAAGCGTGAAGCTGACCGGCGAGGGCTTTCTGATCCTTTCGATGGTCTGCAGCGCTTTCAGCGCCGGGCTGATCAAGCATTTCGCCTCCGGGCAGGATCCGGTGGCCCTGTCTGGATGGCAGTTTATCCTGGGCGGGTGCGTCCTTGCCGCGGCGGGGCTTGCTTCCGGCGGACGGCTTTGCCCGGAGGGGATCGTCGCGTGGGGGGTTCTCGGGTACCTGGCGCTGCTCAGCGCGGCCGCCTATGGGATCTGGGCAGTGCTTTTGAAAAAGCATCCCGTGTCCAGGGTGGCGGTGTTCATGTTCCTGCAGCCAATCTTCGGGGTGATCCTGGGCCTGATCCTGGTGGACCAGCCCCTGACCCTTCCCGTTTACCGCTACGGCCTGGGGCTGGTCCTGGTGTCGCACAGCATCTGGATCGTCAATCAGGCGGAAGAAAAAGCATAAATACAGGGTATCTGTTCAGTCCTACGGACAGAACAGATACCGCGGGGGGTACCCGTACCCCCCGCGAGCCCCCCGGGCGAAGAACGGAGTCCGGGGAAGGGAAACC
>CADANQ010000122.1 GCA_902789365.1 uncultured Eubacteriales bacterium
TTTCCCTTCCCCGGACTCCGTTCTTCGCCCGGGGGGTTCGCGGGGGGTACGGGTACCCCCCGCGGTATCTGTTCTGTCCGCAGGACTGAACAGATACTCCCGCTGACATTGGGCCGTTTACAGGGACGGCTGCGGCCCTGAGAGCCGGAAAAATAAGTCACTGTAACGGATTTTTTAAGCGGGTTTTAACAATTTAGCAGGCGCTTCATATCGAGGGGGACGGGCTTTTTTAAGGGTTTTAAGCAATTTAAGGACTAAATACGGATAATGTTACAAAAATATGTAGAAAATGTTAATGAAACATATATAAATGGTAATGATATTTTATGGAATCACCGTCAATATGTAACAAAAAATGAGCTGTCGTGTGATAAACTTATACATGGCCGATTCGGCCTTTGTTTGCAATCGCAAAAACAGGAATTGTTATTACCATAGGGGGAGGACACACCTATGAGGAATATAATGAACGACCAGGCCAAAAACAGGGATTTCGCCGTCCGGACGTCTGCTCCGTCCAAAGCGGGTTCTCTGAAAGGACCGGCCCCGAAGAGGAGTCGGAACGCGCTTTTGCGCGGTTGGTTTTTGCTGATCGCCCTGGTGATCCTCACCCTGGGTTTGTCCGCGCTGCCTGCGGTGGGGCTGGCGGACGACCCCATCAACGTGACCAAGTCATGGATGGACACGGAGGGAAATCCGGTTTCCGACGGTCTGCCGGCCAGCGTCACGCTGACGCTCACCCGTGAACGCAGTTATGACGAGCCGATCCCGGACGGCGAGGTTACGCTGTTTGTCAAGGATGTCGACTATGACGCCACGGATTGGACTCATTCGAACGAATGGCATCAGGGCTTCAGCTTCCAGCGCGGAACGGAAGCCACGATCACGTGGGAATACAATCCGGGCTTCAACCCCAAGGAATACAGTATTAACGGCGGGCCGGCCCATCCGCTGCCGGTGAACGCCGGGACCGGATCGTTCACGGTAACGATCCCGGAGACCGGAGTTTTGCAGGTGGTATTCAGTGACGGCTGGGGTCACAATGAATTCAAAGGAGTAACAGTCGACGGAATCGCGCCCGTGAATCACGTGACCGAAGAGGATCCCTCCTACAGTGACACCATGACCCTTTCCGCGGCAGGCGGCTGGCAGGGAAGCGTCAACGTTCCGTTTTCCGAGACAATCGGAGATAAAGACTATTCTTATACCTATTATATAAGCGAGGATCCAATCGACGGCTGGGCCGCGGCTTATTCCGACAACGCCCTGACGGAATCCGGCACGGTCGCCATCACCAATGCGCGGACGATCTCTGTTTCGGCGCAAAAGGTATGGGCTGACGAAGACGGCACACCGATCGCCTGGCCGGAAGGCGTGACCGGTGTGGAACTGAAACTGCAGCGCCGCGCGGGCGCCGGAGTTTTCATGGATGTGGAAAGCTGCGAGCATCAGGAAGTCACGGCTCAGGCGGATACCGTGACCTTTACGAATCTCGCTTCTCTGGACGGCAGCGGCGCACCCTATGAATACCGCGTGGTCGAGGCCCATCCCATCGACGGCTACCTGCCCGGTGAAACGACCGCGGACGGCACGCACTTCATCGTGACCAACAAACCGATGCAGTATGTGACCGCCAGCCTGGATAAGATCTGGAACGAGGATAGCGTTACTTCCAGCATGGCCTGGGAAGCGACGTTCAGCCTGGAGGAACTGGAGTACCCCTACTCCCAGGTCAACGGGCAGCCTGATTATGATCCCGAAGCCGCGTATGAAGAAGTGGAAAGCGGCAGCTATACGGGTGACGCCTGGCACTCGGTTTCTCCCGCCGTGACATGGACGGTTAAGAGCTGGGATCCCGACAGCTTCCGGATGCCGGACCTTCCGAAGTTCCGCGTTAAGGAAGACGGCAGCATAGTGATCCTGATGTATTCTGTCACAGAGACCGGATACAGGGTCTGGGCCGACGGCGATACAACGCAGGATCCGATCTATTCGCTGATCGACAACGAATTCAGCGGCGATATCCTCTTCGCGCCTGAGTACCTGGAGGACGCGAGCGACTATACGAATTATGAGATCCAGCTTCATAACGGCGAACGCCGGCAGAGGCACGGCGAAAGCATTGATTTTGACCTGTCAAAGCAGTGGATCAGCGGCAACGACACGGAGGATCCGGCTTCCGACAGCTCTACCTACGCTGTTTTCCAGCTGAAGCGCTATGTCCATGAGGAATATAAAAAGCTGGACGACCCGGAAGTGGACTACAACGAATTCGTCACTGTCAAAATTGTGGACGGCGGCGGACGGACGCTGACCTCCATGCAGGTGGAAAAAGGCGCACCGGTGAAGCTGCAGGCGGCATTCCACGCCGGGACCAGCGGTAGCGTCGTTTTTGTGAACCTTAACGACCAGAGCGACCATGTGCAGATCACAGGGTCGGCATTGCCGTACCAGCATCTTTGCACCAGCGATTCGTTCCGGGTCTATGAGGACGTGACTTATCGCTACAGCAGCGGCTCCGAAAGACTGGCCGACGGACTTGCGGGCGTTGCGATCAGCGACCGCTGCGACGGCGCTCCGACCGCCGACGCGGAGGACGCGGCGTTTACCGGGGATAATTACAGGTACCGGGTGGACAATTCGACCGGCTGGAGAATTACCTACGAAAACGGGACGGTCACCGCCGAACAGACGACGGACGCCTGGAAGATCGAATTTGTAAATTTTCCCCAGACAGTGATCAACACCGGCTTAAACCGGGAAACGACATATGTCTACGGATACTACTTTGACGAAGTGGAAGCCTATCCCGGCGCTTCGCAGGGATACAAGGCGGACTATTACGCGGCGGACGCCTCGGGCAATCCGACCAACATTGAGAACGGCACCGAGGAGAACCGCATTTCCTTTGACGGCAGCGTGATTGCCGAAAACGAAAAGAAATTCCTGCTGGTCAAGAAATACTGGGAAGCCCAGGTGCAGGGGAATATGCCCAACGTCGTGGTGGATATCAAAAAAGTTCCCATCGACGGCGCCGGCAACTTCGTCGGCGGAGGGATCGACGGTTCCCCCGTATACAAACGGGTGATTCTGTCGCCGGACAACGGATTTGAATATAAGCTGTACGAACTTGAAACCACCAGACCGGGAGGGTTCTATGCCTATGTCCCGGTGGAAGTCGGCGTGACCACACTGCAGCCCGGCCAGGAGGATCAGCTGGCATCCGGCACCAACATGTTTGCGATCGACCCGAGGGCCGCGGCTCCCGGCGACCGCACATATCTGCTTGCCAGGGAAGGCGAAACGATCAATTTCCCCCGCGTAAAGGCGGACGGAAAGAGCAGGCCGTATACCAACCTTGATCACGGACTGATTACGGATGTTGCCCGGGACGGAGCGGGAACCGTAGGCCTGATCAACTGGCCCGACAAGTTTAAGCCGCAGATGGATATCCGCAAGCGGTGGCATTTCTTTACGACGGACGGCGGCATGACGACCGAGAGCGATTATGACGGAGCTTATTTCACGGTCATGATCGTTCAGAAGATCTATGACCTGAACGGCAATCTGCTTGATACGGTAGATTATGGCGACACCTTCGAATGGCATTACACCGGAAATACTTCATATATTTATAACCAGGAAGGTCTTGAAACAAACCTCAGCATCGATTACCACAACGGGACATGGCATGTTACCATCCATGAAGGCACCGGTCATGATGGTTCGAACCTGCCCATTTACGGCTATTATGGCACCTATCCGGACGGAACGCCCAGGCCCGTTATGTACGATTACACGTTCCGCGAGGTTTCCATTACCTCCACGGACGGCCATCACTGGGCGCTTTCCGACCATATCCAGGATGCTTCTCAGCAGGGGACTTCGGGCTATCAGTTCTTCCTTGACAACTACCCGGACGCCGATCTGAAGATTGTCAAGCACTGGCCCGTGATGCCGGCCAAAAAAGGCGTGACGGAGGTCTACTTCAAAATCACCGACAGCACCGGAGCGAATGTCGTAGAGAAGCTGGTTAACGAGGGACGTCTGCCGGAGCATCAGATGAGCAGCGCCGACGTGGCCCAGTATAACGGTGAATGGTGCCTGGTGGTCAGGGGAGAAGCCGGCTCCACGGAGGACTGGATCGGCTACATCGACCATCTGCCGCTGTTTGACTTTACCGATACCGTATTCGGAAACGGCGATCTTCCGGCAGGCGCCATGCCCGGGGAGATCAATTACAATGTGCAGGAAGTTGCGGCTGTCGTCAACGGTGATCTTGTGGACAGCAGCAGCGTCTATATTCCGTATTATAAGGTGACGACCCGCGGCACGGTGGGGTCCATCCGTTCCAGCGCGGACGGCATCCAGCTGGGTATGTACGACACCGTAAAGAAGCAGCTGCAGCCCACCATTGTTGAAGTGACCAACAACGCGGTGCTGGACCTGGATGTTTCCAAGAAGTTCTTTGACGAAGACGGTAATCAGGTCAATCCTGTCTCCTCGCCCCCTCCGGAATGGACTGTTAGGGACGATCAGGGAAATGAATATACCATCAATAAGATGACCTTTGTCGTGAAAGTCACGGGCGTGAAATATATCACGGTCGGGGATGAAACGGTCACCGAGACAGAAACCGGGTATGTGACGGAGGGCTGGGGCGCCGGCGGAGGCGCACAAAACGGCGAAGCAATGGCTCCCGACATTTCCGGCGCCAAGGTCTTCACCTTGACCGGCGCGGATATAGGGGAGGACGGAATTACATGGACAGGGAGTCCCGTACAGGGTCTGCCTTCCGTATCCATCCATAACGACGGCAGCAATCCGTATATCGAAGTCTACACTTATGAGATCGTAGAGACCCATGTTTACGCCACCGTAAACGGGCAGGAAGACATCGATGTTTCGGGATACTTTATCAAAAAGACCGAAGTCGATCCGGAAGATCCCGAAGTATGGACCATCAGCAATACGCGTACCGAATACTATGCCGAAGGCACCGTGACCCTGAACGGTCAGAAGGTGCTGGAGGGCCGCGCCCTGACAGAAGAGGACAGCGGCAAGTGGACGGTAACGCTGACCCCTGTGAACGGAAGCGTGCTGCATGAATATTCTTCGACTGCGCTGCTGACGAGCCTTTCAAAGACGATGGAACTCACCGCGGGCGGAAAGAGTTCTGTCTATGAATTTGCTACGCTCTACTATACCATCGCGGATATACCGGAAGGCGAAAAGAGCGCTCTGTTTACCTATACGGTTGAAGAGAGCGGCGAGGTCGACGGTGTTGTGAACGATGGGAAAACCTATACGCTGCAGGTGGTGGTAACGGATAAGGGCGACGGAACCCTGACCGTAGAGGCTTCACCGACCCCGGATGCCCTGACGTTCAATAATATATATAAGGCCGAAGGCAGCACAGTGCTGACGGGCAAGAAGATCCTGGAAGGCCGCGAACTGAAGGCCGGAGAATTCGAGTTTGTCCTGATGAAGGACGGCGAGATGGTCGGCACGGCAACGAACGACGCATATGGCAGCGTCGTATTCAGCGCGCTGTTTTATGACCAGGATGTCTTGAAGGAAGGCGACGAATACCTTCAGACACGCGTTTACACCTATACCATGCGCGAAATGCTCGGCAGCAAAACAGAGATCATCTATGCGAGCAAGACCTATGACATAACGGTTACGATATCGGATAATGGCGACGGAACCCTGTCCGTGAAAGCGGAGCAGGCGGACGCGGCGAATGAATTCACCAACAGGCCGTACAGCATAACGTTCACAAATAAATACGAAGCGGACGGCAGCATTACGCTGAGCGGCGTGAAGGTGCTGGAAGGCCGCGACCTGACGGAAGAGGACAGCGGCAAGTGGACGGTGACGCTGACGCCTGTGGACGGCGCACCGCTGCACGAGTATTCCTCCACCGCGACGCTGACGAGCCTGTCGAAGACGATGGAACTGACGGCGGGCGGGAAGAGCTCGACGTATAATTTCGGAACGCTGTACTACACCAAC
>CADANQ010000123.1 GCA_902789365.1 uncultured Eubacteriales bacterium
CTTCACTCCTCGCCGGAGCGGCATCGGGACCGTGTACCCGATAGGCCGTTACATGCCGCTGAAACGGATCATAATCGGAGGGAGATCCCTCCGATACCTTCCCGCTGCTGCCATACGTTCGTTCTCCTTCACACACGACAGTTACCCGACACGCTGCAAGGCAAAGGGGCTGACGCGAAAAACCGATCGCGTCAGCCCCTTTTTCGGTCATTTCGCGGCGCTTATTCCGCCTCTCCGCCGCCCTCCAGCACCAGGCTGTCCTCATAATCCAGGCCGTAGACCGCCGCCAGGGTCTCCTCGTAATCCTTGTGGAAGAACTGTTCCCCAGCCAGCGCGCGGATTTCGTCATTCAGCCAGTTCAGCAGCGTCTCGTTGCCCTTGCTGACGGCGGGCGCGATGGTGTCCCGGCTTCCCAGGGAGGGAATGCCCACCGTGAAGCCCTCGTTTTCCAGCGCGAAGGCGATCACCTCGGTGTTGTCGTTGGCCCAGGCCACGGCGTTCCCATTCTCCAGGGCGTTCTTCGCGTTGGCGTAGGTGTCGTACTTCTGCAGGGTGATCTCGGGATTGTTCTTGATCAGGTAATCCTCGGCGGTGGTGCCGGAGATCACGATGACCCTGTCCTCGGGCCCGAGCTGTGAAAGATCCGTGATGACGCGGCTGTCGGGGGAAACGACGCCCAGGGCCACGTTCATGTAGGGCAGGGCGAAGTCCACCTTTTCGGCCCGTTCGGGGGTGACGGTGAAGTTGGCCAGGATGATGTCCACCTTGCCGGTCTCCAGGTATTCAACCCGGTTGGCGGCTTCCGTGGACACAAAGTTGACCTTCACGCCCAGGTCCTCGCCGATGCGGCGGGCAAAGTAGACGTCGTAGCCCTGGTATTCGCCGTTTTCGTCCACATAGCCGAAGGGATACTTGTCGGAGAAGACGCCGATGTTGATGGTTCCGTCGGCGATGATCTCATCCAGGGTGCGGTAGACGGTATCCGACGAGGCGGAAACGGCAAGGGAAAGCGCCAACGCCAGCGCGGCGGCAAACGCAAAGAAACGACGGATAATTTTCATGGGGATTCTCCTTTCCTGTTCTCGGGTCTTTTTTTCGTAAGGCGCCCGTCAGGCCTGCCTGGAGCGCCTGAATTCAAACGACTGCAGGAATTTCTTCGCCTGTTCCGTCTTCGGGGCGGTGAAGAATTCCTCCGGGCTGCTTTCCTCCAGGATGCGGCAGTCGGACAGCAGGATGATCCTGTCGGCGACAGCCCGGGCAAAGGACATTTCATGAGTCACGATGAGCATGGTCTTTCCCTGCTCGGCCAGGCCGATGATGACGTCCAGCACCTCCCGGACCATTTCCGGGTCCAGGGCGGCGGTGACCTCGTCAAAGAGCAGGATGTCGGGATGCACGCACAGCGCCCGCACGATGGCGACCCGCTGCTTCTGCCCGCCGGACAGCTGCCTGGGCAGGCTGTCCGCCTTTTCCTTCAGGCCGACCCGTTCCAGAAGCTCCATGGCTTCCGCCCGGACCTCCTCCCGCGGGCGCTTCTGCGCCTTTACGGGGGCCAGAAGGATGTTTTCTATGACGGTCAGGTGGGGAAACAGCTCGTAATTCTGGAATACCATGCCGACCTTCCGGCGCATTTCCGGCAGGTTTTTCCCGTCGTGGCGGATCCTTTCGCCCCGGATCCGGATTTCGCCCCCCTGGATGTCCTCCAGGGCGTTGACGCACCTGAGCAGGGTGCTTTTCCCGCATCCGCTGGGGCCCACGATGACCACCGTTTCGCCCTCCCTGACTTCCAGAGAAAGGTCCTCCAGCACGGTCTGGTTTTCAAACCGCTTGGTCAGGTGGGATATGGTCAGGACCGCTTCCGCCATGGGTTCACCTCCAGTGCTTTTCCAGCTGTTTCGACGCGAGGGTCAGCGGCCGGCAGGCAAGGTAATACATGACGAAAATCGTCAGGTACACGCCGAAGGCCGCGTTGGGGCTGGCCCGCCGGTTCGCCTCGATGATCTGCTGGGCGACCTTCAGGATCTCCACCACGCCGATGAGGGTCACAAGGCTCGTGGTTTTGATCATCCGGGTAATGAGGTTGATCGCCTGGGGGATCAGGCGCCGGACCGCCTGGGGCAGGATGATGAGCAGGTATACCTGCGCCGGCTTCAGTCCCAGGGCTTCCGCGCTTTCGCGCTGGATCACGGGAACGCTGCTTACCGCACCCCGGACCAGGTCCCCCATTTCGGCGGTCCCCCACAGGGAGAACACGATGACCGCGGACATTTCGCCGGACAAATACCAGCCGAAGGCGCGGGAGGTGCCGAAGTACATCAGGAACAAAAGCACCATCTGGGGCATGATGTGGATGACGGCAAGCCAACCCCCCAGGATGCCCCGGAAAACGGATTTTTTCCGTCCAGCCAGGACGCCCAGCAGGATGCCGGCCAGGATGCCGATCAGCGCCGATACCAGGCTGATGCGCAGCGCCGTCCACAGGCCCTCCAGCAGCCGGATGAAGTTCTTCCCCTTCAGGAGGACCTCAAGTCCCAAATCCGGCATGCCGCAGCCTCCTTTCGAGGGTGTGCCCCATCAGCGACAGCGGCAGGAGGATCAGAAGGTACGCGCCCACCAGCAGCAGAAGGCTTTCCGCGGTCCGGTAGTACAATCCGATCTGGTCCTTGGCGGTGAACATCAGATCCATCAGGCTCACCGCGGAGAAAACGCTGGTCTCCTTCATCAGGAAGATCACGTTGGCCATAAAAGCCGGCGCGCTGACGGCCGCCGCCTGGGGCAGGATCACATGGACGAAGGCCTGGCCCGGGGTGAGCCCGAGACTCAGGGCGCTCTCCTCCTGGAGGCGGTCCACCGCTTCGATGCCGCTGCGGAAGGCCTCCGTCATGTATCCGCCGCCGAGAAACGCAAGCCCGGCGATCCCGCAGACCTCCGGGTCCGTCCGGATGCCGATCTTCGGCAGGCCGTAGTAGATGAAGAACAGCTGCACCAGGAGGGGCGTGTTCCGGCTCACCTCCACATAGGCCGACACGATCCGCCGGACCACGGGGACGCGCCGTCTGAGGACCGCGGCCCCAAGGAGACCGACGGCCGCCGCCAGCAGGATGCCCGCCGCGCCGGTACGGAGAGTCAGCCATGCGGCTTTCCCGTAGAGCGGGAGCGCCTGCCCGATATACGCCCAATCCACCGCGTTTCCTCCTGCCAAATCGCCTTTTCGGCAAATCGTTCCGGGTAAAAAAACCGGAAGCCGTTAAATCAGCTCCCGGGCGGTTTGATCACCGTATGATCCTTGCCGAAGATCATTCAGGACGCGGACACAACCATGCCGACGCCCCGGTCATCATTTGCGCCCGGGAGATCAGCATTCGACACATGGTGCTCAGGATGTTTTCCTTCTGACTGACAGTCATGCCCATGCCTCCTTTCCTTCGGAACGGCTTCTTTTTGAAGTCTGAAGGCAGGATATCACCTTTCGCCTACTATGTCAATGGGTTTATTGTTTCCGGATTGTTTTTTCATGTCCCGCCTATCCGGGGGCGGTGTTTATCTTCCGCGCGGTTTCGGGTATAATAAAAATACTCCCGGACCGGATCCGGAAGCGAACGAAGGGAGGGAGGGCATGATCATCGAAATCTGCAGCCTGGAAAAGGCGCTGAAGCTTGCGGCGGAAGCGGGGTCCCCGACCGCCGTCATTTCCATCACCTCCAAAGAGGAAAAGGACGTGCCGTTTCCGGACGCGTCCTGCGTTACAGCCATCCTGCGCCTTAAATTCAACGATCTTTTCGAGGAATACGACGACGAAGGGATCCCCTACGGGCGGCCGCTGCCCCGGCGGGAGGATTTCAGGGGGCTGAGGGAATTTGTATCGGGGCTTTCCTGCGCCCGCCTGATCGTCCACTGCCGGGAGGGGGTCTCCAGGTCCGCGGCCGTGGCGAAAGCGGTCTTCGAATACCGCAAAGGGGCGGATGAGATCCGGTCCGAAAAGCATATTTGCCCAAACCCTCTGGTCTTCTCGCTGGCCCGCGGGGAGCTGGGGATCTGATCACCGGGGCGCGATCCCGCGGACCCGGTCAAAGGGAAAAACCACCGTTCGCGCGTGACCCAGGATCATGTCCCGGGTGATGGCCCCCACATAACGGCTGTCGTTGGAATTGTTCCTGTGATCGCCCAGCACAAAATACCTGCCTTCCGGAACGGTTACCGGCCCGAAATCGTTCCGCCCGCCGGCGCGGTACTCGTCCTTCACATAGGGCTCGTCGTATTTTTCCCCGTTGACGTACAGGTATCCGCTTTTCAGCTCCACCACATCCCCCGGCAGGCCCACGACCCGCTTCACGAATACGGTGCCGCCCCGGCCGGGATACCTGCAGGCCACCACGTCGAAGCGCTCCGGTGCGCCGCCCGTGACAAGGCACGGAGCGCTTTCCTTCGTTTCGTCGTCCTGCCACGGCAGCGCGAGCCACGACGAGGCGTAATCGAATTTGGAAACGAACATGATCTCCCCGTCGGCCAGGGTGCCTTCCATGGAACTTCCGTCCACCCGCATCAGTTCAAAACCGAAGGCCCGGATCGGCAGGCAGATCACCAGCGCGGCCGCCACCGTCAGTGCCCATTCGAGGATCTCCCTCGCGGGCGTTTTTTTCTTTTTCTCTTTCATATCCTTTTTCACCGTTCTTCGCCGCCTTTCATCACAGGTTCATCAGAATGTCCCGGGCCGCGCTGACGGAGGGAAACAGCGCGGCCAGCAGGCCGAAGGCCCCGGCCACGATCCACCGCAGGGCGGCGCTTCTTCCCGGAACAAAGGAATCCGCCGCCCGCTCCAGGGAGGCAAGCTCTCTTCCCCGCCGGATCACCCGATCAAGATAGTCATCACGCATCGTCATTCATCCCCTTTTTCAGCTTCCTGCGGATCCGGTGCAGCCGCACCCGCACCTGAACGTCCGACATGCCCGTTTCGCCCGCGATCTGCTTTGTGGGCTTCCCCTCCAGCGCAAACGCCAGCAGCAGCTTCCTGTCCGCTTCGTCCAGCGCCGCCAGAAGTTCCATCCGGCGCAGCCTCTCCCACCGCCTGATAAAGTCCGCCTCGGCGGATCCCGCAGGCAGGTCCGGAAGGTCCCCCGGAAGGTCGGGCCGGCGTTTTCGCCTGCGCAGTTCGTCGACGCATATCCGCCGGACGACGGTGAAAAGGTACGGCGAAAAGCCGAGCCGCTCGTCCAGCCCCGTCCGCAGCGCCCAGATCCTGGCAAAAGCTTCCTGCACCGCGTCCTGGGCGGCATGGGGATCGCGGAGGATGCCGTTCGCGTAGGTCTCGGCCCTGACGCGCCAGCGTTCGATCAGCTTCTCCAGCGCCCCGGCGTTCCCGGCCTTCAGCGACGCCGTCAGGTCCCTGTCCTCCATCCCTCTCACCTGCCCTCTTCACTTGCAATACGCTCCGGAAAGCGAAATGTTACGCCTGTTTTCGATATTGTACCATGAATTTTCCGGACATGTGACCATTGACTGATCCCGCAAGGCAGTTTATAATCAGTGTGTCCGAAGCGGCGGAACAGTTACTTCGATTTACGGATCGAGAGGTCGCAGGTTCAAATCCTGCCGGGAAACCGTAGCTCAGTTTGGCAGAGCGCTAAAAATACTGTTCCGGATATTCTCGGACATCGCGGATCATGATCGCTTCATCGGCCGCGGCCCGCGGGGCCGGACAGGCAAAGCGGATATCGTTCCGGTACCGCGGCGAGGCGGAAGCTTCGCCGCGGTTTTTTCATAACATCGTATCTGTTCAGTCCTACGGACAGAACAGATACCGCGGGGGGTACCCGTACCCCCCGCGAACCCCCCGGGCGAAGAACGGAGTCCGGGGAAGGGAGACCCCTTCCCCGAGTCCCCAACCCGCCGGCGGCGCCGGTTTCCTGCGTCCAAGCGGCACCGCCGGCCGGGTACGAACCCCTCACCGATCCTGCGGGAAC
>CADANQ010000124.1 GCA_902789365.1 uncultured Eubacteriales bacterium
TTTCCCTTCCCCGGACTCCGTTCTTCGCCCGGGGGGTTCGCGGGGGGTACGGGTACCCCCCGCGGTATCTGTTCTGTCCGCAGGACTGAACAGATACGAAAAAACAATCTCCTCGCCGCGCAATTGAAGGCGGAGCAGCGAAACCCCTCAGATCTGGCTGTGGGGCACATCGATGCGGACCGCGGTGCGCATATCCCCGCCGCTCTCCACCCGAATCTCCGCCTTTCCGCCGTAGATCAGCTTCAGGCGGCTGGAGATATTGGCAAGGCCCAGGTGCGTTCCCGAATCGGTTTCGCCTCTGAGGGCCGCGTCGATCTTTCGCCGGTCCTCGGGCGTGATCCCCCTGCCGGTATTGACGATCTCCAGGCGCATGTATTCCCCGGCGTTCCTGCAGGAGATGCTTATGACGCCGCCGCCCGCCGGGGCGATCCCGTGCTCCACCGCGTTCTCCAATACCGGCTGCACCGTCAGAAGGGGGACGGGCCAGTCCATGTCCGTCTCGTCCATGCTTCGCTCCACCTTCAGGTCCTCTCCGAAGCGCTGCTGGATGAAATAGATATAGGCGTCGGCCACCTTCATTTCCTCCCGAAGCGGCACGATGCGCCTGTCCTGCCTGGCCATGCCGGCCCCGAGCAGCACGCTGAGGGACGACACCATGCCCGGGATCGTTTTGGAGCCTTCGAGCCGGGACTGCCAGTTGATGGCTTCCAGGGCGTTGTTGATGAAATGCGGATTGATGCGGCTCTGCAGCGCCTGGATCTGGGCGTTTTTCAGTTCCAGCTCCTCCTTGTAGGTCCTGTCGATCAGTTCCTTGATGTGCAGGGACATGCTGGAGAAGGCCACGCCCAGGTCGCCCAGTTCGTCACCTCCGCGCATGGGCACCGTCACGCCCCATTCCCCGTTTTCTATCCTGCGCGAAGCGCGGGACAGGAGGGAGATGGGCCTGACGATGCGCCTGCCCACGTACCAGGCCAGAAGGATCAGCACCGGCACCAAAAGAAGATACAGTCCCAGAGCCAGGTACTGAAACTGGTAAATCTCCCTGTAATGGCGCGCCTTGGGCACCTTCAGCAGGAAGGAAAGGCCATACTCCTCCCCGGCGGCCCGGCGGAAGAACATTACGTCCCCGTCCTTTTCCGTCAGTCCCTCCGGGACCGGTTCTCCCCTTCGGGCGCCGTCCAGGCGGATAACGACCTGTCCCTCCCAGGTGTCCGCGAGGGCCTCCAGGGGCTGCAGCAGCATATCCCGCCGGACCCCCAGCACCAGCATGCCGTAGCGTTCCATTTTCAGGTCCATCAGGTTCCTGACAAGATACAGCCTGTCCCCCGATTCCAGGAAGCACGTCCCCGTATCCAGGCTTTCCCCCAGGGAAAGGGTCTCCTCCAGGCCGTTTTCCATGAACAGGACGGCCTCATTGTAGCCGGACCGGGTGTACATGAACAATTCCGGCTCGGCGGCCGGGAAATAAGCCGCGAAGGTAAGCTGCCCGTTGCGGCTGTACTTCCTGTCGATATAGCTGCGGGACAGGCGCAGGAACTCGTCGTCGGTCATTCGGCCCGAGGCTCTGGAGGCGTAGGTGTCGGCAAGCTCGCCGTCGTACACGGCCTCCCGGGACAGGGAAATGACGCTTTCGATGTTCTGGCAGGCAAGGTTCCAGGCGTGCTCCGCGTCCGCGGTCAGGGCGGAGGCAGTCTGCTCCTTCAGGCCGGGGATCAGGGTGGTCTGGATAAATATGCTCAGCGTCAGCGACGGGATCAGATAACAGGCCAGCAGGATCAGGATGATCTGGACCCGCAGGGAGGCGAACACTCCCGCAATCCTTTTCCCGCGCCGCCGGCATCCCGTGTCCATTGCCCCGTCTCCTTTCGGTTTTTTTGTCATCACCCGCGCATGGGGATCATATCAGGCGTCGAAGGGCAGGCCGGCAAAGTCGGCCATCATGCCCACCAGTGTTTTGGCGTGATGGATGGTATCGTCCTCGGCAAAAATGCGCACCCGCGGCTCGGTTCCGGAAAAACGGATGATGACCCAGGCCCTGTCAAAGTAAACCTTGCAGCCGTCGGTATAATTGACCCGTCTGACCGGGTAGCGGAACTCCGGCAGCTTTTTTTCGTCGAAGATCATCCCGCGGATTCGATCCCGGTTCTCCGGGGTCAGGGCCCAGTCGAATTCGGCAGTATGCATCTCCCCGTATTTGTCGTACAGATCCCGGGTCAGCTCGCCTATGGACTTGCCGGTGACCGACAGCATTTCCACAAACAGGCCGGCGGCGTACAGCCCGTCCTTGCCCCGGATATGCCCGCGCACCGTCAGCCCACCCGACGATTCACCGCCGATCAGCGCGTCGCATTTTTCCATCGCCGAGGAGATGTGCTTAAAGCCCACCGGCACCTCCAGGCATTCCTGCCCGAAGGACGCGGCAACCCGGTCCAGCAGGTGGGTGGTGGCGATGTTGCGCACCGCCGGCCCGCGCCATCCCTTGTATTCAAGGAGGTAGCGGTACAGGAGCGTCAAGATCTCGTTGGGCGACACATAGCTTCCTTTTTCGTCAATGATGCCCAGCCTGTCGGCGTCGCCGTCGGTGGCGATGCCCACGTTGGCGTTGTGCTCCAGCACGGCCTGCCTCAGGTCCGTCAGGGTATCGGGCGTCGGGGCGGGCAGGTGACGGCCGAAGAAGGCGTCGTGCCGGTCGTTGATCACGTCCACGTCGCAGCGGCAGGTGTACAGTATGGTGGCAAGCCCGTTCAGTCCGGTGCCGAACATCGGGTCGAGCACCACCCGCAGCCGGCGCCTGCGCACAGCTTCGGTGTCGATGCGGGCCAGGATGGAATCCAGGTAATCGTCCCTCGGATCGATATAACAGACCCTGCCGTCCTTCAGCGCCGCGTCAAAGTCCGCCTCCCGGATGCCCGCCTCCTCCAGGGCGTTGGCCTCGTCCTGGATGGGCATGGTCACGTCCTCGGAGGCATCCCGGCCCCCCAGGGTGAATATCTTGATGCCGTTATAGACAGCGGGGTTGTGGCTGGCCGTCACCATGGCGCCGTAGCTGAGGCCCATGGATTTGACGGCAAACATAATCTGGGGCGTGGGACAGTTGAGATTGACGAAATGCACTTTGACCCCTTCACCGGCCAGCACCTCCGCGAACCAGATGCACGCCTCCCGGCTGAGAAACCTCCGGTCGTATCCCAGCACGATGCCCTTCTCCGCGCAGTCCTCCCTTATCATTCTGCGGGCCAGGGCCGCGGCAAGCCGCCGGATGGAGGCGCGGGTAAACTCGTCGCCGATGACAGCCCGCCAGCCGCCCGTTCCGAATCTGATCATTTTTCAGTCCTCCTTCCTTTTGCCCATCAGGATTTCCACAGTATGCGTACCGCCGTCAAAGGCGGGAATGTATTTCGTTTCATATCCGTCCACCGTGACGCGCCGTACGCCTTTTTCCACATGTTCCGGGTTGCGGACGCTTACGCGGTATTCCGCGCCGCGCCAGCGGCGGCGGACTTCGAAGCCGTCCCATTCCGCCGGAATACAGGGATCAACCGTCAGGCGGTCGAACCCCGGCCTCACGCCCAGCATGTACCTGGTGGCGGCGAAATACGCCCATCCAGAGGAACCGGTCATAAAGGGGTGCCTCGCCCGGCCGTGGGCGGTATGGTCCCGTCCCATGATAAACTGGCAGTAGGAATAGGGCTCCGCCCGGCGGATCTCCATGATGTCGTTCTGGTTTTCCGGCAGCAGGGCGTCATAGAATTTCATGGCGCGGCTTCCCCTTCCTATCATGCACTCGGCGACCCACGCCCAGGGGTTCGGATGGCTGAAAATGGCGCCGTTTTCCTTTACGCCGGGATACACCCGGGACACGAAGCCGATGCCGTCGTCCGCTTTGGTGAAGGCCGGGGCGTTGAGCATCAGTCCGTAGGGCGTATACAGGTATTCGTCCACCGCGTCCATGCATTTCAGGCTCTGCTCCCTCTCCGACGCGCCGGAAATGACGGCCCAGGTGTTGCTTTCCATGTGCACCTTGCCTTCCCCGGCCGCCGCGGTGCCGATGGCCCGGCCGTCCGCGGTATAGCCCCGCCGCCACCAGGCCCCGTCCCACAGTTCGCGGCGGCAGGCCTTTATCATGCCGTCCATTTTGGCGCCGTATTCCTTCACGTCTTCGGTTCTGCCCAGATACCCGGCGGCGTCCAGGAAATGCCCCGTGGCCCACACCAGCAGGAAGGCGACCATCGCGCTCTCCCCGCCGCCCAGGTTAAGGCAGTCGTTCCAGTCCGCCCGCAGCCCTTTGGTGATGCCGTGGGCCCCCACCTGGGAATAGGAGAAATCCATGGCGCGCTTCATGTGGTCCCACACCGTGGCTTCCCCGCCGTCGGCAAAGGGGATGACCTCGTCAAAGAAGGCGATGTCCCCGCTCTCCCTGACGTTTTCGATGATGGCGGGAATCAGCCACAGCGCGTCGTCGGCGCAGGTATCCTTCAGCCCGTGGATCATGTCCTTTTTGTCCGGCGTCGGCACCACCGTGGGGGAAGCGAATCCGTCGTTCCGTTTGGGGGCGAACCATGCCGGGTCGAAGAGATGCAGGCCGTAGCCCATGCTCACCTGTCCGTTCAAAAGCTGCCTGAGCCGCGTCAGGCACATATCCTTTTCCGCGTGGGGGACGCACATGGCGTCCTGGGCGGTGTCCCGGTAGCCCAGGCCGGTGCGCCCGCCCACCTCGATAAAGGAAGAAAAGCGGGAAAACAGCACGTTGATCTCGCTTTGGTACAAATTCCAGATATTCAGGGACCGGTTCATGTTCTCATGGGGCGTTTTAACCTGCAGGGCCGAAAGCTTTTCGTCCCAGTATTCCCTCAGCTCCTCAAAGGCGCGGTCGGTCTCCGCGGGCCCGTACCGGCGGCGCGCCTCGGCGGCGGCCCTTTCGTCCCCGGTCCCCAGGTAGAACAGCAGCCGTTTTTCCTCCCCCGCCTCCAGGGTAATCGTCTTCATAAGCGCGCCGCAGGGGTTGCCCCCCAGCTCCGTGGAACCGGAAAGGGCGGGAGCTGCCAGGCCCGCCGGGTCCCGCTCGGTGTGATAGGCCCCGGTAAAGCATTCCCTGACGCCGTCAAAGCTGTCCGGCATGAAATCGCCCGCGAAAAACTGCCAGCTGTCCTTTTCGTAATGAAGCTCGCACAGTACGGCCCCGTCCCGGAAGTGGGATCCCGCCGCGTACAGGCTCATCTGGAAGTTCTGGTTGTCCATATCGATATGATGGAAGGAAAATTCCACATATCCGCACACGCTGAGGGTCCGTTTTTCCTCCGACGTGTTTTTGATCCTTACGTCAAAGATCTCAACCGGGTCCTCGTTTCCCTTTTCCCGGGGAATGAACAGCGTCTGGGAAGCTTTGATCCCCCTGTATTCGCACTGATATACGTTGTAGCTCATGCCGATCCGGCAGGAATACTTCGCCTCGTCCAGCCGCTTGCCCACGGGCTGCCAGCTGACGGACCAGAAGTCCCCGTCCTTTTCGTCCCGGATATACACGTAATGCCCCGGCCAGTCCATCGGCACGCCGTTGGGGCGGAAACGGGTGATGCGGTGGTACTGGGGCGAATCCAGCCAGCAATAACCCCCCGCGTTGTGGCTCAGCACCGCGCCCATGCGCTGGGTCCCCAGATAATTGGTAAAGGATACGGGCACATCCGCCCTATCGACCACATATTCCCGCGCCGTGTCGTCAAAATATCCGTATCTCATCAAAAGCCCCTCCGCTTCCTGTGATCTTATTATAAGCATACCAGAGCGCCGGCTCAAGTAAAATAGACAAATATGTGATTTCTTGTCTGTCTTTGGCGTCCTTTGGCAAAGGATTTCCTCCGCGTATCTGTTCAGTCCTGCGGACAGAACAGATACCGCGGGGGGTACCCGTACCCCCCGCGAACCCCCCGGGCGAAGAACGGAGTCCGGGGAAGGGAA
>CADANQ010000125.1 GCA_902789365.1 uncultured Eubacteriales bacterium
CACCGATACCACCTTCTCGCTGGACGAGACCGGCAAGGTAACCACCACCGGCTCGGTCACCGAGGAAGGCGTCCTCCTGGTGGAGGATGAGATCACCCGTGTGAAGGTGAGCAAGGTGGACAGCGAGTCCGGCGAGAAGCTGGCCGGCATCGTGATGCAGATCCTTGACAGCGAAGGGACCGTGGTGAAGGAATGGACCACCACGAGCGAAGGCGTACAGACGGTGGAAGGCCTGAAGACCGGCGTCACCTATACGCTGCACGAGACCGAAGCCCCCGAAGGATATATCCTGGCTGAGGACAAGACCTTCACCATCGACGAGACCGGAAATGTGACCGGTACCGTCACGCTGGATACCGACGATGCGGGCGACACGCTGATCGTCTTTGAGAACACCGCGATCACCTACACCACGCTTACGGTCACCAAGAAGTGGATCGGCACGGACAAAGGCGCGGTGGACCTGTACATCTACTGCGGCCTGCGCAGCGAGGTCATCCGCGAGGACGGCACGCTGAACCTGGGCGCCATGCACAGGATGGATCCGCAGCCCGCGATCAAACGGTCGGGCAACACCTACACGGTGGCCGACCTGCCCGCGGTGGACGGCGACGGCAACGCCCTGGTCTACGCGGCTCAGGAATACAATATTCCCGAGTACTACGCCGCCAGCTACACCAACGTGGACGAGTTCTCCCGCGCTTACACCTACGCCTTTGACCTGGGCGTGATCACCAACACCTTCGACGGTCCCGTGATCGAATACACCAGCATCACCATCCGCAAGATCTGGACCGGCGTCGGCGCGAATACCGTGCTGCCCGACATTACCCTGAAGGTCTATCGTGAGAACGGCGTACTGGTCAAGACGGTTACCCGCAGCGCGGCGGAGATCGAGAAAGCCGGCGGGTCGATCAGCATCGGCGGCCTGGTGAAGGGTTCCACCTACTATGTGGTGGAGGATACGATTACGGGCTACACCACCAAGTACACCAACGTCGGGACCGAGGCCGAAGTGATCGACCGGGCCTACGACGGAGGCATCATCACCAACCACAGGATCCCGAAGACCGGCGACAGCCGCAGCGTTGCGCTGTGGGCGGCCCTGGCCCTCGTGAGCGCCCTGGGTATCGGCGCGGTCGTAATCACCGAAAGGAAAAAGCGCCGCACCAACTGACGCCTGAGATCCGGCAACTGAAAAACAAGGCAAGGCCCCCGGGAAACCGGGGGCCTTTTGCACCCTGCAGCGGTGGCATAAAAAACGGGGAACCCTGTGCATAAGCGTCAACGAACGGCGGCGCAAAAAAAGAACGCGGGGGACCCCGGACATAAACGTCAACGAACGGCGGCGCAAAAAAAAGACCCCGCGGAATAACGCGGGGCGAAAGCGTCAATGTGTGGGGTATATTACGGGCGGAACTCCCTCAGCTCCCTGTCGGCGTGATTCAGCGTTTCGCAGCCGTCTTCGGTTACGGCCACCAGGTCCTCGATGCGGACGCCGAATTTGCCGGGCAGATAGACGCCGGGTTCCACGGAATGGACCATGCCCACCCGCTCTTCCTGTTCGCAGGCGGAGGAAATATCGGGATATTCGTGGCATTCCAGGCCGATGCCGTGTCCGAGACGGTGGATAAAATATTTTCCGTATCCCCCGTCCTCAATGACTTTGCGGGCGGCGCGGTCCACGTCGCATACCCGCACGCCGGGCCGTACGGCGTCCCGTCCGGCTTTGTTGGCGGCCAGTACCAGGTCGTATACGCGCTTCATTTCGTCGGTGGCCTTGCCGAGACAGACGGTGCGGGTCATGTCGCTGCAGTAATCATGCCAGGTGAGCCCCACGTCGATGATCGCCATGTCGCCTTCCCGGGAAAGGGTGCAGTCACTGACGTGGTGGGGCTCGGCGCAGTTGGCGCCGAAACAGATCAGGGGATCGAAGGCGGGGCCGGAGGAGCCCCGGGCTTCGCTTTCGCTCAGGTACAGGGCCGCGGCTTCCTTTTCGGGCATGCCGACGCGCAGGCGTGAGATGACGGAAAGAATGGTTTCGTCGTTTTTAAGGCTGCTTTCCCGCATGGCCTTCAGTTCTTCCTCGTCCTTGATCATCCGGACCGCATCCACGCAGGCGCTGCCTATGCGCATTTTTATATCCGGCCGTGCTTCCTGAAGGCGCAGGGTGAACTGGCTGGGCCAGGTTTTGTCGATGCCGAGGACGCCGTCCCCCAGGCCCTGGGCCAGGACGGAAACGCAGTCGTCGGTGTCGTCGTACTCCACAAGACCGCCGGAAAAGGCGGAGGAAAGAGCGAACAGGCGGTTGGCGTACAAAACCGCGTCCCCGCTGTCCCTGATCAGGAGGGCCAGCATCCTTTCGCCTGGATGAACCCATTTGCCGGTGTAATAGAAGACGGACGAGGACGATGAAACGATCAGCTGCTTCAGGCCCGCGGCGCGCATTTCACGAACGGTGCGCCCGATTCTTGCGGAATTCATTTTCTCAAGACCTCCTGTTTTCGGCCGGGGAGCGCAGGCAAGGCTTCCTGACGGTATATTATCTGC
This sequence comes from uncultured Eubacteriales bacterium, assembly GCA_902789365.1. Lineage (GTDB taxonomy): Bacteria > Bacillota > Clostridia > Christensenellales > Aristaeellaceae > RUG756. Next base: position 2,551 of record CADANQ010000125.1, read on the forward strand.
TGCCGGTTGATATTGATTCCTAATCAGGGCGAGGCCCGGGATGCTTCCGAGTTCGTCGAAAGAACTCATCGGATTTGCCTCTCGCGTCGGTCCGGACCGGGGGAGGAACGCGCGGACGCTGAAAAAAGTATAGCATTACCGGAGGGGCGTGTCAATCAACGGTCGTTTTCGTGAGCCCAACGCATGGCCCTGCCCTCCCTGAGGGAGAGGGGCAGGTCCAGGATGCGCTGATTTCGGCTTCCGCGGAAGCGCAGCATCGGATCCCGTTCGCTTTGCACGAAGGGACCGTCCACCAGGATATCCGCGAGTGAAAGGATGGCGCGGGCGTATTCGGTGTTCGGCCGTGCGCCGGTGGTCAGGATTTCTTCCAGAGTGCAGCCCGAATAAATCCAAAGGTCCCTGAGCGGGTACCTTTCCCTGTATTCTTTCAGGAAGGGCAGAAGGTCCCGCTGGTTCTCCGGTTCCATCGGCTCGCCTCCCAGCACGGTAAGCCCGCGGATATAGGAAGGGGCCAGCAATGAGAACACCTTTTCCCGCGCGTCACGGTCAAAGGGCCGGCCGTAGGTAAAATCCCATGTCTCCTTCTGAAAGCAGCCCGGGCAGCAGTTGCGGCAGCCGGAAACGAACAGGGACACGCGGACGCCTGGGCCGTCGGCGATATCGCAGTCTTTGATCCCGCAATAATACATATTACCCTCCCGGAGGTGCAGCCCGTTACAGGTGCAGCACGCGGTCCCGGATCTCCTGGGTGCGGCCCTGGTTCCAGAACTGGGTGCCGATGTAGCCGCAGGTGCGCCGGGCCACGTTCATTTTGTTCTGGTCGGAATTACCGCACCGGGGGCAGACCCAGACCAGCTTGCCGTCTCTTTCCTCGATGCTGATTTCGCCGTCAAAGCCGCATTCCTGGCAGTAGTCGGATTTGGTGTTCAGCTCGGCGTAGATGATATGGTCGTAGATGAATTTTATGACCTCCAGGACGGCCTCCAGGTTGTTCTGCATGTCGGGCACCTCCACATAGCTGATGGCGCCGCCGGGGGAGAGCTGCTGGAACCGGGCCTCGAAGAGGAGTTTGTCGAAAGCGTTGATCTTTTCGGTCACGTGCACATGATAGCTGTTGGTGATGTAGCCCTTGTCGGTGATGCCGGGGATGACGCCGAAGCGGCGCTGCAGGCATTTGGCGAACTTGTAGGTGGTGGATTCCAGCGGCGTGCCGTACAGGGAAAAATCGATGTTGTGCGTTTCCCGCCATTTGCGGCAGGCATCGTTCATGCGCTCCATGACCTGAAGGGCGAAGGGGGTGGCTTCCGGGTCCGTGTGGCTTTTGCCGGTCATGGCTTTTACGCATTCATACAGCCCGGCGTAGCCCAGGGATATGGTGGAATAGCCGCCGAAGAGCAGCTTGTCGATGGTCTCGCCTTTTTTGAGCCGCGCGCAGGCGCCGTACTGCCACAGAATGGGCGCGGCGTCGCTGAGGGTGCCCTTCAGGCGCTCGTGACGGCACATCAGCGCCCGGTGACACAGTTCCAGCCGCTTGTCGAAGATCTCCCAAAAACGGTCCGTGTCGCCGCCGGAGGACAGGGCGACGTCCGCCAGGTTGATGGTGACCACGCCCTGGTTGAAACGGCCGTAGTATTTGGGATTCCCGTTTTCGTCCACATAGGGGGTCAGGAAGGAACGGCATCCCATGCAGGGGTAGCAGTTGCCCCGGCCGGTTTTGTCCACCTTCATTTCAAGCATTTTCTTTTCGCTGATATAGTCCGGCACCATGCGGCGGGCCGTGCATTTGGCGGCCAGCTTTGTCAGATACCAGTAGGGGCTGTCCTCGCGGATGTTGTCCTCCTCCAGAACATAGATCAGCTTGGGGAAAGCGGGTGTCACCCAGACGCCCTTTTCGTTTTTGACGCCTTGAATGCGCTGCCGCAGGGTCTCCTCGATGATCATGGCCAGGTCGCGCTTCACCCGCGGGTCCTTCGTTTCGCCCAGGTACATGAACACGGTCACGAAGGGAGCCTGGCCGTTGGTGGTCAAAAGGGTGACCACCTGGTACTGGATGGTCTGGATACCGCGGCTGATCTCCTCATGAAGGCGCTTTTCGACGATTTCGGCGATTTTTTCTTCGGCGGGCGAAACGCCGACGGCCAGCATTTCCTCCCGTACGCTTTTTGTGATCTTCTCGCGGCTTACCTGCACGAAGGGGGCCAGGTGGGTCAGGGAGATGGTCTGGCCGCCGTACTGGTTGCTGGCCACCTGGGCGATGATCTGGGTGGCGATGGAGCAGGCGGTGGAAAAGGAATGGGGACGCTCGATCATGGTGCCGGTGATTACCGTCCCGTTCTGCAGCATATCCTCCAGGTCCACCAGGTCGCAGTTGTGCATGTGCTGGGCAAAATAATCGCTGTCGTGGAAGTGAATGATGCCTTCGTTGTGGGCCTCCACGATATCCGGCGGCAGGAGGATGCGGTCGGTGAGGTCGCGTGAAACCTCGCCGGCGATATAATCCCTCTGGGTGGAATTGACCACCGGGTTTTTGTTGCTGTTTTCCTGCTTGGCTTCCTCGTTGCTGCACTCGATCAGCGACAGAATCCTTTCGTCGGTGGTGTTGCTTTTGCGCACCAGGGACCGGGTGTAGCGGTAGGTGATATAGTGCCTGGCCACCTCGAAGGCGCCCATCGCCATGATCCGGTCCTCCACCATGTCCTGGATCTCCTCGACGGTGGGGGTGCGGCGCATCCTGCGGCAGGATTCCGTGACCGATTCGGCGATTTCGCGGATTTGGACATCGGATAGCCGGAGGGAATCCTCCGCCGTCACATTGGCCTTTGAAACGGCGTTCAGGATTTTGTTGATATCGAAGGGCTCTTCGGAGCCGTTGCGCTTGATGATCAGCATGACACATTCTCCTGTTCCATGTATTTAACAAATATGGAATAATAAGGAAATTCAACGACCTGTGAGCGCGGAGAGATGACAAACAGAAACAGCACATATTGTGTGTTTATACAGGATAAGACAACTATATGTTGTGGCTGCAACTCCGTGCGAGACTAATTATATGCGAAACGGAGCGCCCCGTCAAGAGTTCGTAACAGATTTAATAATTCCATTAAATAACATCGAAAACCGGCCCGAACGCCCGCAAAAACAGGGTCCCCGGAGAAAAACCCTTCTCCTGGGACCCTGAAGTATGAAAGAAAACGTGGAAAATTTACGCGCGGAGTAACTGTTCAGTCGTGTGTGAAGGAGAACAAACGTATGGCAGCAGCGGGGAGGTATCGGAGGGATCTCCCTCCGATTATGATCCGCTTCAGCGGCA
>CADANQ010000126.1:0-9470 GCA_902789365.1 uncultured Eubacteriales bacterium
CGCTGCGTTTCCCACAGACCTCCCCGCATAAGGTGCAATAGCCTTCATTCCATGCAGCCGCCGCATTTACGTGACAGAGTCCGGGTAGTATGGGACTTCGGCTTGCTTTGCAGTCTCGTCCGCTCTGCCCCGCCTTTTATGCGATTTCTGTCCGTCGGCTCGGAACTTTGCCTGCGGCTTCCTTCAGATTCCACCTCGCGATGGACACCCTTGCCGTTCAGCTAACACTTCCTACTACCATGCGTGTAGTGGACTTTCACCACCAAGCTATTGCCCATGGCGGGCGTACAAAAAAGGACGGGCCTGCGCATAATCGCTTTGCGCGGGCCCGTCCCCGGTTTTATCCTGTTATTCCTCCCCGCGCTGCCCGTACAGCCTGAACAGCGTCCGCATGGTATCGTCGCAGGAAGCGGGATCGTTCCGGTAAGGCGTTCCGGATTCGATGCTGCGGTAAAAGTCGGCGATGCAGGCCTTGTGCCCCGCGCCCCAGTAGGAACGGCCGATGACAGGATCGGTTTCGCAGGAGATCTCCTGCCTTTCGCCCTCCCGGATCACGGTCATCAAATCGCCCTCCAGGCGAATGACGGCCCCCTCAAAGTGCAGTTCCAGGATCACCGGGGCGTCCTGACTGTAGGCCGTGGAGGCGTACAGCAGGGCGGGAACATTGCCCTTTCGCAGGTAGATTTCGGCGGTGTCCTCCACCTCGATCGCGTCCCGCAGGTGATGGTTGCGCATGGCGGCCTCGGCCGTATCGGGCATGCCCATAAAACCGACGATCAAATCCAGCGTATGGATGGCCTGGTTGATCAGCGCGCCGCCGCCCTCCGTAGCCCATTTGCCCTTCCAGTCGGCGGCGGAATAGTATTCCGCCGTACGGTTCCAGGTCATGAAAGCCCGGATGCCCTTCAGATTGCCATAGGTTCCTTCCCGCAGAAAGCGCCCGCAGGAGAGGATATGCGGGTGATAGCGGTTCTGGAAACAGACGCCCGCAGGCGCGTGCCGGGCGGCGTCCTTTACCAGCTCCCAGCCCGCGGCGTCGATGGCCGGGGGCTTCTCGGTGAACACGGCAATGCCGCGCCGGGCCGCCTCCGAAACCATCCCCGGATGCAGATAATGGGGCGTACACAGGTGCACGGCGTCCGGCCTTTCCCGGTCCAGCATTTCCCGCCAGTCGGCATACGCCTTGCAGCCGTATCGCGCCGCCCGTTCAGGGATCACATCGGCGCAGGCGATCAATTGCGTGTTTTCCAGTTCGCCCAGCACCCGGGCGTGCACGGCGGAAATGCCGCCGCAGCCGATCATGCCCACACGGAACATCGCTTTTTCCTCCCCGCGTTTATTCAAGTCCCGCCGCCCGGACGGCCCGGGCCTCAGCCTTCAGGCACAGCTCCGCCGCCTTGAAGGCGTGGGCCTGGGTCATGGCGTTTTCGGTGCGGTTCAGGCAGTCCAGGATCAGCTCTCCGAAGAAGGGATAGCCCGTCACGCCGGTGGCGTTCACGTATTTTTCGCCCTTGCCGTTGACCAGGAACACATGATTGCCGTCCACCGTGTCGGCGGCCAGGTTAATATACTTGCGGATCTCGATGAACCCTTCCGTACCCAGGATAAAGGTGCGCCCGTCGCCCCAGGTGCGCAGTCCGTCGGGATTGAACCAGTCCACACGGAAATAGTTGGTGCTGCCCTTTTTGCCCAGGATGGAGCAGTCACCGAAGTCCTCCAGTTCCGGGTATTCGGGATGCGCGTAATTGCCGACGCGGCTCAGCTGCACCTCGGCGTCCTCTTCCCCGGCAAAGTACAGGTACTGCTCGATCTGGTGGCTGCCGATGTCGCACAGGATGCCGCCGTATTTTTCCCTTTCAAAAAACCATTTGGGCCGGCCCGCCGCGCCGAGCCGGTGCGGCCCGAAGCCGGTGACGCTGATCACCCGGCCAATCTCGCCCCGGTCGATCATGTAACCCGCCAGGATCGCGCCTTCGACGTGGAGCCGTTCGGAATAATACACCATGTATTTCCGCCCGGTCTCCGCCGCGGTTTCCCTGGCGGCATCCAGCTGCTCCAGGGTGGTGAAGGGCGCCTTGTCCGAAAAGTAATCCTTTCCCGCCCGCATCACCGTAACGCCCAGGGGGCCGCGCTCGCTGGTCACGTTGGACGAGCAGACCATCCGCGTCTCCCTGTCCTCCAGCACCTCCTCCAGGCAGCGGGCCGGCCTGGCCTGGGGATAGGCTTTCAAAAAGTTCTCCACCTTTTTGGGGTCGGGATCGTACACATATTTGACGGTGCCGCCGGCCTCCGTCAGGCCGTTGCACATGCCGTAGATGTGGCCGTGGTCGATGTGGGCCGCGGAGAAGACGAATTCGCCGGGCTTCACCACGGGCCTGGGCTTTCCCTGGGGGGCGTAATTCATTCCGTCCGAAACGTTCATTTTTTCTCCCTCCTTATCATTGAATGCGGGGCCGGGGAAGACAGTCCTTCCCGGTCATCGGCCCGCGGAGCCGGGAGAAGTCTTTTCTCCCATGTCGCTGCCAAAGGTCAGATTCCCCGCCTGCTCCATCACGGAAACGGTTTTTTCATAAAAATGCGGCACGCTCCGCCGGATGCCCTCCACGGTATAGAAGGGATCGTCGGGCTTTAAGGGGAATTCCACCGGCATGCGGCCGGATCCGGCCTTGTAAATGGCGGTGATCAGCTCGATGGTGCGGCGGCCGTCCTCGCCGGTGATGGCGGGCTTTTCACCCTTTTCGACGGCGGTGAGCACATTGTCCAGCTGGCCCGTATGATGCTCATAGCGCAGCGGCGGCAGGGACGCCAGGTAATCCGCCGCCCGCTTTTCAAACGCTTCGTCCGAGACCTTCAGCGGGAAGCCGTTGGGCTGAGGAATGGATGCGAACACATCATACGGCGCGGAGATCCGGGCCTTTTCGCATTGGAACACCAGCTTCTGGTCCTCCCCGTGGTGCACCACCGAGGCGGTGACCGTGGCCAGCGCGCCGGGGTATTCCATCACGGAAACGGACAGGTCCTCCACCTCCGCGTTGTCATGGGCGATGTTGGCCAGGACGCTTGTGATCCTGTTCGGAAGCCCCATCATCCAGCCCAGCATGTCGATGTGATGCACGGCGTGGTTCAGCGTGCAGCCGCCGCCCTCCTTTTCCCAGGTGCCGCGCCACCACAGATCGTAATAGCAGTGAGCCCGCCACCAGAAGCTGTCGATCTGCGCGTGGCGCACTTTGCCCGCGATGCCGCTGTCCAGCAGGGCCTTCAGGTCCCGGATGGGCTTGCGGAAGCGGTTCTGGGCGATGATGGAAAGCAGCCTGCCGCTTTCGTCCCGGGCGCGCAGCATGGCGTCGCATTCCTCCAGGGAGGCCGCCATGGGTTTTTCGCACACCACGTTCTTGCCGCTGCGCAGGGCGTTGATCGAGATCTGCGTGTGGGCAAAGGGCGGGGTGCATACGTCCACCAGGTCGATATCCTGCCGGGGCAGGATATCCAGGTGGTCCTGATAGGTATCGCAGGAAAGACCGAACTCCTCCATGAAGCGGCGGGCCTTGCCGGGAATGATGTCCACCAGCGCCACCACCCGGCAGCGGTCCTTCAGGGCAAGATAGGACCTCATGTGTTCATGCGCGATCCCGCCCGTACCGACGATTGCGACCCGAAGCATGGGAAGACCTCCTTTTTTTACCTCTCATCCGCGTCATGGCACGAAAAAAAACTGTAACTGTTCAGTCGTGTGTGAAGGAGAACAAACGTATGGCAGCAGCGGGGAGGTATCGGAGGGATCTCCCTCCGATTATGATCCGTTTCAGCGGCACGCGGGGGGTACGGGTACCCCCCGCGGTATCTGTTCTGTCCGCAGGACTGAACAGATACAAAAAACTTTATTCGCCTTGAATCCATTGAACGGACTCCCTGATCCCCTCCAGCATATGCTTTGGGCTGTATCCGTACATCTCCACGACCATCGGCCAACCCTCCGCCATGGACAGGATCTCCGCGATCCTGATGTTTCCTTTCCCCACCGGAGCCGGATAGCGGAAGGTGCCGTCAAGTATCCGCACGCCCTCATCGTCCGGATTGATCGGGGACGTCCGCCGGTCCTTCAGGTGCATGGCGCCAATCCGTCCGCGGAACCGCCGGAAGGCTTCCGTCTCGTCCTCGCCGCGCATGATCCAGTTGCCGGTGTCAAAGCAGCACCCGAGCTCCGGGATCCGGTCCAGGAACATTCCCAGGCCGTTTATGCTGTTGTACGGGGAATCGGGTTGGTCCAGGTCCTCCATATAGACCCGGATGTCCCTTGTTTTCCCATAACCGACGGCGTCCCGCATCCCCGCAATGAGGGTCTCAGTATCGTTTCCTTCGCACACCGGCACGATCAGCACGTGGTCCGTGCCCATATCCTTCGCCCGGTCGATCACGCGGCGGGCCTGAGTCCCGCTTTTGCCGAAGGTGACCCACGCGTGGAGCCCGGCGACCTCCGCCCCCGTCCTCTTCAGCGTCCGGGCGATCTCGTCCGCGTATTCCAGCGTGCTCTCATAGCTTATATACAGCCCGCGAAGGCCGGATTCGCACAGCGCGGAGACCGCGTCGGCCATCGGAATGCCGTCGTGCGCGGCGCCGGTCCTGATGTTTTCATAAAACGCCGCGATCGTACCCGTTGTACTCATTCATTTTCCTCCATTCCGGTCAGGCATTTGCCATCCAAACGTCTTTCCGGCTTAAATCCCGGCAGAGGCTTCCCCTTTGGCGGAAGTCACTCCTCGTATATTTGGCGCAGCGGGATCAATATCAGCCGTTCATCCGTCAGGCCGGCTTCAAATCCGGATCTGGAAAAGAACCCGTACCGATATGCGTGCAGACCTGATTTCTCCGCCTGTGCTATCTCTTTTTCCGCCATAGCCACGGTCACAGGCCCGCTGCGAAATTTGACTTCATAAAAAATATATCCTTTCGGATCATGCGTGACAACGTCAAACTCACCATTGGTTTTCTTTTCCGGATCATCATACCAATAGCGGCCGATCTGATCAAAAACCTCCGGCAGCAGTCCGCGCCTGTTCCGGCGGATCAGGTACTGCCGGCTGATCGTTTCAAAAGCCTGCGGAACATACTGTTTTTCAAAGTCATCCCGGATATACCGGTCCCAGAATACTTCCTTGTCCATCACGCTCATTTGAGAAGCATATCGGAATATGTATCGATAATAGAACCGGGACAGCTGATCCGCGATGAAATAGCCTGTTTTTCTACGATTGCCCGTGTCATTGACGGGTGCTCTTTTCTCAACCACTTCCATCCTGGTCAGCCGTTCCAGTACGTCCGCCAAAGCGGGGCTTGACGAAACATGGGACTGTGACAGGATATCGGAGAATCGTGAATAGCCTTTGGCCAGAACCTCAAAAACTTCGTTGGCATTCGTAATCTTTGATATCTCGGACTTAAGATACATGGAGACTTCATTCTCCAGTCTTGCGCCGGTCGACGCGATGAGTTCCGCAATGTTCTCGCGCACGGTCATGCCGGCATCGATCAGCCGGTTATAGTATGGGATTCCGCCGAACACACTGAACAACCGCACCTTGTCCTCATCCGAATAATCGGGATAGAACTGTGCGGATTCATAATAATCCATCGGCTTCAGATCGATCGTCAGATCCACCCGTCCGTACAGCGGGTTTTCCTCCGCCAGCAGTGATTTCATCACATCCACAAAGGAACCACACAGGATCAGCCTCAGTCCGGAGACTTCCTTATATTTGTCGATCAGGCTCTGCAAGATGCTGTCCATGCCGCGAACGCTCTCCCGCAGGTAGGGATACTCGTCCAGAACCAGCACCAGTTCCTGTTCCCGGGAGGATCTGAAAAGATAGTCAAGGCAGGCTTCCATGCCCGCAAAAGAAAGTTGAGGATAGCCGAACATCTCCGATATCAGTTCCGACAAGCTGCTGACATTGCTCATTTCCGCCGTCTGTTTGCATTCATAATATATGCCCCGTACAGTACTCTCACGCAGGCACTGTTTAATCAGTTCGCTTTTTCCTACGCGGCGGCGGCCATACACCAGAATGGCGGAGAACTGTTTTCGTTTCAGCAGGCGATGAATCCGTCTGCGTTCATCTTCTCTTCCGATAAATCTCATTTTACTCGGTTTCCTCCGACTCAACTATTTCCGAGTAAATCTTATCACGCAGATATTTCCCTGTCAATATCGTCGGTCATGGGTATTTCCGCGTACCGGACGGGACCGCATCGTTCGGCATGTATCGGCCCGCCGCTTTTCGGGGGCCTCCGCGGCCCCCGAACCCCCGCGGCATGGGCGTTTGCCCCTGCACCCCGGATCCGGACGCGGGGAACGCGGCGAAGAAGCGCCGTCAGTCCGTCAGCAAATACTTCAGGGCACGGTTATATCTGGCCTGGCGCTCCACGTCCCGCATGGTGACATCCTGCAGGCGGGAAAGGTTGCTGTTGTCGATCAGGTCGCTGATCTTCACCTGCCGGGCGATGGGGTTCTGTTTTACGCGCTTCAGGTAATCGTCCCATTCCTCCCCGTCCCGCCTGCTGACGGCGTCCACCGCCGCCGCCGTTTCCGGGCCGAATTCCTCCTCGATCTCCGGAAGCGTCAGCTCCGTGTCCTCCACCGTGTCGTGCAGCCAGCCAACCGCCTGCGCCTCCGGGCTCTTCAGCCGCCCGGCGACGCGGGCCGGATGCCCGATATACGGGTTCCCGGCTTTGTCCGTCTGGCCCCGGTGCATTTTTTCAGCCAGCGCCCGGGCTTTCTCAACGTCCCCGCTCAGCATACGATCCCTCCCTGCGCATCGGGCGCCGGCGCTTACAGGTCCACCAATACGCGTTCCTGAGTTCCTTAAAATGCTTGCGGAGTTCGGCCGTTTCCGCCGCGATATATCTTGACAGCCCCTCCGGATCCGGTTCCAGCCCGCGGTTTACGGCGATCTGACAGAATTCAATGGTTTTCTTTTTTGCGGCGCATTCCAATTGCACGCGAAACAGGGCCATGATATCCTCCCCGAAGACCCGCAGGTATTCCCGCTCAAGCTGAAAGCATTCTTTCTGAAGCGCGCTCTTGCGTATAATCAGTTCCTCATAGCGCGCCAAAGGATTTTTCCCGCTGTCCGATGCCGCGATATCACAGGAATCTCCGGCAGTCATGACCGTTGCCCTCTTTATTTCACCGCGCCGTATATTTCGGCATGCCGCTCATGCGCGGACCGCGGATGCCGGTCCGGATGAAAAAGGAGACGGTTCCCGCGTCCTTCTGTCCGTCCTCTGTATTCATGCCCCGCGCTCCCACTGAAAAACGGTGTCAGCCCTCCTCAATCACATATTCCCCAATGGCTTTAACCAGCTTTTCGCACTCGCCCTCGCTGAGCCCCGCGGGGTCCAGGTACATCAGGTCCTTCGCCGAATACATCAGCGCCAGGAATCCCAGGGACGATTTGGCGTCCACGCAGTATTTCCCCGCCTTCAGAAGAATCTCGCCCCTGAATTTGGCGCAGGCGGCGCTCAGCGCTTCCGCGTCCTGCATGGAATCGGCCTTGATCCGGATTTTCATATCGTTTCCTCCTTTAACCCGCCGCGGTTCTTCCCCGCCGCCGGTGTTTATGTTCCCTTCGCTTTATTATATGTTCCGCCGCCGGAGAGCGTCAAGACCGTCACCGCCCGCCGCGCTGTCCCGCACCCCGATCCCGTGCGGCGAAAAAGCCGGCTTTCCCTTTGGCGCGTATACGCCCGTTTACGCGGTCCCGCCCCGCCCCCGGATGCCTTTCTCGGATGGGGGTCCGGGGGAAACCGCTCTTTGGGCCCAAAGAGCGGTTTCCCCCGGCTCCGTCCGCATCCGTATCTTGCCCCCGTCCCCGAAATGTTGTACACTGTTTTCAGCCGGCACGGCCGAAAGGAGAAGGCATATGTTCACCTCAGCGCTGACCGTCATCGACCCGAAGGATCTGGAGCAGGCCACCCGGGCCATTTCGTCCATGAACGTAAAAACGGCCGTCACCGCCCTGTGCTGCCTGGCGGGCGGCATCGCGGTCACGCAGATCATCCTGCACATCCTGAAAAGGCTGATGAAGAAGGACCGGCTGGAGAAGACCGCCGGCCATTTCCTGGTGGTATTCCTGAGGGTATTTCTTTTGCTGCTCACATTCATCATCACCCTGGACCGTCTGGGCCTGCCGGTCACGTCCCTGGTGGCGCTGCTGAGCATGTTCGCCCTGGCGGTGTCCCTCAGCGTGCAGAACGTGATGAGCAATGTGGTGAACGGCATCGTTATCCTGGTCAACAAGCCCTTCCGGGCCGGCGACTTCATCGAGACGGGGGCCGTATCCGGCACGGTGAAGGACATTAACCTGGTCTACACCCGCGTGGTCACGGTGGACAACCGCCTGGTGATGGTCCCCAATTCCGCGGTCTCCTCGGCGCAGGTCACCAATTACTCGGTGCTGCCCGTCCGGAGGCTGGAGGTCAGCGTCCGGGTGAGCATGGCGGAGAACGACCGCGCGGTGATGGACGCCCTTCTGGCGGCGGCGAAGCGCGCCATGCCGGAGTGCGAGGACGAAAAATGCGAGCTGCCGGAGGCCATGCCCGTCGCCTTCGACGGCCCGAATATCAGGTTCGCCGTCCGCGTGTGGACGCCCTCCGCCGATTACCGCAGGGTCAATAAAAAGCTGCTGCTCTCCGTCCGCGAGGTCTTTGCGGAACGGGGAATCAGAATGGTATGACCTCGTTTCCGAAACCGTTGAAGAACGCGCGCTCGTCGAACGCCTTTTTCACGGGCGTCTGCGCTTCCCCCTCCGCCCTGCCGACGGGCAGGAAGCATACCAGCTCGTAGCCTTCCGGGACATTGAGGATGCGCGCCATTTTGTCCCCGATCCGGTCCGTATCGGTAACGTGCCCCTCAAACCAGCAGCTTTGATAGCCAAGGGATACGATGGCCAGCAGCATGTTTTCGATGGCCGCGGCGTAGTCCTGCACGTTGAAGCACCGGCCGCGGTAAGCGATGATCTTCTGCGTCAGCACGCAGATCATGGCGGGCGCGTTCTCCCCCTTTCTGGGATCGATGACGGTGCGGAGCCCGGCGAGCGTTTTCGGGTCGTCCACCGCGATCAGGGACACGGTCTGCTTGTTGCAGCCCGACGGGGCGGCGAGACCGGCCTCCATGATTTTTATCAGGTCCTCCCGGGGCACCGGGTCCGGAAGATACCTTCCCCGGTAGCTGCGCCTTGCAAAGATCGCTTCCATTGTATTCATTTTCGTTCCTCCCGCTGTGATATTGAATTTATTGTAATTGTTCAGCCGTGTGTGAAGGAGAACGAACGTATTTTAGCAATGGGGAGGTATCGGAGGGAACTCCCTCCGATTATGATTCGCTTCAGCGGCATGTAACGGCCTATCGGGTACACGGTCCCGATGCCGCTCCGGCGAGGAGTGAAGCGGAACGACACCCCGAACCGTTCCCG
>CADANQ010000126.1:9506-11069 GCA_902789365.1 uncultured Eubacteriales bacterium
TGGGGACTCGGGGAAGGGGTTTCCCTTCCCCGGACTCCGTTCTTCGCCCGGGGGGTTCGCGGGGGGTACGGGTACCCCCCGCGGTATCTGCTCTGTCCGTAGGACTGAGCAGATACAATTAATTATACCATCGCCGCGGACGCCGTCAATACGCCCGCGGCGGAACAAAGGAGGCTTACCCATGCGGATCAAGAACTGCCTGACCATGCTCGTCTGTCTCATCCTGCTTTGCGGCCCGGTATGCCGGGCGGATGAAAGCGAATACAACGAAAGCGACATGGCCGCCTACGCCGCCTGCGTCAATTCGCTGTCGGTTGAATACGGCGTCCCCTGCATCCTGTGGGACTGCAGCGTGCACGTCAACCGCAAGGAGCTGCGGGTGAATTACCCCGCCTATGTGGACGCCATCATGAGCTGCTATCCCGCGGACCGCGCGCCGGGGAACGGCGGCGACGACAATGTCTTTGAGGAGGAAAGCGCGTTTGAGGCGGCGGCCCGGTTCGGCCCGGGCTTCAACCTGGGCAACACCCTGGACTCCACCAGCTATAACCTGAACGACGCCCTTGCCGGCAAAAGCGGCTGGATCGTCCAGTGGGGCCGGAAGGACGCCCGGGGCCGCCTCCTGCCCGAAGCGTGGGAGACGGCCTGGGGCCAGCCGGTCGTTACGGCGGAGCAGGCCGATTACATCCTTTCCCTGGGCTTCACCACCGTGCGCGTTCCTGTCACCTGGGCGGAGCACCTGGACAAGGACGGAATGGTGGATCCCCTCTGGATGGCCCGGGTGAAGGAGGTGGTGGACCTGTTCCACAGCCGCGGCGCGTACGTCATCATTAACCTGCACCACGACGGCGGCGCGGACGGCTGGATCGAGGCCTCCGAAAAATCGTATAACGCCTTCAGCCCCCGCTTCGCCTCCCTGTGGTCCCAGATCGCCGAGACCTTTTCGGGGTACGACGAACGGCTGCTGTTCGAAAGCATGAACGAGGTGCTGGACGAAAACAACAACTGGAACGCGCCCTCGCCTGAGGCCGCCAAATGGATCAACGCCTGGAACGCCCTGTTCGTCCGCACGGTCCGCGCGACAGGCGGAAACAACGAAAAGCGCAACCTGATCCTGATGACCTATTCCGGCGGCGGCGCGGAAGCGAACTTCGCGTCGTTTGAGCTTCCGGAGGACCCCGCCCACCTGATGATCACCGTCCATAACTACGATCCCCAGGCCTTCACCTGGACCAACGCCACCTGGACCCGCATGACCGCCCGCTGGGACGAAACCGCCCATAGCGCCATGCTGCGTGGATCCTTTGAAACGTACCGCAAGTATTCCCGGCTGCTGGGCGTCCCCGTCGTGCTTGGCGAATACAACGCCGACCCGAAGAAGTACGCCGATTACGACAGGTAAACGCGCGCCGGGGAACCGCGCCCTTCCGGACGTTTTCCGCGGCGTTTTTGAAAGGTATCTGCTCAGTCCTGCGGACAGAACAGATACCGCGGGGGGTACCCGTACCCCCCGCGAACCCCCCGGGCGAAGAACGGAGTCCGGGGAAGGGAAACCCCTTCCCC
>CADANQ010000127.1 GCA_902789365.1 uncultured Eubacteriales bacterium
AAGCGGCACCGCCGGCCGGGTACGAACCCCTCACCGATCCTGCGGGAACGGTTCGGGGTGTCGTTCCGCTTCACCGTACATGCCGCTGAAGCGGATCATGATCGGAGGGAGATCCCTCCGATACCTCCCCTCTGCTGCAATACGTTCATTCTCCTTCACACACGACTGAACAGTTACATAACATCACGTCTTCCCGCTTTCGGGGTCAGGAGACATGCAGGATGAATAAAATGGCGCAGGAAGAAAAAAACAGAAGGTCCGCCGAAAAAAACGGAGCGGTCGATAATTTCATGGGAGGCGTATCCTTCCGCTGGAACGCGCTGGACACCCTGAAGATGGTATCCGCGTCGTCGATCTTCGCCGAGCCCGCCTATTACCGGGACGGGCAGTACGCGCCGATGAGCATCATGGACGGCAAAGCGAAGACCGATCCGCTGTTTGCGGATTACGTTGTATCCATGCTTCGGCGCTTTGACGGCATGACCACGACGCAGGTGATGGAAAAAGCCATCGACGAAGCGCTGGACCTGGATTTCAAAGGCACGCTGGAATGGGCCGTGACGCTGAGGAACGAATATTATATGCGCCTGAATCCCCAGGTCATCATGGTCCGCGCCGCCATCCATCCCGGCAGGCAGGCCTTCACCCGGGAAACCCCCGGTTTCTTTGCGGAGATCCAAAGGAAGGTAATGCTCCGGGCGGACGAGCCCGCTTCCCAGTTCCTGTATTATTTGTTCCGCAAGGGCTCCAAAGCCGCCCTGCCCAGCATCCTGAAGCGCGCATGGGCAAGGCGCATCGAAGAAATGTCCCGGTACGAGATATACAAATACCGGAACGCCGGCGTCGGGCTGATCGACACGGTGCGCGTCTGCCACGCCGGGGGCGAATTGGTGGACGAACTGATGCAAACCGGCACGGTGACGCCGGAAGAGGAAGAGAAAACCTGGGAGTCGATGCGCTCCTCCGGCGCCACATGGCAGGAGATCCTCGATTCGATCCATATCGGGCACATGGCCCTGCTCAGGAACCTCCGGGGGATCTTTTCGGAAATTTCCGATATGGACCGGACAAAGGCGATCCTGGAGGACCTGAAGGCGGGCGTCCGAAAGGGAAAACAGTTCCCCTTCAGGTATTACAGCGCGTATTGGGCCATAATAAAAGATACGGACGTACATCACCGGCGGATGATCCTGGACGCGCTGGAGGAATGCGTCGACATCGCCTGTGACAACATGCCGAAGCTGAAGGGCCGCACCATCTGCCTTTCGGACAATTCGGGCTCCGCCTGGGGCGCTTTCACATCGGAATACGGCAGCGTCACGGTGGCCGTCATCGACAACCTGTCCTCCGTCGTCACCGCCCGCAATTCCGACGAAGGAACCGTCGGCAAGTTCGGCGACAAACTGATCCGCTTTGATATCTCCAAACGGAACGGCGTGCTGAAGCAGGTGGGAAATATCTCCGGAAACCGCGGTTCCGACGTCGGCGGCAGCACGGAATGCGGCATCTGGCTGTTCTTTAAGGAAGCGATCGAAAGGAAAGAGCATTTCGACCACATTTTTATCTATTCCGACATGCAGGCGGGCCACGGGGGTCTGTACGGCACCGTCGCTGAAACAGCCGTTTACACCGCCGCCGGATACAGCTGCCGCGGCAGTTATATCGACGTGGCCAAGCTGATCGCCGACTACAGGAAAAAAGTCAACCCGAAGGTGAACGTTTACAGTGTCCAGACCGCCGGATACAACAACGTGGTCATCCCCGAAAACGGGTACCGCACCGCCCTGATGTACGGCTGGACGGGCAGGGAACTGGTGTACGCCGACGCGATCAGCCGCTTCTGGGACGAAAAGGAATCTTCCGTTTCCGCAAACGCCCGAACACAATAATAGTCAACCCATCCGTAAACAGTCCTTCCGTTCCGACGGTCCGGAAGCGCTGAACATGCCACGGCTTCCCTGATTCCATTCATGAATTATAAAACAGGAGGTATTCCATGAAACGCACGCTCTGCATCATCCTCTCCCTCGCGCTGGCCCTGCCGGCGTTCCTCTGCGCGTCCGCGGAGGGCGTCACCTTCACCACCCCCTATTACACCCTGACCCTGCCGGAGGGCTGGGAGATCGACATGACCGACACCGGGTCCGAGGACGGGTATGAATACCTGGGCTGCTTTTTCGCGCCGGGCGACAGGGGGCTTGCGGTGTACGCGTTCCTTGAATACTATGAGGAAATGAAGGACTTCTCCCTCTGGAACGCCGGCGAAGACGAGATCCGGGAATACGCCGAAATGACGATGGAGGCTTTTGCCGACGAGAATCCCGTATACCTCGGGACCGTGACGGCCGGCACCATCCCCTTTGTGCTGCTCCGGGGAAAGGACGGCGACGGGGTGGAATACCTGTACGCGGATACCATGACCAACGGGTACGCCATCGAATTCGAAGTCTATGTGGAGGACTGGGACGGCAACGTGTACCCGTTGACCGACAGACACATCGAACAGCTCCGGACCATCCTTGCCACCCTGGTCCCCGTTTCATGAACGCCCCCATCCCCCCGAAAGGAGACCGCCCGAAATGAAAAAAGCGCTGTCCCTGCTGCTGGCCGCCGCGATGATCCTCGCGGTCTCCCACGCCCCCGCGGCGGAAAAGGAATGGACCATCCTTGTGTACATCTGCGGGTCGGACCTGGAGAGCGAAAACGGCCAGGCCAGCGACGACATCCGGGAAATGATTTCTTCCGGGGCCGGCTCCTCCCCCGACGTGAACGTCCTCATCGCCACGGGCGGGTCCCGGGAATGGCAGGAATACGGCATCTCCGGCCGGACGGTGCAGTATTTCCGCTTGGGCTCCGGCGGCCCGGAGCTCATTCTTGACGCGGGCCGGCAAAGCATGGGCGACGCGGCGACCCTGAGCGGCTTTATCCGCTGGGGTCTTTCCGCCGCCCCGGCCCGGAAAACGGCCCTCGTCATCTGGGACCACGGCGGCGGGCCCGTATTCGGGCTGTGCAACGATGAAAACTTCGACGACGACGGCCTGACGCTCTCCGAGCTCCGCACGGGCCTTACCGACGGGCTTCAGGGCGGAAAGCTGGACATCGTCGCCTTCGACTGCTGCCTGATGAACTGCGTGGACCTGTGTGCTGATCTGGTCGGCATCGCGGATTACGCCGTGCTCAGCCAGGAGCTGGTCACCGGCACGGGGCTCGACTACGACGCCTGGATCGGGCCGCTGACCCTCGATCCCGGCATGGCAGCGGAAAAGGCCGCCGTTTCCATGGCGGAGACCTATGTGGCGGACAACTCAAGGGGCCGCCGTCCCGAAACGGCGACCATGTCCGTGGTCCGCACCGACCGGATGCCCCGGGTGCTGGCGGCGGCCGACGCCTTCAGTGCTTCCCTTACCGGCCTGCTCCTTACCAACCGGGCCGGCGTCGTCCGGCTGCGGGAAAAGCTTCTTTCCTTCGGCGAATTCATCGACGAGGACGCCTCCGACCTGGTGGACGTGGAGGAGATGTGCGGCGTCTTTTCCGCGCTGCTGCCCGAGGAATGCGCCGAACTGAAGGCCGCGTCCCGCGAGGCGGTGGCCGCAAACTTCACCACCAAAGACATCGCCGGCCACGCCCACGGCCTGTCCTTCTTTTTCCCCTACGCCACCGTGCGCTGGGACAGGCAGGACATCCTGGCCCATTACGCCTCCCGTGAGGGGGCCTATGCCGGCCTGGCCGTCGCCCTGGCCGACCGTACCTCCGGCTACGGCCTGTCCGCCTCGTCCTACGCGCCTTCGGAATTCTACGCCTACGACGAGGAGAGCGGCGCGTCCGGCGCCTTCTGCGATATCTGGAACGGTTACTTCGGCGAATACGCTTCCGCCGGCGAAATCAGCGGAGCCTACGGCGGGAATATCTGGGCGGGCCTGGCCCCCTCCTCCGGCTCCGTATGGGGCTCCTCCGGCGGTGTCTGGGCCGGTCTTCCCGGCGCCGCCCCCACCGCCGCGCCGGCCCCCGGCGGCATCTGGGCGGGGCTCAGTCAGCAAACGAAGCCGCCCGCCCAGCCCGCCTCCGCCCCGAGCCTCGCAGGCATCTGGCAGGGGCTCCTGGACCCCGGAGAGGAATATTACCAGCCCGGCGACATCAACGCCAACGTGCAGCCGGGCGTCAGCGACGCCGTGTCCCCCGGGGACGTGATGGCCGGGGCGAACGCGTACTTTTCCTCCGCCGTGCTTTCCACCCAGATGATCTGGTCCCTCCGGCTCAGCAGGGACGACCTGGACCGCCTGTCCTCCGCCTGCGGCGTGCTGAGCAGAAAGGACGGGGACGAGATCATCCGCCTGGGCAACCTGGGCGAGACCACCGTCGACTGGTCCACGGGCCTGGTCTTCTCCATGTTCGACGGCTCCTGGCCCACCCTGGAGGGGCAGATGGTGCGCGCAGAATTCCTGTATACGGATGGGGACGGGAACACCCGTTTCGTGATCCCCGCCAGGGTCAACGGCCTCAGGATGTACCTGCTGGGCGTCCGTGCCGCGGACGGCAGCTGCTCCGTCCTCGGAGCCACCCAGGGATACGACGAAAACGGCCTTGCCATCCGGGGAACGATCCCCCTGGAAGCGGGGACGACGGTCCGCCCGCTGTTCACGGCCCTTTCCCCCGACGGCGCCGGGCGCGAATTCGAAGGCCCCGCCGTCACCGTTCCGGCGGAAGGGCTCTCCCTCGTCTGGGAGCGGATCCCCGCCGGGGATTACCTGTACTGCTTCGCCCTGACGGACCTGGAGGGCAATGTGCACGACACCCGTTCCGTGCCCCTCAGCTTCTGATCACGGGAAAAAAAACAATTCGGTGCATCATAAAAGCGTTTCCGCCGCCCGGAAACGCTTTTTTCGTTATTCACAAGTCAATGTCAGTAAGATAAGGAATTCGAAAGGTTTCAAAAGGGATAGAAACCGAAGAAAAAGGACAAGGAAGCATCTGTACGGAGAAGAAATACAAAAAAGGGTATAGCAAACACAAGAGAGCAACAAATAGCGAAATTGGTCTATACAATTGTCACTTGGTTAAGAAGGGCGGTAGAGGAAATAAGCGGGTCTTCTGAAGTGAGCGGTTTTCAATCGGGGAAACGATCGTTCGTCACGGATAGGGATGAGTTCACGAGAGAGGAGCGAA
>CADANQ010000128.1 GCA_902789365.1 uncultured Eubacteriales bacterium
ATCGGGACCGTGTACCCGATAGGCCGTTACATGCCGCTGAAGCGGATCATAATCGGAGGGAGTTCCCTCCGATACCTCCCCACTGCTTAAATACGTTCGTTCTCCTTCACACACGGCTGAGCAGTAACCAGGTATGCCTTTCGATGGCCGCGGGCGGCGTTCCGCCTTCTTGACGCGCGGCGCGTCCGCGGGATAAAATGAGAGAGAAGGGTTTTGCGGATTCCGCGGCAGGCGCCGGGCAGGACGTTTGTTTGCGGAACACTGGTAAAGCCGGAAGGACGGTGAGCGCGATGGAGAGGATTCGGGAAATCCTGAGCACGGAGGAGGAGGGCGTCAGGCCCTATTTCCGCCTGACCGACGCCCAGATGCGCGCAAAGCAGCGCCCCGGGGAGGCCATCTTTATCGCGGAGGGCCCCAAGGTGGTAAGGACGGCGCTTGAAAGGGGTCTGAAGCCTTTAAGCTTCCTGATGCGGCGCAAAATGATCGAAGGGGCCGGGGCGGACATCCTTGCCATGAGCCCCGATACGCCGGTCTACACCGGGGACGACGGTATCCTTGAGGCTGTCACGGGCTTTAAGCTGCAGCGCTCCTGGGTGCTGAGTGCCATGGCCCGGCCGGAGGAGAAGACGGCGGAGGAGGTCCTGCGCGGCGCCCGCCGGGTGGCTGTGCTGGAGGGGATCTGGGAGCCCAGCAACGTGGGGGCCATCTTCCGGACCGCGGCGGCCCTGGGCTGGGACGCCATATTGCTGAGCCCCGACTGCTCGGATCCGTGGCACCGCCGGAGCGTCCGGGTGTGCATGGGGGCGGTGTTCACCGTGCCTTTTGCCCGGACGGGGGAGGACAGCGGCGCGGAAACGCTGCGCTCCCTGGGGTTTGTAACCTGCGGCATGGCCCTGCGGGAGGACAGCGTGCCCCCCGACGAGCCTTCCCTGCGGAAGGCGGAGCGCCTGGCGGTGTTCCTGGGCAACGAGGACCACGGCCTGAAGGAGGCCACCCTTCGGGGCTGCCGGAGGGTCATCCGCATCCCGATGGCCCGGGAAATCGATTCCCTGAACGTGGCCGCTGCCGCCGCCATCGCCCTGTGGGAACTGCGCCCCGGAAGAAAATGAGGACCGGAGGGCACGGGAAAACGCGTCCGCCTGCCGCCGCAAATATCAATTGTAAAATAACGAGGAGAACGAGAATTTCGGCAGGAATCTTGGGAAATATGTCGAAATGATTGCAAAACTGTTACTTTTTCCTTCTGAAAGGAGTGGACCCGATGAAAAAGTCTTTTCTGCGCTTTCTTATGATCCTCCTGGTCCTTGCCATGCTTCCCTTCGCCTGCGTCTCCGCCGAGGAATTGGAGACCGGCGCCACGAAGAGCATCTGGGTGGAATCCGACGGCGCCATGGTCAGCGTGACCCAGACCCTTTTTGTGGAAAAATCCCTGGGCGTTTCCTTCTGGTACGAATCCGATTACCTGATGGCATACGACACGCAGGTGGAGGACGAGGCCTATGGCTCCGTGATCGTAACACCTTCGGATCCCGCAAACGACCAGCCCATCTTTCTTGAGATCATGTCCCTGGCTTCCGTGGAAAAGACCGCCGAGGAATACCTGGCGGAGGTGCCGGCTTCCTTCAGCCTGGACGCCTACGGCGCGGTGGAGGAGGTCGTGATGGACAGCGGCGAATACTACCGCTACTGCGCCGGCACCCGTGGCGACGTATACTATGAATTCTATACCGTCACCGGCGGCAAGGTGGACGTGTGCGTGATCATGTCCTGTCCCACCGACGCCCTGGACACCTACGGCGCCCGGCTGGACCGGCTGATCTGGTCCCTGGCTTTCACGGCTGCCGAGTAAACACCCGCTTTTATCATCGCCTCCCCGCCGGGGAGGCTTTTGCTGTTTTTTGAGCGTCTGTCGGAGCAAACGGAACAGGGGGAAAACGCGGAAAAGCTCATAAGTCCCGCTTTGTCCGGGGAGAGAAGGCATCGTGAGATTTTATGAGGAGAAAACTCTTTTATTTCCCCGCGAAATGCTGTATACTTGAAAGTAGTCTGTTTTATCCGGAGCAGGCGAGGCGGAAACGGGTTAATTTGTTTTCACATATCGGCCGACGGACGCCGCCGGCCGTTTTCGAAAATTCTGCAGGAAAGAATGAGGGGTATGAGCGGCGAGAGCCAAAAAAAGCGCGGCCGTATAAGGATCGGAAAATGGAAATGGCTTGCGGTCCTTCTGGCGGCATATGACATCGCGGCGATCTGCGCCGCCTATTACCTGGCGCTGTGGCTCAGGTTCGAGGGAACGATTCCCGGTCCTCATTTGTGGGCCTGGAAAGGCTTTCATTATTATTACGCCCTCGGGTGCGTGCCGGTATTTGCGCTTTTCAAGATGTACAGGGGGATGTGGCGGTACTCCAGCTACGGAGAACTGTTCCGGATCCTCCTCGCGTCCACCCTTACGGCGGCTCTCCATGCGGTTCTGATCACCCTGATCAAGCACACGAGGATGCCCCTTTCGTATTATTTCCTTGGGTTCGTGTTTCAGACGGGTTTCCTTTTGCTTCCGCGCTTCGCTTTCCGGATGATCCGGTTTGTAAATTCCAGCGTTCTTCAGCGAAATGACGAAACGGCCGCCCGGGTCATGATCTACGGCGCGGGCGAGGCCGGACAGCAGATCCTGCGGGATTTGAAGAACGCGAGGGAAATAAACGACCGGGCGGTATGCTTTATCGACGACGACGGAAACAAATGGGGCCGCCTGTTGATGGGCGTTCCCGTCGTCGGCGGGCGGGAGACCGTCTTTGAAAACGTCAAAAAATATCACGTCGACAAAATATTCATCGCCATTCCCAGCGCCGCCGCCTCGGAAAAGAAAGAGATCGTCAATATCTGCAACGAAACGGGATGCGAGGTCAAGATCCTGCCGGGCATGTACCAGCTGATGCTGGGCCAGCTGACCGTGAGCGCCATGCGGGACGTATCCGTGGAGGACCTGCTGGGGCGGGAGCCCATCAGGGCGGATATGAGCAGCGTATACCGGTTTATCAACGGCAAGGTGGTGCTGGTGACGGGCGGCGGCGGATCCATCGGGTCGGAGCTTTGCCGCCAGGTGGCGGCCCACAATCCCAAAAAGCTGATCATCTTCGAAATATATGAAAACAACGCCTTTGAGATCCGCATGGAGCTGAAGCAGAAATTCCCGGACCTGGACCTGGAGGTACTCATCGGCTCGGTGCGCGACAGCCGCCGGGTGTTCGAGGTGTTTTCCAAATACCGTCCCGACATCGTATACCACGCCGCGGCCCACAAGCACGTGCCGCTGATGGAGGACAGCCCCTGCGAAGCCATCAAGAACAACGCCCTGGGCACCTATAAGACCGCCTACGCGGCCATGGTGCACGGGTGCGAGCGCTTTGTTTTGATCAGCACGGACAAGGCCGTGAACCCCACCAACATCATGGGCGCCTCCAAACGCCTGTGCGAGATGATCATCCAGTCCTTTGACGCCAAGATCAAGGCCGGCAAGGCCGGCGAGATCCCCCAGCTGTTTACGCATTTCGGCATTGAGAACGCCGACAAGGACGGTTCCGGCAGCGTGTTCAGGAATATCAGGACCGAATTTGTGGCCGTCCGCTTCGGAAATGTTCTGGGGAGCAACGGATCGGTGATCCCCATTTTCAAAAAACAGATTGCCGAGGGCGGCCCGGTAACGGTGACCCATCCGGACATTATCCGTTATTTCATGACCATCCCCGAGGCGGTCAGCCTGGTGATGCTGGCGGGCACCTATGCCCGGGGCGGGGAGATCTTCGTGCTGGATATGGGCAGCCCCGTCAAGATCGACACCCTGGCCCGCAACCTGATTCGCCTGTGCGGATACAAGCCCGACGTGGATATCAAAATCGTTTATTCGGGCCTGCGTCCCGGCGAAAAGCTGTACGAGGAAAAACTGATGGCGGAGGAGGGCCTGAAGAAGACCGACAACAACCTGATCCATATCGGCTGTCCCATCCCATTCGATACGGATCGTTTTCTTGCTCAGCTGCGGGATCTGATGAATTCCGCCTACAGCAACAAGCCGGATATCCGCGACCGGGTGAAGGAGATGGTGAGCACCTACCATCCCGAGGACGCGCCAACGGGCTGACCGCAGCCTTTGAAACAGGGGAGGCGACAACTTCGAAATATCTGCTGAATGATCTGTGGGTCCAGGCGCAGCTTTTTCCCCGGGCGGGCCTGGTGACGCTGCTGCTGGCGCTTGGCATGGCCGGCATGAAATGGGGAAACGACGTTCGGAAATGGAAGCCCGGGCGTATGCTGGCACAGTGGCGGTATGGCCTGTTCCTGTTTTATTTGTCCTTTCTGCTGATCAGCGCCGTGCTTTCAAGGAGTCAGGTGGATCCCCAGAGGAACGTACTGAGCCATTTTTGGTTTCGCAAAGGCAACGTGATGTGGAACAACGAGATCATCGAGAACATCCTGTTTTTTATCCCCTACACGGTCCTGTTCCTGGCGGCGTTCAGGCCCGCGAAGCCTTGGACGGCGGCGCTGGCGCTGTCCGCGGCGACGACCTGTGCGCTGGAGGTTTCACAATTGGTCCTGCGGCTGGGGGAATTCCAGCTGTCGGATATGCTCTACAACACTTTGGGCGGAATGATCGGATGTCTGCTGTGGATGGCGGCCGTCCTGGTGCGAAAGAAGATTTATGGCTGTCCGGTCAGCCGGTGAACGGAGACGGTAAAATGCGGTTAAAGGATCAATACGCGTCTACAACACTTCTTGGAAGGGTGGTCGCCGTGCCCCTGGGGGCCGGCATGGAATTTAAAGGAACACTTAGCCTGAACAAAACCGGCGCGGCGTTTTTTGAAATGCTGAAGAAGGGAACCACGGAGGAAGAGATCGTGGAAGCCCTGAGCAGGAGATATGACGTGCCGCGGGAGACGATCCAGAGGGACGTGCGCGTATACCTGGAGGCGTTCAGGTCACGCGGACTGCTGGAACAAGGGGATTAAGGTTCGAACAGACAAAAAATACCCCCAAAAAATTTTTGAGAGTCCGGAATAACGGACCGGGAACAGGTCAGGTGGTGGCAGCAGCGGGTTTCCTATCCGGGGTGTGCCGAATGCCCGCTGTATCCGTCCTGTATCCGC
>CADANQ010000129.1 GCA_902789365.1 uncultured Eubacteriales bacterium
TGGTTACTTGCAAAAGTAAGTGCAAGTTTGCAGAAGTAAGCGCAAGGAAAATGGAATAATATAGGAGCAAAACGAGGAGAAAACGGCGTAATAGCTTGAAAGTGGACAAAAAAGAGAAAAAAACCGACAAAAAAACAGGGTTTGCAGAAGTAAGTGCAACCCCTGAAAATGGGGTAAAAAGCTGTATCCCGATATAGGGTATGCAAGGTATTTATTTGTCGAAAAAGTCCTTAGTTTCCGCAGCGACGACCCACGGGGAATCGTATTCCCAGGCGTCCCATGCTCCATGAGAAGCACCGAAAAGGATCCTGCGGGCTTTGAGATAGTTCATCTCACGGTGATCTGATTCAAAGTAATGCCATGGATTGGAGTCAATGTCGTGACCACCCTTGACCCAGTTTCTCAGGCATTCCCTTTCATGGAGCGTCATAGGAACAGCTTCTTCCATTTCACGCAGGGACTCCAGATTGACTGAATAGTCGACAGAACCTTTTCTATATCTCATGAGTTTTTCTCCCTCCAGATCGAATTCCCGAGAGTAACGGCTTGCGGGGGAATCATGGTACAGCCAAGCAGGCCGAGCACTTCATCGCCGTAGAAGTAACGGAAGACTTCGTAAGGACACTTATCGCCAAGGCTGTTTCTTCCATAAGAATTGATGTGATTCATCATCAGCGTGATATCCTGCTGAGAACACCAGCTGAAGTCCTTTCCCTTGGGGAGGAAACTGCGAATGAAATGATGATTTCTTTCGCAGGATCCCTTCTGGTAAGGCGCGGAAGGATCACAGTAAAAGAAATGAGCCCGACGTACGCCGTCAGGCCCGAATTCAATTGCTGAGGGATTGGTGAATTCCGATCCATTGTCAGCCAGGATCACATTGAAGAGACGGGTGAAAGAATCAGCGCCGAGGGAACAGTACAGAGATTCAAAGAAATCCGTAACAGAACGGGAATCATTTGAATCACGAAGAAACGCGAGCATCATTTCGCACTTTACGAAATGCATAGTCATCAGGACCTTCCCGCTGATGACTCCCTCCACGGAATCCAACTGTACAACGGCCGAATCCGGATGCTGCTTCATAAAAGTCTTAAAGCATTCGTAATCACGGCCGATGCGGCACTGTTTGTCTACTTTGAAATTGAGCTTTTTCCTGCGAGGCTTGAATCGGACTTTCCTTGGGAGATCCATATTCATAGCGGAAATAGCCCGTGATGAAATCAAAGTATAGATGGTTCTTTCGCTGATCATGAGCTTATCCCTGTTGTGTACCCAGATGTGGTGCGGGGATTGATGCTGTTTGACCAACGGGGAAACGATATTATCTACCCGTTTCAATTCTTCTTCTGAAAGGGAAAGCCCTGACCTGGATTCTGATAATGTCTTCCTGTACTCGGAATCAGCCTTGTCAGCACGATAGAAGCGTTGTTCCAGGGAACACTCCATTATCTTTCCGCAGCCGTTGCAGACATAGGGCGGCTTTACGAGACGAGCGCATTGATCTGGCTCATATTCGCTGCACGCCTTATTACAGAAGTTACATCTGCGGCATAGCTTGTATTTCTTCGGGGAATTGCATTGCTCACAGATCTTTGACTTCTGGCATTTGAACCGGTTCCTGCAATTGTTGTAATTGACATTTGGTTTGGCCCTGCGTTCGAATACTATATGTCTGCGGACTTCTCTGGATATGGTGGCCGGCGACACTCCGAGGTCTCCGGCGATCCCGGCAAAGGACTCGCAGGTCTCAAGCTTCTGTTGAAGCTGTATACGCTGATCCAGCGTCATTTGTTTGTAAGCCGTTCTGATGCCTCCTTTTTCTTCGGGATACAGCACGGCTATTTTACTACATACCATCCCTTTCACTGAAAACCGGTAAATGCTTGTTCCTGCATGTCAGTACCGCCGGGGCCGCTCCCGGGGGAAGGACGTTCCCTCCTTCCCCCTGCCGCGGATGGCGTCCCCCTTCCTCCCGTTCCGAATCGGGTCCCTTTCCTGTTTTGTTTGCAGAACTAAGTGCAACTATTCCTGCTTTTCCCATTTGCAGAAGTAACTGCAGCTTTTCTGGTATTTCCTGTTATTTTTCACAAGTAACTGCAACCCCTTAACTTGCACTTACTTTTGCAAATAACATCTGTTACGTTTTTGTCGTGCCAGGAAGCGTTTTTCTGCGTATCAAGACAGCGGAGGGCCTGAACGTCCTCCGGAAGCCGGAACGCTCCGGAACGGGGATCATCCCGGGACCGGGAACATTCCGAAGGCATACAAAACAGAAAAAGCAAAACAAAAAAAAGAAAGGATGCAAGGTCTTCCCGAAAAGGGAAACCAAAGAAAAATGAAAAAGATCAGTTTAAAGAAAAAATGCATGGCGGGGCTGGCGGCGCTGGTCCTGACGCTGTCAACGGCGGCCGGCGGACTGGCGGCGGCCGCAAAAACATCACAGGAGCCGGCCCTGCGGACAAAGAACACATTCCAATTCCGCATCCGCACGGAGGCGGAGCTGGCGGCGGAGGCCGGGCCGGACGCGGAGAAATGGGCAGCGGACATGCTTGCCCGGACGGAAGAGGGACGGAAGAATCCTTTGACGGAAGAGACGCTGCTTTCGGAAAGCCCGGACGCGGAGATCCTGCGGGAAAACGGCAGCGTGTATATGATCCGCGGCGTAAAAGGGCTGGGAACCATCCGCGGCCCGGAGGACGCCTGCAAAGCCGCGGGACGCCTCGACGCCCTGGCGGGCGGAACGGATGAAGCGAATCTGGTTCTGACCAACGTGCTCGAAGCCGGGGAGAACGCCACGGTGTATCTGTTCCGGCAGCAATTCGAAGGCGCGGAATACCTGACCGAGGACCGGGTGCTGAAAATCGCGGTCGACGCGGCGGGACAGCCGACGGCCGTGTTCAGCTCCCTGAGCCCGGAGCGCCCGGAACCGACGGATGAGGATCCGGCGGCGGAGGACGCGGAAGACATGGATTATTCCGATCCTGAAGAAGACGAACCCGAAGAGGACGCCGAGCGGATCGTTTATCCGCCGGAAATGACCTTTGACGGCATGGAACGCCGGCAGTGGACGGGCACGGTCGTCGACGCGGACGGCAAGGAACGGACGCTGACGGTGCCGGTGATGCTCGACGGACGGACCGGGGTCTGGTACCTGGCCGATCCGGAGCGCAAGATCGCCGTGGCCGACTTTGCCTCGCTGGCCTACGACGAGGAGCGGGTGCTCCTGACCCACCGGGACCGGAACGACGGCTGGAACGACGAGGACCTGATCACCTACTTTAACGCGGTCAGGGTCTGGGATTTTTACGCGTCCATGGGCTGGATGGGTCCGGACGGACAGGGCACGCCGATGCTCCTGCTCAGAAATATGTGCGAGGAAGACGGAACGCCCGTCTTCAACGCCGCGTATGTCGGACAGGGCGACGGATGGCAGTGCTTTGCCTGGGGCGAGGACAGCTTCCTTGGTCAGGGGCTGGATGTGATCGCCCATGAGTTCACCCACTGCGTAACGGAAACCGCGATGGGGGCCAATTTGTACCAGGACGATTACGGCGCGATCAACGAAGCCATGTCGGATATTCTCGGCAACCTGTGCGAAGCGGTATGCGCGAAGGAAGGCGCGGCGGACTGGCTGGTGGGCGAGGATACCGGTTTTGCGATGCGGAACATGCTGGATCCCCACGCCTTCGGTCAGCCGGAATATGTCTGGGACCTTTATTACGCGCCGAACGCCTGGACGCCCGGAGACGCCAACGACATGGGCGGCGTGCACGCCAACTCCTCGATTCTGAACCGGGTCGCCGCGCGTCTGTGCGCGGAGTACGGCATGGACCTGACGGAGGCCGTGAACTTCTGGCTGACGGCGGCCTGCGGCATGACGCCCCGGACGAACTATTTCCGGATGCCGGCGCTGCTGGAATGGGCGCTTGAGGCCTCCGGCGGCGAGCGTTTCGCTCAGGCGCTGAGCGTCTGCGTATCCGACGCCCGCATGACCGCTTCCGCTCAGGAGCCCGAAACCCTGCCCGAGGGCACGCGCCTGGTAAGGCTGACCCTGCCGGAAACCGGCGGGCAGGACGGCCTGATGCTGATCGCGCTGCAGCTGGACAGCGAGGAAATCTTCGCGCGTCTGAAGGCGCTGGGCGGCTTCCTGCAAACCGCGTGGAACGCGGTAAGAAGCGGCAGGGGATCCGACCTGGGGCAGGCGTGGAAGGACCTTCTGTCCCGGCTGGACATGGAGGAACTGACGGACGAGCTGCTCAGCGGAGACATGGAGCAGGCAAAGGCCGTGTTTCTGGACTCCATGCAGGGTCTGCTGACCGAACGCAGCACCTGGCGGCAGACGGACGGGCGCACGGTCTCCATGGTGGTGCGGAATCTTCCCACCGTCTACCTGCTGATTGATATGAGCGATCTGACGGAAGCGTATTCCGACATGGATTCATACGAGGATCCCGAATCGGAAGCCTTCGGCGGCATGGCGGTGCTGGCGGGAGATAAGTGGATCGATCTTGCCGGCCTGCTGTCCGCGCTGCCGGCGGAGGACGAAGACGGGCAGGATTTGTCCGACGAACAGGCCGCGTGGATGGAATCGATTCTCGAACCCCTCGGAACGCTGGCGCTGGGCCTGGTTGAGGAAATGCTGACCGGGCGGCAGGCGGACAACGGGGTGATCGAATTGCCCACGGCGGGGCTGGAAGCCCTGTGGGCCGCGTCCGCGAATCCGGCGGCATAATGCGCCGCGGCGTCCGGCTGCCATGTGATTCTGCCGGGGCGTTTTTTCCAAACGGCAGGCAGGCATAAAAAACGCCTGACAATCAAACAGGACGGGGAACTCCCCGTCCTGTTCCGTTTCCCGCGCGTTTCATCAGTCGGTATGGAGCGTGACCGTCAGTTCAAAGCTGTCTCCGAATACATGCATCTGTTCCCACGGCAATTTATACCCGTCGGGTACGCCGAGGAGATGCACATGATAATCGTCCGGATCACAGTCAAAGGAGACGCGGCCGTTTTCGTCGGTTTCGATCGGATCATACTCTCCGTTGCAGAAAGCGACCGTCACGCCTTTGACCGGATTTCCGTCCGTATCGCGGAAATACAGCACGCAGCGATCGGTGTTCCGCGTCTTATCGGGGTACGCGCTCAGCAGCCTGTCGAACAGCGACGTAAATTCATTCACGGAGGACTTGGAGCCGACTTCCACCGCCACGATACGCATGTCCCTGTCCACGATCAGCGTTGTGGGAATCCCGGTGCCGCCGATCATGCCGAAGATATTTGTCTCATCGCGCCCGACCGCGAATTTCAGGCCGTATTCATTCGCGAAACGCCTGAGGACGTCGAAGGTGTCCGATGTTTCGACGCTGAGCGCGATGACATCCACCCGGGACCCGTACTGCTCCCAGGCAGCCTCAAGGTAGGGGAACTCATTCCGGCACGGCCCGCACCAGGTGGCCCAGAGATTGATCAGCACCAGATCATGCGTCCTGAGAGATTCCGAGAGGGTAAAGGTATCGCCGCTAATGGTCTTCGCCGAAAAATCGGGCAAGGTCCGTCCCTTCCAGTCCTCGGGAGCCGCAAACGCCGAAGGAAGGGGACAAGCCGCAAGCAGCGCAAAAGCAAGCAGAATAACAATGGATTTTTTCATAACAAACGCCTCCTTGAACAAGATATGAGATCGGTCTTTGGAACGGTAATCCTTATGATCAACGGTAAAAATCGGAGAAAAGCCGCCTGGTTTTTCCCTCCTCTCTTTGTTTTTCCATCCGGTTGACACTGTTATCATACATACCTGCCCATTGCATCCGTAATCCCGTTTTTCTCCCATGGCCGCCTCTCTTTCCTATTGGGCAGGGCAGGAACTTTCACCCGCGGAATTGCGCCATTTCCTGCGCACAAAGAAGGCTGCCTTACGATGCGGCCGCAGGTCAGCCTTTTCGTATTTGCCGGATTCCCGAAAACAGGGCCCCTGTTTTATCCGTTTCCGTCCCCTTTATACGCGTCAAGCATCTGCCTGATCCTTCCCTCGGGCTTCACCAGGTTGATCAGCGAACCGCCGTTGTTCGCCGTATCGATCAGCGCGGCGATATAGCGCTCCATATTCACGGTCAGGTACCATTTTTTCTCCAGCAGCTCCTTCTTCTGGTACACCAGGTTGGCGGTGAACACCCGGTCGAACCATCCGTCCTCCCAGGCTTTGTCAAACCGGTCGAATCCGGAGGTAAACAGGCCGAAGGTGGAGAACACGAACACGCGTTTCGCGCCCATATCCTTCAGCTGCCTGGCGGTGTCCAGCATGCTGCCGCCGGAGGCGATCATATCGTCGACGACAATCACGTCCATGCCCGCCACCGACGAGCCGCAGAAATCGTGGGCGATGATGGGGTTGGTCCCGTTCACGATCCGGGAATAGTCCCGCCGCTTGTAGAACATGCCGATGTTTACCCCGAAGACCGACGCCAGGAAAACCACCCGTCCCGTGGCCACCTCGTCCGGCGCGATAAACATCATGTGCCCGCTGTCAAGCTTCATATCGTCGTATTCCGTGAGGAACGCCTGGGTGAACTGCAGGGCGGGAGACACGTTTTCAAGGCTCATCAGCGGGACCACGTTCTGCACCCTGGGGTCGTGCGCGTCGAAGGTGATCAGGCTGTGCACGCCCATCGTCTCCAGTTCGCGCAGCATCACGGCGCAGTCCAGGGACTCCCTGCAGGTTTTGCGGTGCTGCCGTCCCTCGTACAGGAACGGCATGATCACGTTGATCCTCTCCGCTTTTCCGTTGCATGCCGCGATGACCCGTTTCAGGTCCTGGTAATGATCGTCCGGGGACATGCGGTTGGTTTCCCCGTACATCTGATAGGTCAGCGACGTGTTGCACACGTCCACCAGGATATATACGTCCATGTCCCGCACGGAATCATTCAGCACGCGTAACTGTTCAGTCGTGTGTGAAGGAGAACAAACGTATGGCAGCAGCGGGGAGGTATCGGAGGGATCTCCCTCCGATTATGATCCGTTTCAGCGGCA
>CADANQ010000130.1 GCA_902789365.1 uncultured Eubacteriales bacterium
GCATCGGGACCGTGTACCCGATAGGCCGTTACATGCCGCTGAAGCGGATCTTAATCGGAGGGAGATCCCTCCGATACCTCCCCGCTGCTGCCATACGTTCATTCTTCTTCACACACGACTGAACAGTTACGCGGGCGAAAGCGTTTTTCCGCCGCGCTACGCGCGCAGGCGTTCCACAAGGGACGGGATCAGGCTGATAAAATAGCACGCGGCCGCGCACAATACCACCGCCGCGCCCACCCCGGTATCCCAGAGGTAGGAAAGGCAGAGCCCGCCGACGCCGCTGAACAGGGCGATGCCCGCGGACCACAGGGCGTGCTGGCGCGCGGTGCGGCTCAGGTTCCTGCCGGCGGCCGCCGGCACGATCAGCAGCGCGTTGATCAGAAGCACGCCCACCCAGCGGATGGACAGCATCACCGCCACCGCCACCATGCACACAAAAAGGTATTCGCTCGCCGCGGCGTTCACCCCGCGGCTCCTTGCCAGGGGCACGGACACCGCGGTGAGCAGCAGCCGGTTGTAGGCGGCCCCCCACAGCACGGCGCCGACGGCAAGGGCCGCCCCCATCAGGTAAAGGTCCCTGGGGGCGATATGCAGGATATCCCCCACCAGCAGGCTGTTGTAGCGGGCGAAATTCCCGCTGCGGCTGAGGATCAGAAGGCCCAGGGCGATGCCCGTGGAGGAAAAGACCGAAATGATGGTGTCGGCGCCGGTGCGGCCGGACTGGTTGATGCGGCTGATCATCAGCGCCCAGAACACCCCGAAGATCAGCATGCTCACCGTCACATCGCCGACGCCCAGCAGCACGCCGATGCCGACCCCCGCCAGGGCGCTGTGCCCCAGGGCGTCGGAAAAGAACGCCATTTTGCGGTTTACCGCCATGGTGCCCAGAAGGGACAGGAGCGGCGTCAGAAGCACGATGGCGATCAGGGCTCTGCGCATGAATGCAAACTGAAACATAAAAAACCTCTGTGGGAAAAAGCGCCTTCAGCGCCTGAGGGGAAACGCCTCGTCAAAGGCCCGGGACGCGAACACGTCCTCCGGGCGGCCCTCTTCCAGCACCGTCCGGTCCAGCAGGATCACCCGGTCCGCGAAGCGGCGGACCATGTCCCAGTCGTGGCTGACCAGCAGCACCGCCATATGGTAGCGGGTCCTGACCGAGGACACGGTGTCCAGGAAGGTCTTCAGGCCGTTCTGGTCCACGCCCGAAACCGGCTCGTCCAGGATAAGCAGCTGGGGGACCGGGGTCAGCGCCATGGCCAGCAGCACCCTTTGCATTTCGCCGCCGGAAAGCGCGCCCAGGCGCTTGTCGATCAATTGCCCGGCGTGCACCGTCTTGAGGGCGGAAAGCACCCTTTCGCGGGTCTTTCTGCCGATCCCCAGCCACACCGGAAAGCGCGTCAGGGATGCGGCCATCAGGTCGCATACGCTGCAGGGCATCTGGCGGTCGAATTCCAGGTGCTGTGGCACATAGCCCACCCGGACGGCGCCGATGGCCCGGCCCCGGCTGTCCACATGGGACACCCGGCCGGTGTATTTCATCTGGCCCAGGAGCGCCTTGAGGAGCGTGGTCTTGCCGGCCCCGTTGGGGCCGATCAGGGCCGTGACCTCGCCGCAGTGGATGTGGGCCGTGACATCCTCAAGGATCGTCTCGTTCTCCGCCGTGACGCTCAGGTGCTCCATCTCCACCCGGCACAGGCCGCAGTCCGGGTCCGGATGGTTGTGTTCGCTTGATGCTTTTCTTGTGGCCAATGCCCCGGCCTCCGATCGTCAGATGTCGTCCTCGCCCTCGTCCTCGGGCATTTCCTCCACGTCCTCGTCGGGGGCGGGCGCGCCGTCGATGCCCTTGTCCTTCAGCAGCCGGTCGCGGATCTGCGTTTCGATCTCGTCGGCGATCTCCGGGTTCTGCTCCAGGAACAGGCGGGCGTTGTCGCGGCCCTGGCCGATGCGCTGGTCGTTGTAGCTGAACCAGGCGCCGGACTTGTTGATGATGTCGTTCTCCACCGCCAGGTCCAGAAGGCTGCCCTCGCGGCTGATGCCCCTGCCGTAAAGCAGGTCGCATTCGCAGGAACGGAAGGGCGGGGCCACCTTGTTCTTGACCACCTTGATCTTGGTGCGGTTGCCGATGATGTTGGCGCCGTTCTTGATGGGCTCGCCCCGGCGGATCTCCATGCGCACCGAGGCGTAGAACTTCAGCGCCCGGCCGCCGGTGGTGGTCTCCGGGTTGCCGTAGACGACGCCCACCTTTTCACGGATCTGGTTGATGAACAGGGCGATGGAATTGGTCTTGGCCACAACGCCCGTCAGCTTGCGCATGGCCTGGCTCATCATGCGGGCCTGCAGGCCCACAAAGCTGTCGCCCATCTCGCCGTCGATCTCGGCCCGGGGCACCAGGGCGGCCACCGAATCGATGACCACGATGTCCACCGCGCCCGAGCGCACCAGGGATTCGGCGATCTCCAGCGCGTCCTCGCCCGAATTGGGCTGGGATACGTACAATTCGTCCACGTTGACCTTCAGCGCCTCGGCGTATTTGGGGTCCAGGGCGTGCTCCGCGTCGATGAACGCGGCCAGGCCGCCCTTTTTCTGCACCTCGGCGACGATCTGCAGCGCCACGGTGGTCTTGCCGGAGGATTCCGGACCGTAGATCTCGATAATCCTGCCGCGGGGAATGCCGCCCACGCCCAGGGCCAGGTCCAGGTCCAGGCAGCCGGTGGGCACCGTGTCCACCTGCATGGCGGCCTTGTCGCCCAGCTTCATGACGGTTCCCTTGCCGAATTCCTTTTCCAGCGCGCTGATGGTCGCCTCCAGCGCCTTCGCGCGTTCGCTCTTTTCGTCGATCGCCGCCACGACTTCGGGTTTGGATGCTTTCTTGGCCATTTGGCTCCTCCTTTGCGGCGCGGGGCCGCTTCCATGAATGTTTTTATTTGGGGTTCACGGGCGGCAGGGGCCGCCCTTTTTTTTCTTTTTCATTGGGCGAATACGCCCCTGAGGTCCCGGAAATACAGAAAGCCGCTGTACACCGTGGCCGCCGCCATCAGCGCGGAGGACACGGCAGTGAAAACCGGATCCAGCGGCAGGAAGGCGGACAGCATGCACAGTATGACGCACAGCATCTGCAGCGCGGTCTTGATCTTCCCCGCCATGCGCGCGGCCACCACCATGTTCTTCCCGGCGGCCACCAGCCTGAGGCCGTCCACCGCCAGCTCCCTGGCGGCCACGACGCACACGCACCAAGCGGCAAGGCGCCTCTGGGACGCAAGGACGATCATCGCGCACAAAACCAGCAGCTTGTCCGCCACCGGGTCCGCGAACTTCCCGAACACCGTCACCTGATTGTTTTTCCTGGCCAGGTACCCGTCCAGGAAATCCGTCAGGCACGCCAGGCAGAAAACGCCCAGCGCCCAGGGATACAGGTCCGCCGACTGGAGAATAACACAGGCCGGGATCAGGCAGATCCGCATAATTGTCAGCCTGTTCGGAAGATTCATACGATTTCCCCCCGAAGGTCATAGATGTCGGCGCCGGTGATCCTGACGTTGATCCGTTCCCCGGCCGGGACGTCCCCCGGGACCAGGATCCAGCCGTCGGCATCGGGCGCTTCCCAGGCGCTGCGGCACCTGAGGAGGCCGCCGCTGTTTTCGCAGACCAGCGCCTCGGCCGTTTCGCCCACGCGCGTCATGCCGCGCTCCAGGGAGATTTCCTGTTGGAGCTTCATCAGCCGGTCCAGCCGGTCCCGGGCCGTTTTTTCGTCCACGGCCATATCGAAGGCCGCGGCGGGGGTGTCCTCCTCGGGGGAGTAAACAAAGGCGCCCATGCGGTCGAACCGGACGCGGCGGACGAAGGCTGTCAGTTCTTCATAATCCTCCTCCGTCTCCCCGGGAAAGCCCACGATGAAGGTGGTGCGCAGGCAGAAGCCCTTCTCCCGGGCGTACATGAGGGTGTCCTCAATTTTGCCGATATCGCCCCTGCGGCGCATGCTTTTCAGAACGCGCCGGGAGGCGTGCTGCAGCGGGATATCGATGTAGCGGCAAAGATGCCGGACGCCGGCCATGGCGTCGATCATGGCCCGGTCCACGTCGGCGGCGTACAGGTACAATACCCTGAGCCACCGGATGCCGGGGATCTCGTCCGCTGCCCGCAGGAGGGAGATCAGGCCGTCCTTTTCGCCCCGGTCCCTGCCGTAGCAGGAGGTGTCCTGGGCGATGAGGATCTGTTCGCCCGCCCCGCCGGCGGCCAGGCGGCGCATTTCGTCAAGGATCGCCTCCCTGTCCCTTGAGCGGTAACGCCCGCGGATGAGCGGGATGGCGCAGAAGGCGCAGCGGTTGTCGCAGCCTTCCCCGATGCGCACATAGGCCGTGGAGCTTTGGGTGGTCAAAACCCGCCCGCACTCAAAAATCTCCCCGGTGCGGCCGGTTTCCATCGGGCGCTTCCCGGCGAGGGATTCCTCGAAAAAGCGGAGGAACCCGGCGTATTTTTCAACGCCCAGCAGGCCGTCGATCTCCGGCATCTCCTCCATCAGCTCCCGGCCGTAGCGCTGGGCCAGGCAGCCGGTGACAAGGACCTTCCGGCACCTGCCCTCCGTCTTCATGGATGCGGCCCGGAGGATGGCATCGATGGACTCCTCCTTGGCGCTGTCGATAAAGCCGCAGGTGTTGACGATCAGCACCTCGGCTTCCTTTTCGTCGTTTACGATCCTGTGCCCCGCCTCGCGGAGCATATACAGCATATGTTCGCTGTCCACCTGGTTTTTGGCGC
The DNA here is from genome assembly GCA_902789365.1 of uncultured Eubacteriales bacterium. Lineage (GTDB taxonomy): Bacteria > Bacillota > Clostridia > Christensenellales > Aristaeellaceae > RUG756. The sequence goes on from CADANQ010000130.1 coordinate 4,759, forward strand.
AGCCCAGGCTTACAAGGCCGACGTTCATACTCCCTCGTTCGCACGCGTGAATTTTCCCCGGACGCTTTCCGTGCGCATGCGTCCGATAATATTCTATCATAAAAGCCGCATTTGGCAAGCGGTTTCCCTTTGGGGAAAGCAAGGTTTGCCAGACGCGGCTTCATATGCGCGCGGATGAGGAGCGGAGGTATCTGTTCAGTCCTGCGGACAGAACAGATACCGCGGGGGGTACCCGTACCCCCCCGCGAACCCCCCGGGCGAAGAACGGAGTCCGGGGAAGGGAAACCCCTTCCCCGAGTCCTGAGCCTCGCCG
>CADANQ010000131.1:0-4995 GCA_902789365.1 uncultured Eubacteriales bacterium
CCTTCCCCGGACTCCGTTCTTCGCCCGGGGGGTTCGCGGGGGGTACGGGTACCCCCCGCGGTATCTGTTCTGTCCGCAGGACTGAACAGATACAAAACAGATACGATTTTGCTGATTGGAGGAGCCATTTCTTTTATGGACGATGGAGGAGGCCGAAGGCACGGCCTTTGCATATTCTGCCTGATCCCGGCGCTGCTTGTCCGCGCCGCCGCCGCGGAGGGGACCGCTCCCTCCGCGGCCGGGGGAGGAAGCACCGCTTTTCTGTGGACGCTGGCGGCGATCCTGGTGCTGTTCGCCAATTTTATTGCCGTCGCGGAAACGGCCCTGGCTTCCGCGTCCAAGGTAAGGATGAAGGTGCTGGAGGAAAAGGGGGACCGCAGGGCCGCCCTGGTGCTCCGACTGCTGGAGGGGTTCGACCGGACCATATCCGCCATCCTGATCCTGACCAACATATCGCATATCGCCGCGGCCTCTCTGGTGACCGTGGCCGTCAACCGCCTGTGGGGACTGAACGCGGTTTCCGTCGGCGCCCTGGTGACGACCCTGGTCCTGTTTTTCTTTGCCGAAATGCTGCCCAAATCCTTTGCCAAGAAGTACGCCGACAGGCTTTGTCTTTACACGGCGGGCCCGCTGGACGTAATGTGCCGGCTGCTCAGGCCGCTTACGGCGGTGCTGTCCGCCGTCGGGAGCGCGGCGGCCGGGCGCGGCGGCGCGGAGGAGCCGGTGTCGGTCACCGAGGATGAGATCCACGACATCATCGACGGCATGACCGAGGAGGGCAGCCTGGACGAGGAGCAGGGAGACCTGATTTCCAGCGCCCTGGAATTCAACGAGCTGACGGTGGAAAGCATCCTGACGCCCCGGGTGGACATGAAGGCGGTGGACATCGACGACGATCCCGAGGAGATTCTCGCCTTTATCCGCAGCCAGAACCATTCCCGGCTGCCGGTATACGAGGGGACCGTCGACAACGTCATCGGCATCCTGTCCATCCGCAGATACCTGCGCGCCTACCTTCAGGCGTCGGGCGCCTGGGAGGAGGGCCGCGTCCCTGACCCGGAAAAGCTGCGCGCCCTCAACCTGCGCAAGCTTCTGGACGAGGCGATGTATGTGACCGAAAACAGCAAGGTAAACGAGCTTCTGCCCAGGATGAGCCGGGAAAGGCAGTCCATCGCCATCGTGACCGATCATTATGGCGGCACGGTGGGCATCGTGACGGTGGAGGATATCCTGGAGAGCCTGGTGGGCGAAATCTGGGATGAGGAGGACGTGGTGGAGGAGCCGGTCATCGACCTGAAGAACGGTTCCTTCCTGGTGGACGCCGGCGAAACGGTGGCCGACGCCTTCTGGGAGATCGGCTTCGAGGACCCGGAGGACGACGAGGCGCTGATGAACAAGCGCGTGGGCGAATGGGTGTTCGAGCATTTCAGCGCCGTTCCCCGGGTCCGGGACCATTTTGAATACGGCGGGCTGAAGGTATACGTGGCCCGGATGGAGCACAACCGCATCCGCAAGGTCATGATGAAATTGCCCGGCGGCGAGAAGGCCCCGGGGTCCGACGCTTCCTCCGCGAAGGCGGCCGCCGAAGGGGGTGAGGGCAAATGACGCTCGCGATGATGCTCCTGGGCATTCTTGTATGCGTATTGCTTTCCGGCTTTTTTTCCGGGTCGGAGATGGCCTTTTCCTCCTGCAACCGCCTGCGGCTTGAAAACGACGCCGGGGACGGGAACAAAAACGCTTCCCTGGCCCTGTATATCACGTCCCATTTCGACGACGCCCTGTCCGCCATCCTGATCGGCAACAACCTGGTCAACGTGGCTTCATCCACCCTGGCCACATCCCTGATCATCCTGGTTTTCGGCTCGGACGAATACGCCTGGACCGCCACCCTCGCCGTCACCCTGGTCGTGATTGTGTTCGGCGAGACCATTCCCAAGATCCGCTCCAAGAAGAACCCCAACGCCTTCGCCCTGCGCTACGCCCGGCCCGTGCGGGCGCTGATGATCCTCCTGTTCCCGGCGGTCCGGCTGGTGGTGGGCCTGGTGAATCTGATCCTTTCCCCCCTGAGGGGCGAGAGCGCGGAGGGGGACAGCGAGGAGAAGGTGGAGGAGCTGCAGACCATCGTGGAGACCGCCGAGGACGAGGACGTCCTGGACGAGGAGGAAAGCGAACTGGTCCAGGCCGCCATTGATTTTTCGGATATCTCCGCCTCCGAGGCCATGACGGCCCGGGTGGACGTCCTGGCCATCGACATCGAGGACAGCCGGGAGGAGATCGTCGAGGTCATTTCCAAATCCCATTTCACCCGGATCCCGGTGTACGAGGGGACCATCGACCATATCATCGGCGTTCTGCACCTCAACCGCTTCCTCAAGGCCATGACGGCCGGCGAAAAGGTGGACCTGAGGAAATGGCTGATGGAGCCCTGCTATGTGTACAAAACCATGAAGCTCCCGGAGGTGATGGCTGCCTTCCGCAAGGCCAAGCAGCACCTGGCGGTGGTGGTGGACGAATACGGCGGAACCCTGGGAATCATCTCCATGGAGGATGTCCTTGAAAAGGTGGTCGGCGACATCTGGGACGAGACCGACACCGTGGAGGACGAGGTCCTGGAGCGCGGCCGGGGGGAATACGAGATCGACGGGGACATGCCCATCGGCGAATTCCTGGACCTGATGCGCCTCAGGAAGGAGGATTTCCCCTTTGAAAGCGAGACCGTCGGCGGCTGGACCATCGAATATTTCGGCTCCTTCCCGGAGGTGGGGGATCATTTCCTCTACCGGGACATTTCGGTGACGGTCCTGGCCATGGACGACCGCAGGGTGGAAAGGGTTCTGGTCCGCAGGGAAAACCCGAATTAAAATATGTAAATTTTGCACCACAATATCCTTACGGGCTGTTATCAGTATTGTTACAAATATTTAACACAATGGAAATGCTTTTTTAGCACTATTTTAAATGGGAATGATATAATAAGTGTGAATATCGAGTGTTCTATATTGTTATGGGGCACCGGGGAGGTTATTGATTATGAAGAAAAACCGCTTGACAGCACTGTTGCTGGCGCTCGTGCTGATGGCCAGCATTCTTCCTGTAACGGCGCTGGCCGCGTCGTTCAAGGTGGGAGATCACGTGGTCGTGAACGTGGAAACGCTGCTCCGCTACCGTTCCGGCCCCGGCACCGATCATGGTTGGATCGCCAAGTATCCCAACGGCACCAAGGCCGTGGTTCTCCAGGTGAGCCCGAGGGGCCTGTGGTACAAGTGCCAGGTCGGCGCCAGGAGCGACGGCTGGTTCTGGGGCGGCTACCTGAAGCTGGACGCCGCCAGTTCTTCCTCTTCCAGCGCTGCCGGCAACTACGTTGTCAGCAATAGGGGAATGTTCGTCTACCTGCGCGCCACCGCGGGCGGCGCCATCGTCACCAAGGTTCCGGACGGGTCTTCCGTGAAGGTCATCAGTGCCGCCAACGGCTGGAGCTATGTCAAGTTCGGCAGCCTCTACGGCTACATGATGAGCCACTTCCTGGTGAAAAAGTAAGTCTCCTTCCTCGCCCGGTTTTCCGGGCATGAAGTAAAAAAACCGTCCGCCGCGTCCTTACGGGCCCGGCGGGCGGTTTTTTATATGGCAAACCCCTCCGGGCCGCGGCGCAGGGACAGCTTCTTGTGCCTGCACCGAAAAGGTGCTATACTCTGCCGGAACGGGAATGGCCGAAACGGAGGAAAGGGATATGACGAAGCGGGAAACATACGATTATCTGACGGACCACGGCGTCGAATATGAAGTGACCGAGCATATCGCCGTGTATAATATGGAGGAACTGAACGCGGTCCGGCTGCCGTACCCCGACCGGGACGCAAAGAACCTGTTCGTCAGGGACGATAAAAAGCGCAATTATTATCTGATCACTGTCAAAGGGGACAAAAGGGTGGACCTGAAGGAGTTTCAGCAGCGTTTCGGCACGCGGAAACTGTCCTTTGCGTCGGCGGACGACCTGATGGCGATCATGGGGCTGATCCCCGGCGCGGTGACGCCCCTCGGCCTTTTGAACGACGCGGAAAGGAAGGCCGCGCTGTATCTGGACGAGGCTTTCCTTGGCGGCCTTGTTGGGGTCCATCCGAACGACAACACGGCGACGGTATGGATGAAGGCGGAGGACCTGATAAGGCTGATCCGGGAACACGGCAATACGGTGCACACCGTCGCTCTTTGACATTTCTCCCGCCGCGGGGAAAGCGGTCTGCAAACCCCGGGCTTGATGGGACCTGCGGGATAGCGTATAATAACTTTACAGAAACAATATAGGAGGAAACAGCCATGAAAAGGATGATCGCGCTGCTGCTGGCATTCTGTCTGCTGCCCTGCGCCGTGCTTTGCGGCGAAGCGGAGGCGGCGAAAGAGAAAGAACCCGTCACGATGTACGACGTCAGGTATTATTTTGAGCACGTCATGCTGCGCGATTACTTCTTTCAGGGCCGTGGAATCCTGATCAGTTATCTGCGCAGGAACGGCCCCGGGCTGATGCTGGAGGATCTTGCCTATAAAAACGGATGTGTCTCCGACTATGATGAGAGCGAGTTCGGCGTAAGGGAGTTTACGCGGGAAGACGGGACGGAGGTGCTGCTCCTCCTGATGCCGAAGCCGGAAAAAACGCCGCTCTGCGCCCGCATCTATATGTGCTCGAATCCGGAGTCCGGCGCGGCCGGTTATTTTACCGTGGAATATGACGATTTTCTGGGGGAAGGCTGGTGCCTGTGCGAATGGAAAGACAGCAAAACCCACATATATCACGGGATGATCGACGCCCTGCCCGATCAGGATGCCCCGGAATACGAAAACGCCCTGGAGGCGGAAATGGACAAGGTGCTGGCCCTGATGCCTTCCGAATAAATTGCGTACGTGTAACTGTTCAGTCGTGTGTGAAGGAGAACAAACGTATGGCAGCAGCGGGGAGGTATCGGAGGGATCTCCCTCCGATTATGATCCGTTTCAGCGGCA
>CADANQ010000131.1:5007-9626 GCA_902789365.1 uncultured Eubacteriales bacterium
TTCCCTTCCCCGGACTCCGTTCTTCGCCCGGGGGGTTCGCGGGGGGTACGGGTACCCCCCGCGGTATCTGTTCTGTCCGCAGGACTGAACAGATACGCGTACGTACGGTCAAAAGGAGAAAGACATGGCGCTTTATTTCATCAGGCACGGCGAAACGGACTGGAACCTGGCCCGCCGCCTCCAGGGGCTTACGGACGTCCCCCTGAACGAAAAAGGCCGCCTCCAGGCGAAGGAATGCGGTGACAGGCTGCGGCGCGAGGGCGTGATCTTCGACCGGGTGTACGTCAGCCCCCTTGTCCGCGCCCGTGAAACCGCCGCGCTGATCACGGGCTTCGGCGGGGAGAAGATGACCGTGGTGCCGGAAATGCACGAAATGGCCTTCGGATCCCTGGAAGGCGCGGTCTACCGCGTCGACGACCCGGCGGCGGCCGCCCGGATGGACGAAAACATCCGCAATTTCAAAGCCCGGCCCTCCCTTTTTGTGCCCGGGGAAGGGGGCGAAAGCTTCACCGCCCTGGCCGACCGGGCCGAAAAATGCCTCCGGAAGCTGCGGGACATGGAGGCGGGCCTTCGGGGCAGCGCCCTGGCGGTCAGCCACGGCTCCTTCCTTCACGCCGTTCTGTATGTGCTGTCCGGCAGGGCGGACCTGGACCGCTTCTGGGATACCGAAATCCCCAACTGCACCGTCATCCGGACGGATCCTGAAACGTGGAGCGTTTTAGGGTGAGGTAAATCATTTTGTCCGGTTGCTCTTTTCTAACCGTATCAAGTCGGCTATAATGAGCGAAGAAAGCCGGATGGCTTGCAGCACTGATACCAAAGAGGATCCCGCCCGAGGGCGGGGGAAAAACAGGAGGATAACATCATGACGAAATGGGTATGCCAAGTTTGCGGTTACGTTTTTGAAGGCGAGCAGCCCCCGGAGAGGTGCCCCCAGTGCAAGGCTCCCGCGTCCAAGTTCACCAGGCAGGACGCCGAGATGACCTGGGCCGCGGAGCATGTGGTGGGCGTGGCGCAGGGCGTGCCGGAGGACATCCTGAACGACCTGCGGGCCAACTTCAACGGCGAATGCTCCGAGGTGGGCATGTACCTGGCCATGGCCCGCGTGGCCTTCCGCGAGGGCTATCCCGAGATCGGCCTGTACTGGGAAAAGGCCGCGTACGAAGAGGCCGAGCACGCCGCCAAGTTTGCCGAGCTGCTGGGCGAAGTGGTCACCGACAGCACCAAGAAGAACCTTGAAATGCGCGTGGAAGCCGAGAACGGCGCCACCGCAGGCAAGACCGACCTGGCCAAGCGCGCCAAGGCCCTGAACCTGGACGCCATCCACGACACCGTGCACGAAATGGCGAGGGACGAAGCCCGGCATGGAAAGGCCTTTGAGGGACTACTCAAGAGGTACTTCGGAAAGTAAGAAACCAAGAAAAATCAACGTTTTTTGTGAAGATCGTTCCACGCGAACGATCTTCTTCTTTCGGTTTTTCCCTCCCTTCAATGACAATCCTATGTCTTTTCGCCCGTTTCGCGTCATTTTGAAAATCGCCTATGACACTCTTTGTCATAGCTTGTCATTAGCATTATACCAAGAGGAAAAAAACGTTTCAAGAACTGTAAATCAGGATGTAAACGGAAGCCCTGTAAAAGTTGCTTAGTTCATTATGCGAACACATATCTTCAAACAAAAAACTGCTAAACAACGGAAATTTGTGTTGTTTTTCCAAAGAGTACGATTTTATGTTTCTGCGAATTTGGCTTCATGATGGAAGAAACACATTTATGACTATATCTTTCGGATAAAGCATCATTGATCTCAATGGTGTTGGGTACATAGTATTGCCTTGTTGTTCGTTTAGTAGTTTGCTCTTCCACTTTCCATTCAAGGACAGTATACGCCCCAACAATAAATCCTCTGAATACTGGCAGCAAAACCAATGGACGTTCTTGATTGCCAGAAATCGATCCAAAAAACAACAGTTTATTGCGTATCAACTCTTGTGAGTATAGTACCTGCATCGATTTCGTTTTAAGATTTACAAGCATCATCTTTTCGGAATCGGGAAAATCTGACATTTCAAGCGACTTTCCTGAATAATGAGCATCATATTCATCTACTGTCAAGCATGGAAGAAATGTATTATGTGGGGTTTGTTCATTTGTTAGTTTAGTAAAATGAAAGGATGAGGCAGTGTTTATCAAGTTGATAATTCCTGCCTCAACTGCAAACGCTTCCGCTTCGTTCATACCTGAATATACAATATACTTTTTTACTTCTGCCCCACTTTCCTGAATGTTTGTTATAATAGAGTTTTTTTCACCATATCTGTCCTCGCTTTCATGCATGAACACCCGATTTCCTGAACCTTTTCCGACATAAAACACTTCATTATTCCTGGGATCAACAAGAATATAAACATAATAGCGAAGTTGAATGATGGAATTCTCAGTAAATCGTGTAATCATTCTCTGGTACTCCTCACCAATTCAAGAGTCCATACGATAATTATAGTGCAAAAAAGAATCAGGGCATTCTTATTATCCTCATTGAATGCCCTGATTTCTTATTCAATTATCATGTCGAAAACGCTGTTGTTACTTCATTAGTTGATGCATCCACCTCTATAATGTATATACTTCTTGTATTTCCACCGAAACTATTTTTTGCAGCATAATCAACATAGAAGGTGTATGTTCCGACTCCATAAGCAACTGTATATCCATAAATTGTAACTGAACTTGGATCCTTCCAACGTTGCTTGTTCATATAAGATATTGCCGCATCATAGCATTCTTTTTCGGTATGTGCAAATACTCCTGACCATTCATTATCTTCAACTTCCATAGATGGCCCATCTAACTGGTTGAAATCGTTATCTCCAGTGATTTCAAAATAATATTGCTGTGTGGATGTTACAATACCGCCAAACGAAATATCCAGCGTTATGTAGAAATGATTCTGCTTCTTGTCATAATAACACTTTGCATTCAATAAATAAGAATCTCCAAATTCTTTTACAAAAGCAGAATAGTTACCGGTTTTAGTGGAATTCATTCCCACTTCACAAACTTTCTCAAATATCTGTTCACAAATATTCTGCTTGCTTCCCATTGATTGGAAGAATGCTTGCACAGAAGCAGCGTCAACCTTTGGTGAAGGTTTAGGCGTATCCGTTGGCTTTGGCGTTGCAGTAGGTTTGGGTTTAGGTGTAGCAGTTGGATTAGGCGTTGCAGTAGGATTAGATGATATAGTTGATTGTTCAGTTTTGGGAATGGGGCTTATAATCTGCCCATTAACAACTGATAATTCAAAGCCAGAATTAGGATTTTTCGTGTTCTGAAAATGTACTTTCCCTTTTATTACACTAACATCATTTGTAGAAACAATATCAGTATCTTTAAGAGAAAGTGATATTTGCAGTTTTCTTTTACTATTTGGTGCACAATCAAATACGCTGTTCTGCTCTACCGACCAGCCATTAACAGACCAATATTCTGGCCAGATATATTTTGAATTTGTATCTGACTTATTTTCGATTAAAGCATCAATCAATAGCTTTGTTCCATTAACAGAAACACTTCCCAATGCGTACAAGGTTACTCCATCCTGCTCAAAAAGAACAATAGATGAAGAAGCGTTCTCGCTCCTTTTCGTCAATTCTTCTTGTGCTGCTTGGATTATACTTATGATATCTTCATTGCTTAATTCTGAAAATGGTATCGTTTCAACTGAAAAAGAAGCTGTTTCAGCCAAAACCGTCAAGCAAGAGAATAAAGACAATAGAACAAGGAGTAAAGCCGTTATTCTTCTCATTGTTATATCTCCTTCCACATAAACAAAGAGTTTACTCCCTTACGGTGTCCGGGAACGTATCACGCACAACTTTCGGCGCACGCTTCATTTTGATGTTGTACGATACGCAGGACGCAGAACGTCCAATTTCCCTTGCGACCCGTGCGTAGCTGTGATACTTGTTGTATAGCTGGTGCATCAGGATCAATTCATCGGGCGTTACTCTCGATCCCTTTTGTGCTGCCATTGTCATTCACCACTTATTTTTTTACGGGTTTGGAAGCGGTTTTCAAATTGGTGTCAGAATGCGCCATGGCCTCTTTCCAGCATTCGTCAATGTAACCGCTGAAAGTCTTGGGCTGTGCATCAGGGCCCCCAAATTCCTTGACCATGCGATTGATTTCTTCCAATTTCTGCGAATAATTCCACGGCACGGTGATGGTTTTCTTGTCGGTGTCCAGAATGATCTTCAGGGGCTAATCTCTTTTCCATTGTGCGATTGCTTATGTCAAGCGCTGTCGATGTAAGTATTATAGAGAGAATTTGCTTACAAGTCAATAGGATTTCATGAGATTTCGCGGAAATAGCACCTGATACGTTACTGTTCACGGTACGGGCGGACAAGAAACAGATGAATAGATATCGAAGAGGGTGCTTCTGTAAACGAGGTACCCTTTTTAATTAGTGATAACATAGTTAACAGAATTGTAACTATTTAATACTTTACATTCTTTTGAAAATAGTGTATAATATATTCATCATGAAAGGAGGGACCGTTATGGCCAGCATCGTCTACCAGACCGACAAGAAAACCGGGATTAAATATGCCTATGAG
>CADANQ010000132.1 GCA_902789365.1 uncultured Eubacteriales bacterium
CGGTAGGTCGTGTCGACCCGCTTGTTCAGGATCTGACTGAACAGCTAAAAGCACTTCCGAATGTGACGATGAACAATGATTATGTAAGTGACGATGAGATGGCAGAGACTTTTGCAAATGCCGACTGGATCGTTCTGCCCTATAACTCAGCTACACAATCCGGTGTGGTCATTGACGGGTATCGGTATGGCCGGCCTTGTATTGCATTTAATGTTGGCGCGATTACGGAACAAGTCAGTGAGGGAATCAGCGGCTACCTTATTGAACCGAGAAATAATGAGGCTTTTGCCGAGAAGCTCAGAGAGGCGGCAGAGATGGATGAACGGTCCTATAAAAATCTTTCACGTTCCTGCTATGAATTTGGTTTACAGAAGTATTCAGCAGATGGAGCTGTCGAGAGATTTATCAGCCTGATCAACGAATGATAAGGGATGAATATACATGAGCAAAAGGGATCCGATTGTAATAGCACTCTATCTGCCTCAATATTATGAGACGGAATACAATAACAAATGGTGGGAGAAAGGCTATACTGAATGGACAGCCGTTCGTCGGTCAAAGCCTTTATTCCAGGGCCATTATCAGCCGATGATGGTCGAAGGTCTGCCCCGTCATCTGAACATCCACATGAAGAACTATGACTGGAGCGCTCCCCGCGGCAAGTAATTGATAACCGGATAAAAAAGAGACTGCTGCAAAGTCGCGGCAGTCTCTTTTTTAACGGTTGGGTTTGAACATGGCGGGGGCCGCCGTATCTCATGGGGAATCCGTTTCCGGGGAAGAGATTATCGAAAGTCCCACGGTGTCCGACGAGGGGATTCGGTTGGCAATGTAGCGGCGGCCTGTAAGGCCGCCACAGCGCCGGGATTGCGGACGCGGGGGAAAGGCGAGAACCCGGGGAGTTTCCTTTGCCCGGATTGACGCGTGTTGTAAGGCGGGCGGCCGGGGAATCGCCTTCGATGTGGCTGCCGCGTGTTGGGGGGGCGTGGCGGCCCGGGGACCGCCGATGCGGAATCCCTGCGGGAATATATTTATAAAACGATTTGTAAGCTGATTAATTCGCGGAATGAGTGTGAAGCGGTATGGCCGACGCTGCAGCGGCAGTCCGGCTTTATTTGAGCCCCTCAAACCATTTTACGGCCCTTCCGGTCCATCCGGCCATGCACATGCCTTCACCGTCGGCGAATCCGTGGCCGCCGGTGGGACCGATTTCCATAAGGCAGGGGATGCCGGCTTTCCGCAGGGCATCGTGCAGCAGCCTGGAGTTTTCCGGATCCACCAGCTCGTCCTGGGCAGCGAGGAAAACGGCGCAGGGCGGGAAAAGCTCCACATGTTCGGGAATGTCGTATTCGGTCCGCGCGGCCTCTTCCAGGGAGCATCCGTACAGGCGCAGGGACCAGGCCGGGTCGGTGTCCCCGTAACGGATCCGCTCCTTCAGGCTGGTGACGGGATAGACGGGAAAGACTGCCTGCGGTTTGGGCAGGCCGTGGGCAGGATAGCCCAGGGAGGTGTTCCACAGGCACACCAGGTACCCGCCGGCGGAAAAGCCGCAGGTGATGTACCTGTCCGCGTGAACATGGAAACGGCCGGCGTTATCCCGGATGATCTCCAGGGCGCGGGCAAAGTCCCGCATGTTCTTTTCCAGCAGCTTATCCTCCGCGTCCACCCGGTAGGTGAGGATAAACACATGATAGCCCAGACGGTTGAACTGCGCGGCGACCGGCCAGCCCTCCGTCAGGTTCCACACATTCACGAATCCGCCGCCGGGCACCAGCAGGATGAAGGGACGTTCGTCGGCGGCGGGATCGCCGGAGGGAAAGCGGACCAGGTTGAGGCCTTCCGTGGCCGGATCCCCGGCGCATTCCGCCGGGCTGTACAGGGGATATACCCAGTCGCCCGTGTCCGCGGCCCGGAACAGCCTGTCAAAGCCCAGGGCAAGGTCGCCGGCAAAAAGGTGTTCCTCCCTGATTTGCTTCAGGGTCTTGTTCCATACGTCTTCCTTTGAAAGGTCCCACGCGCGGATGGCGTTGGGCGCGGCCGGGGCAATGCGGGGATCGCTTAAAAGGGAACCGAGGGTCATGTTTTCATAATCCATGCGTTTATCCTCCGTGAACGAATATTCTGATAAATGGCGCGGTCTGGGTCCGCTGTTTCATTTTACCGCATGCGCCCCGCCTGCAGTCAATAACTTTTCGCTTCCGCCGCCAAATAATTACGCGCCGCGGCCTTTCCGGGGGTTGACATAGAGACGGCTTTAAGGGATAAACTTATCCTGAACGGCCGCGCCGGCCGCGGAGAAATTGAAGCGAATAACAGCGCGGGGAATGCCCCGGGCTGACGGACCGACAGGAGGATGAACATATGGAAAAGTGGATCAGGGCGCGCTGCCTGCCCGGCATACCCCTCGGAAAAGACGGACGGCGGGTCACCGCGGGGGCGGAGCATATCGCGCTGTCCCGCATGGCGGCCCGGGAGGGCATGGTGCTGCTTAAAAACGAGGACGGCGTTCTGCCGCTGAAACGCGGATGCCGGGTGGCGCTGTTCGGCAAGGCGACCTTCGATTACGTCAAGGGCGGCGGCGGCAGCGGCGACGTGACGGTGCCCTATATCCGCAATCTGTACGACGGGTTCCGTGAGATCGCCGGGGAGGAAAATGTGTTTTCCGGCACGGCGGATTTTTACCGGGATTACGTCAGGGACATGTACGCGGCCCGCTGGGCTCCGGGCATGGTGGCCGAACCCGAGGTGCCCGGGGACCTTCTCATCCGGGCCCGGGCATTTACGGATACCGCGGTGATCTCGATCAGCCGTTTTTCCGGCGAGGGGTGGGACCGCAAATCCCCCCGCGCCAGAATCACCCGGAAGGAGCCGGTGACCGGGGACGCCGTCAGCATGAGCGACGTGCTGTTCGAGAGGGGCGATTTTTACCTGTCGGACGCCGAAAGGCGCATGGTTGAGGCCGTGTCGGCCGCGTTTGAAAAAACCGTGGTGGTGCTTAACGTGGGCGGCATGGTGGAGACCGCTTATTTCAGGGATCATCCGCGCGTTCAGGGGCTGCTGATGGCCTTCCAGGGCGGCATGGAGGGCGGCTGCGCCGAAGCGGAGCTGCTGATGGGCCTGTATAACCCGTCGGGAAAGCTGACGGATACCTATGCCGCCGAACTGGACGATTATCCCGGCTGCGAGCATTTTTATGACAGCGACGAATACGCGGACTACACCGAGGACATCTATGTCGGTTATCGCTATTTCGAGACCATTCCCGGCGCCGGGGACAAGGTGGTGTATCCCTTCGGGTACGGCCTGAGCTACACCCGCTTTGCCCTGAGCGGAGAGAAGGCTGTTGTCGCGGACGGCGAGGTATGCGCGTCGGTCACGGTGACCAACGTGGGGGACCGCCCGGGCCGCGAGGTGGCGCAGGTATATTACAGCGCGCCGCAGGGGAAGCTTGGGAAGCCCGCCCGCGTCCTGGCGGGATACCGCAAGACCCGCCTGCTGGCCCCCGGCGAATCGGAATACGTCATCATCCGGTTCCCGGTCGGGTCCATGGCTTCCTATGACGACCTTGGCAAAGCGGCCCGCTCCGCCTGGGTGATGGAAAAGGGCGTATACCGTTTCTACATCGGTACCAGCGTACGGGACGTGAAGGAAGCGGCCGAAACCCTGACCCTTGACGAGGACCGGGTCATTTGTCAATTGACGGAGCGGCTGGCTCCCACCTGCCTTGAAAAGCGCCTGAAGGCGGACGGAACATATGAAAGCCTTCCCACGTCGCCCTGCAACGATTTCAATTACACCGCCCTTGCCCCGATGACCCACGACGAGATCCATGCCACCCCCGAGGTGCGCGCGGTGCCGAGGCTGAAGAACTTCGGCCGCGGCGGGGACGGGATGAAGCTTAAGGATGTGGCCGACGGGAAAATGACCCTGGAGGAATTCGTTTCCGCTCTGCCGGACGAGGACCTGGCGTGCCTGCTGGGCGGGCAGCCCAACGTAGGCCTGGCCAACACCTTCGGCTACGGCAACAACGCAAGGTACGGCATTCCCAACATCATGACGGCCGACGGCCCCGCGGGTGTGCGCTTCCATCAGGGACTGGGGGTCACCACCACCGCCTTCCCCTGCGCCACGCTGCTGGGCAGCACCTGGGACCCGGAGATCACATACCGGGTCGGCGCGGCGGCCGCGCTGGAATGCAAGGAAAACAACATCATGGTGTGGCTGGCGCCGGGCGTCAACATCCACCGCAATCCCCTGTGCGGCAGGAACTTTGAATATTTTTCCGAGGATCCGCTGCTGGCGGGCAAACAGGCGGCCGCCATGGTCCGCGGCATCCAGTCGGAGCACATCGCCGCCACGCCCAAGCACTTTGCCCTGAACAACAAGGAGACCAACCGCCGCGGCTGCGATTCCCGGGCTTCGGAACGCGCCATCCGGGAAATCTACCTGAAGCAGTTCGAAATCGTGGTCAGGGAAGCCCATCCCTGGTCAATTATGTCCAGCTACAACATCGTCAACGGGCACAGGGCCAGCGAAAACCGTGACCTGCTTACCGGCGTTCTCCGGGAGGAATGGGGTTTTGACGGCATGGTGACCACCGACTGGTGGACCCTGGGCGAGCATTACAAGGAGGTCGCGGCCGGGAACGACATGAAGATGGCCACCGGCTGGGAGGATATGGAGAAGGCCGCAAAGAACGTGCTGCGGCTGATTCTGCGGATCGACTGACGCGCTCTTTGCTCGCTCGGGAGTGAAGAGCGGAAAGCGAAGCTTTGGAATGGCATTTTGAAGGGGACGGCCGTAAATGAGCATCCGGACAGCTTCGGAAAGGAGCGGTATCATGAAGGGCGATACGTTTACGTTAAGGCCCGGAAGGGTTATGAAGAAACGCAGCGGCCTGATCTACGGTCAGTTCATCGAGCATTTTCACCGGCAGATCTACGGCGGCGTCTTTGACCCCGGCAGCCCCTTCGCCGACGAGGACGGCTTCAGGACCGACGTGCTGGAGGCCTTGCGCAGAATACGGGTGCCCATCCTTCGGTGGCCCGGCGGGTGTTTCGTGTCCAGCTATCACTGGAAAAAGGCCGTGGGGCCGGAACGCACCCCGGTGTTCGACAAAAGCTGGCGGGTGGAGGACCCCAACCTGTTCGGCACGGACGAATATGTCGCCCTGTGCCGCAGGATCGGGTGCGAGCCCTACATCTGCACAAACGCCGGCACAGGCACGCCGGAGGAAATGAGCGACTGGGTGGAATACTGCAACCTGAAGGATCAGGGAGAGTACGCCCGCCTCCGGACGAAAAACGGGCACAGTGAGCCCTACGGGGTCAGGTACTGGTCCATCGGCAACGAAAACTACGGCTCGTGGGAGCTAGGCGCCAAAGGCGTCGGCGAATGGGGCCGCCTGGTTCTGGAATCCGCCAAGCTGATGAGGTATGTGGACCCGGACGTCATGCTGTCGGCCGCGGCCCTGCCGGACCTGGATTGGAACGTGGCCCTTCTGAAGGCCTGCGGCGAACACCTGGACTGCATGTGATTGAGATCAGGCAATGAAAAAGGGAGAAACGAGGAAAAGGTGGCGAAGCGGAAAAACACAAAATCACTCGGAAAACGCGGCCGGGAAAAATCCCCCGGCCGCGACTTATTCGGAATTATTTGGATGGCGCGAGATGGCGTTTCAATAAACGGGATGATTTGAAAAAATGCCCTTGGTTTGACAGGGACAAACAGGAATGATAAAATATGGAATGTTAACGCATCATTCCCGTGGGAACGGAAAAAGGGGTGACCGGCATTGACAATGCGGTCCGCGTCAGGGTCCGGGGCGGAGGATTTGTTCATCCGCCTGTTTGAGGATACCTTCGGCGCCGAGAAGACAGGCTGCCTGTACTCCCAATACCCCTTTTATGACATATATCAGGACAGCCGCTTTGCCGATTTCCTGCTTGAAAACGGCGGCAGGCGGGTGGCGATCGAAGTCGACGACGACGCAAGCCACCTGCCCGGGCATGTATCTGAACGCAATGAAATGACGGAAAGGTTCGCTTCCGGGAAGATCAGGGTTATCTGTGCCTGCAATCTTCTGAACGAGGGCTGGGACTGCCCTGAAACAGAGGTGCTCTTTATGGCCCGGCCCACCATGAGCAGGGTGCTTTACACCCAGCGGCTGGGCCGCGGCATGCGCCTTGCCGAGGGCAAGGAAAGCCTGATTGTGTTCGACTTTGTGGACAACGCGGGCCTTCCGGTTGAAAAGCCGAACAGTGTCTATTGCCGTGAGGACGCAACCGACAGCGAGATACAGCGCAATATCCTTTCAAATCCCTTCAGGCGTTTTGAGGATATGCAGATGACCGATGGCGGAGAAAAAAGCGGCTAAATACAAAATGGAGCTGGAAACCTGGATGCTGACCGATGCTGTATGCTCGATATGTATGGAATTAAAAGACTGTGATCAGGGTATGCTGGAAGCAGCGGTGGAAAGAGTGTATGAAAGATATATCAATCTGAAGCATGGTTCCGGCAAGAGCGGTTGACGCGCTTATGTTTACATCTGCTGAATGATCTGATCAACGCCGTGTACGGCCTGGTGCAGTGGACGAAACTCAGCGAAAGCCGCGAAGAAAAAACGGCCGCGGAGATATAAGAAGGAGTATGTATGATCGAACTGACGGGGAAATATAACAGCGCCAAAATTTTTACGGACCTGGTGGACGAGGCAAGCATCGCCCAGATCCGGCTTTTGCTGGACCAGGAGTTTGCCGGGGGGCTGCGCATCCGGATGATGCCGGACGTGCACGCCGGGGCCGGCTGCACCGTGGGCACCACGATGACCGTGAAGGACCGGGTGGTGCCCAATCTGGTGGGGGTGGATATCGGCTGCGGCATGGAGGTGGCGCGGCTGAGGGAAAGCCGCCTGGAGCCGGCAAAGCTGGACAGGGTGGTGCACGAAACGGTGCCCGCCGGATTTGACAAGCGGAAAACAGCCCACAAATACGCAGACCGGGCGGACCTGAAAGCGCTCAAATGCGCAAAGTATATCCGGATGGAAAACGCCGTGCTGTCCATGGGCACCCTGGGCGGAGGCAATCATTTCATCGAGGCCGACAGGGGAGAGGACGGGGAGATCTATCTGGTGATTCACTCCGGCAGCCGCCATCTGGGCCTGGAGGTGGCAGGGTACTACCAGAAGCAGGCCGCGCTCCAGATGACCGGGTCGGACAAGCGCGCCATAGAGGAGATGATGAACGCGCTGATTGCGGAATATAAGGCGCAGGGGCGTGAGAGGGAGCTGCCGCAGGCTCTGAAGGAGGCCAAAGGATCACGGGAAAAGGAAACCGGCGTGCCGAGACAGTTTGCGTACTGCTCAGGGTATTTGTTTGACGATTACATTCACGATATGCGCATCGTGCAGGAATTTGCCATGCTCAACCGGCAGGCGATGATGGACGAGATCGTCCGCGGAATGAAGTTCCATGCGGAGGACCAGTTTACGTCGGTGCACAATTACATCGATACCGACGCCATGATCCTCAGGAAGGGAGCCACCTCCGCCCGGGAGGGGGAAAGGCTGATCATCCCCATGAACATGCGGGACGGCAGCCTGATCTGCACCGGGAAGGGAAACGAGGACTGGAACTGCTCGGCGCCTCACGGCGCCGGACGGATCATGAGCCGCAGCGAAGCCAGGTCGTCCCTCACCGTGTCGCAGATGAAAAAGGAGATGGAGGGAATCTACACCACCTCCGTCAATCAGGGCACGCTGGACGAGGCGCCGATGGCTTATAAGCCCATGGAGGCCATCGTGAACAATATCTCCGATACGGTCCGCATCGACCGGGTAATCAGGCCCATTTACAACTTCAAGGCCGGGGACGAGGACTGATACTCATCTGTTACTATATATAAGCCCCATGTTCATGGCAGCCAGCCATAGACGAGGGACATCTCATTGCCTAAGCTGTACAATGGGAAGGCAATGGT
>CADANQ010000133.1 GCA_902789365.1 uncultured Eubacteriales bacterium
CCTGAGCCTCGCCGGCGGCGCTTACTTTCCTGCGTCCAAGCGGCACCGCCGGCCGGGTGCGAACCCCGAACCTCTCCTGCGGGAACGGTTCGGGGTGTCATTCCGTTTCACCCCTCGCCGGGGCGGCATCGGGACCGTGTACCCGATAGGCCGTTACATGCCGCTGAAACGGATCATAATCGGAGGAAGATCCCTCCGATACCTCCCCGCCGCTGCCATACGTTTGTTCTCCTTCACACACGACTGAACAGTTACGAGCGGAGGAGGATAAGCCCCGTCTCAATCCAGCGTGTTGGTCTCCTCCAGCAGGCGCAGGACGGGGCCGAAATATTCTTCGACCTCCCGGTCCGTCAGCTTCATCCGCGCGGCCAGCAGGCCGACGATCTTTTTGGGGCGGATGCGGGCGTAATACTTGACGGCGCTGACGTTCTGCCTCCAGTCGGAAAGGGTAAGGTAGGGCCACCGGGCGTACTGCCTGTCGAACACCGAGAGCACCGCCTCCTCCCAGGGGGCGAAATGCGCCTCCACATAGGGCCACTGGAAGCATTCCTCCAGCAGGGACGCAAAGCGGCGGAGAAACTTATCCCGGTACTCCGGAACGTTCAGAAGGGCGTTGAGGGGCTCGTGCCGGAAGGCCTGGATTTTGGACTTCACGGGCTTGATGTAGTTGCTGATGGGCCCCTCCTTGAGGCTGAGGAAGCCCGCCTCCACGTCAAAGAGCAGGTAGCGCCATTTGCCGCCCGGCACCCGGTAGACCCGCACGTTGGTGATGTCGTTGTTGCCGATGATCATCTCAAAGGCGGCGTGGGTGAACAGGCTGTCCACGTCCAGGCGGTCCAGGACGTAATTCAGGTTGTCCGGGTCCCTCAGGTCCCTGGTCCTGCAGAATTCGCACAGCTCCAGCCAGTCGGCGTTGGAGCCGTTCTGGACGTAGCTGTCCGACCCGGTGCGGGCCAGGATATCGATGGCGTCGATGTCGTCCTCGTCGGTCACGCCCTCCCACTGGGCGATGAAATATTTGTTGATCTTCTCCCGCAGGTTGTAATGCCCCCAGTAGCGGCCGTTGATATAGACCTGCACCGCCAGGGCGTCCTGGTAGAGGATGCCCTGCCCCTCGGCCAGGGAGGAGATGACCGGGTCCCTGAGACGGGTGGAAAAGGCGTCGGAATTGTTCCTGAGCAGCAGGCTGTGGTAGGACGTATAGTCCCGGTGCGGGAAGGGATTGAAGGCGAACTCGTCCTGCCCGAAGACGCCCCGGGCGTACAGCGCGATGGACCTCTGGGAGTTCTGCCTGGCCGAATGGCCCGCCGCGGTGAAGGAGCCCGTCTGGCTCAGGAGGCACTCCCCGTCGGGGGTGTAGTATTCGATATGGACCGGGTATTCCAGTTCCTTTTCGTAATTCGGGGTGGAGCCGCTGCCCTTGACCAGGGCGCCTGTTTTGGCGTTGAAAAGGTATTTGTCGTCGGAGGTCAGGCAGACCACCGGCACCGGGGAGGGCTCGTCCACGATATAGGTGGCGCAGGCCGTACCCGAGGGAAGCTCGCCCTCGCGGAACGCCCTTACCCTGACGGCGGCGGTGGCGTTCAGTCTGAGGCCCTCCGCCCCGAGCGCCGGGGATTTTTCCGTCGGGGTCTCGCCGTCCAGAGTATAGCGGAGGACCGCCCCCTCCGCGCCCTCGGCGCGCACCGTGACGGGGCCCTGGCAGAAGCCGCCGGGCGTCAGAAGAACGGGGTCTTCGGTCCGCCGGGCGTAGGCCGTGCCGGTATTGGGCTTGCCGGGGGTGGCCGTGTCCAGGTAGCCGATGGCCCCGGAGGGATCCACGCCGTAGCTGACCCCGGCCCGCTGGCTGACGAAAACCACCCTGTCGACCGCCGCGCCGTCCCTGTCGGTGAGGATTACGGATTCCCCTTCCTGGGACAGCTTGAAGGGCGCGTAAAATACGCTGCCCGAGCCGGGGCCCTCGTCCCGGTCGGTGCAGTACACCAGCAGGCATTCCCCTTTTTTGAGCTTCGTGCCCTGGGGAAAGGTGAATTTTTCGGGTTTCTTCGCGCTGTCGCTCAGGTGCCAGCCCGACAGGTCCGCCGTGGAGGAGGACATGTTGCGAATCTCCACCCAGTCGTCGTGGCGGCCGTTTTTCCACACGTCGTTGGCCGCCATGATCTCCGAAATGACGACCCCCGGTCCCTCGGCGCGCGAAAGCGGCGCCGGGATGAGCAGGACCAGCGCCGCGAGGAGAGCCGCGGAAACCTTAAAGATATTTTTCATTGGTTTTCTTCCCGGCCTCCGGATCGATCCATTCCACTTCCATCCGGTCAAAGGCCACGTCCTCCATGAAATGTTCCTTCAGGAAACGGGTCTGGCCGAATTCCGCCCAGTCCCTTTCGTGCTTTTCGATCAGCAGCGGGCGGGCGACATCCAGCTTTTCCAGGCCCTGCTGCAGGGCCCGGGTCCACTCCTCCCGGCCGCAGCCGACGATGACATCCTTCCAGATTCTGTTTTTCCGCATAAGGCGGATCCATATCCCGGCCATAGATTCTCCCCTGATACGAGAGCCGCGTTAGTAAAAAGGCGCGCTCTCATGATTTCCGGACGCCGCAAAAATGTCCCCGGCGCTTACAGCGTCAGAAGGAACTGCCCGATCTTCCGCGCCAGGATCTCGTGGCCCGCGTCCGAGGGATGCAGCCCGTCGGGCATCAGGCGCTCGCGGACGGCCTCCACCTTCGGCTGCATGCCCGAGACGGACCACAGGTCCAGTACCGGCAGGCCGTAAAAGGCGGCGCACTCCATCAGGATGTCCCGGTAGACGGCCAGCGGCGCGGCGGAGAAGCGCTTCAGGCCCCCCTCGCCCTTCGGGTCGTCCTCGCACAGGCGGTGCAGGGGCGTCAGGAAACAGATGGGCTTGTCCGGCCAGCGCTCAAGAAGGCCCCGCATCAGGTAATGGCAGGCCCCGTAAAAGGTGTCCGGCTCCCGGTCCGAAGGCGCGCCCAGGGGCGCCTCCCCGTGGCCGTAATCGTTGGTGCCGCCGAAGACCACCACCGCGTCGGTCTCCTCGTCCATCTCGGTATACCGCATGCAGAAATCCCGGTCCCAGATGTTTTCCGTTATGACGATCTGCCGGGCGATGCGGCTGCCGCCGATCCCGTAATTGTTGGCCTTTTTCAGCCCGTACATTTTTTCCAGCACGGCGACGAATCCTTTTTCCGTGCGGGACGCGCCGCAGCCCTCGGTGATGGAATCGCCGAGGAAATGGACGACTGCGCCTTCAAGCTTCATATTCGCTCCTTCCGGCCGGGAATGTCCCGGCTGCTGTTTGTGCCCGCAAAGCGATAATTGACAATGATCCGGGGACCATTGTCAATTATCGGTTATCCTTTGCCGGTTGTCAATCGGTTTTCATTTCCGTTCCCTTTTGTCAGCAGAACCTTTTTATCGCCGCGCGGATCCTTTCGGCCGTCTTTTCGACCTTCGGAAGGTCCTCCTCCTGAAGGGGATACAGGGGGGCGCGCACGCCTCCCGTCTTCAGCCCTTCGTTGATCTCCAGGATCTTCTTGATCACGGCGTACATGTTGCCCTTGCAGGCGCACATTTCGCCGATGATGTCGTTGACCTCGTGCTGGATGGGCTGGGCCTCGGGAACCCTTCCCGCCCGGAACAGTTCGTCCATCTTCAAAAACAGCTCCGGCATAACGCCGTAGGTGCCGCCGATGCCGCCGGAAGCGCCGATGGCCCGGCCCGAAATGAACTGCTCGTCGGGCCCGTTGAACACCACGCAGTTGTCCCCGCCCAGGCGGACGAAGGTCTGGATGTCCTGGGTGGGCATCGATGAATTCTTGACGCCGATGACCCGCGGGTTTTTGCGCATCTCCTTAAACAGGGAGGGCGTCAGGGCAACGCCGGCCAATTGCGGGATGTTGTAGATGATGAAATCCGTGTTCGGCGCGGCGGCGGAAATATCGTTCCAGTATTTGGCAATGGCGTATTCCGGCAGGCGGAAATAGATGGGCGGGATGGAGGCGATGGCGTCGACCCCCAGGGATTCGGCGTGGGCCGCCAGCTGACGGGACTCCTCCGTGTTGTTGCAGGCCACGTGGGCAATGACGGTGCACATGCCGCCCACCGTCTCCATGACCGCCTCCAGGATGGCCATGCGCTCCTCTTTTTCCAGATAGATGCATTCGCCCGAGGAGCCGCACACGTACAGCCCCTTCACGCCCTTGCCCGCCAGGTGCCGGGCCAGGGCCTTCGTGCGCGGAACGGATACCTTTCCGTCGTCCTCATAGCAGGCATAGAAGGCGGGGATCACCCCGCAGTATTTTTCCAGGCTCATAATAATCTCTCCTTCCCGGTCCCGTCTCCGAATCGGACCGCTCCAAAGTTCCTCTCAAACCCTTCCAAAACTTCACTCGTATCTGTTCAGTCCTACGGACAGAACAGATACCGCGGGTGGTACCCGTACCCCCCGCGAACCCCCCGGGCGAAGAACGGAGTCCGGGGAAGGGAAACCCCTTCCCCGAGTCCCCAACCCGCCGGCGGTGCCGGTTTCC
>CADANQ010000134.1 GCA_902789365.1 uncultured Eubacteriales bacterium
ATGCCGCTGAAACGGATCATAATCGGAGGGAGATCCCTCCGATACCTCCCCGCTGCTGCCATACGTTTGTTCTCCTTCACACACGACTGAACAGTTACTCCGTCCGTTTTACCCGCGGGGTTTACGAAACGCGGAGGATGAGTTCTTTCCACTATGTTATTTTGCGCTGCCGCGGAAGCGATTCCGCGGCAGCGCTTTTGTTTCTTTCTTTGTTTCCCGTTCTGTTCCGCGGCATTCAGGGGCCTGCGCGGCCCCCGAACCCCCGCGGCAGCGGCGCTGCCCCCGCACCCCGATCCTATCCCCTTCGCGTACTGCCTTTTTGAAGCGTTCCGTGTCCGATACGCGTCGCCGGATCCCTGTACCCGGAGCAGGTGATTAAACCATCGGTTTAATGCGGTTTCCGCGGTATCTTGTTATACTGGGATTGTCCCGGGAGACCGTTCGGTCAGACCGGAGCAAAAACGAAAGGATGCCCGCGCCATGTTCAGGACCGCGTTTTATTCCGGCGGCCGATCGTGAGGCTCTATAACGGTTAAGGAACCGGTCCCCCGCAAAGCCGCCTCACCGGAGGGGACCCGACAGCAAAAATGTTCATTGTACGGGAAGACCCGCGCATCTTCATGACCCCGGTGACGGAGTATGACAAAGCCGCCCGGGCCTGGAAGACCGCCCCCGGCGTAAAGGACCGGGTTTTTGAAGGAAGCTTCGCGCTGGTAAGGTTCCTGGCCCGCCATACCGAGACCTTCGGATATGCCGATCCGGCCCGGTGGGTCAACAGCGTCATCGACCGTCAGGCATCCGCGGGGCGTCCCGCCCGCGTCTGGGTGACCGCGGAGGGCCGGTATTCCGTGAAGGATATGCAGTGGTACGGCAGGATTGAGGAAAACTGGGACTGGTGGTTTCACGACGCCGGGGGAAGGACCGTGGACGCGCGCCTCTTCCTCCCCGACGTAATCACGGCGGTGCTGCACGGGGACACGGGGGAGGTTCAGACCGCGCCGCGGTTCCGCTTCAGCTTCCGGCGCAGGAGGCACAGCAGAAGCCGTGGCGGACAGGCGGGCCGCGTCGGCTTCTATATCCGCGGCATCGTCCCCGGGGATCTGTACGACGATGAGGGCGGCTTCATCGCGAAATGGGAACCCCGGGGAAGGCTCAGGACCGCCGCGGCGGAAGTGGACGACCGGGACTGGTTTAATGAAAGGGCCCGCCGAAGCACCGGCTGGAAGGAGCACAAATACGCCCGTCAGTGGGAGCACAGGGTCCGCGAGCGGGAAAAGCATGACAGGAACGGCGCGCGCAAAAAGATCCGCCGGGGAGAAATCCCCGGCGATTTTTCGCCGCGCCGGAGTACACGCGCCGACAGGAACGCGAACGCCTCCGGGCATCCCGCGCGACACATCGCGCGGTGATTGACAGCCCCCCGAAAATCCTATAAAATAATGGCAGCAACGCGCAGCCGCGCATTCGTATCCCATCCCCTGCGCCGAAAAGGAACGCTTTCAAGGCTGCCGCGCCGGCGGCAGAGAACGGTTCGGCCGGTGTGAGACGCTCCGGTATGCGGCCGGCCAATTCCATAACAACGGTCCCGGCACGGGATGCGCCGCTCCCCGGGCGGCGTCCTTTTCCCCCTATCCCGGCGCTTTTCACGGGAGAAAAAGAACAGAAGCGGGAATAACCGTATCCCTTTTACTTAAAAAGGAGGTTTGGATCATGAAGAAGCTTTTCGCCTTCGCTCTTCTGCTGGCCGTCCTGGCATGCCCGGCCGTCTTTTCGGCCCGGGCCGACGCCGGCGCGCTGTCGGCCGGCGACACCGTAACCTTTGGAAACTACCTGCAGAACACCGGGATCGAGCCCATCGAATGGACGGTACTGGAAGTGCGGGGGGAGAAAGCGCTGCTGCTCAGCCGCCGGATCCTGGACGCAAAATGGTATTCCGGAAAAAACGAATCGGTCACCTGGGAGGAAAGCGGCGTCCGTCTCTGGCTCAACGACGAGTTTCTGAATACGGCTTTCACCAAAGGAGAGCGCTCCGCGATTCTGAAAACCGATGTGGACAACGGCGACGCTCAGGGATACCCCGAATTCACCCGTTCTCACGGCGGAAACAATACGCAGGATTACGTGTTCCTGCTAAGCTGGCATGAAGCCTTCGAGGTCTACTTCACCGAAGACAGCGAACGGCTGTGCACCGCCACGGACTGCGCCGTCGCGCGGGGGGCCGACTGCGCGGAAACCGGCAAACCGGGCTGCTGGCTGCTCCGTTCGCCCGGAAATTACCAATCCGACGTTCTCTGTGTGACCCGCGGCGGCGCCAGGAGAAGCCTTGACGCCAACCACGGCGGCGTCGGCATCCGTCCCGCCATTTGGGTGGACACTTCCTCCAAGGGATTCAAGCCCGGTCAGGCCCCCGCCCAGGAAAGCGTCATTCCGGAGGGGACGGATCTGAACGCCCTGCTGGAGGGGACCTGGTTCGGGTTTGAATCATGCGATGAATGGACTTCTCACGAATCCGTCGAATTCAGGATGCTGCGCTTTGACCCGGAAAAGGGACGCATGGACATGCTCATAAACAGCGGTTATTATCCCGAATTCACATCCGGTGTGTTCCGGGTGAGCGGAAATACTCTGTACTTTTCCGTTTTCTATGAAGGCGAGGAATATGACGAGGATTATGCCGAGGAATGCCGGCTGAACTGGATCGACGGAAAACTGATCCTTGACTACTACGGCCTGTGCGCCTACAGCCGCGTGGAGGACGGCAGCTTCCCGGACGATTTAGACGAGTGCCCTTTCCTCGGTGAAAACATGCTTTTCGCCATCCATCCCCTGGAGGACGGCAGCCTGTCGATCTCCTACCACGCCGAAACGGAAGAAGAGACCGTGGAGGTCCCGGGCAGCGCTTTCGGCTTTCCCGTCAACGTCATCGCCGACTATTCGTTCTCCGGCAGCGAGAGCATAAAGCGCGTCGTCATCCCGGACGGGATTACCAGCATCGGGGAATTCGCGTTTAACTCCTTGCCGATGCTCAAGGACATCCGCCTCCCCGATACGCTGAAAACGATCGGGTACAGCTCGTTCCGGTACTGCGATTCCCTTTCGGAAATCGTTATTCCCGAAGGAACGGTATCCATCGGCGAAGACGCCTTCACGGACTGTGAAAGCCTTGTTTCCGTAACGCTTCCGCAAAGCCTGACGGAGATTGGGGAAAACGTATTTTCCGGAGAGCACACGTCCAAGAAAACCGTTTTCACCGTCCGCTCCGGCAGCCCGGCCGAAAGCTTCTGCCGTGAAAGCAGATACAAGTACCTCGCGCTGGACAAAAAAGGCAAGGTGGTGGCCGACGAGAGGATCAACGTTCACGTCAGCCATTTCCTGTACGACGGGTTTTACAGCCTGGGCGGCCTCTTTTCAGCCGGAGAAACCGCGCTGGAGGAAGGGCTGGATCCCGAAAACGTCGTAAAGGAAATGCGCGCGATCGCAAAGGAAAACGGCGTGCTGGATTACTTTGAGACCGCCTGCGCCAACATCGCCTCCGAGGACGGCGATTCCCGCCGGAAGCTGCTTGATTTCCCGGACAGGGAGTACAGGTCGATCTACCTCTATGACACGCAAGGGCTTGAGGAGCCGGAAAACCTGGGATTCTCGGTCTATGAAGCCCCTTATGTTTCCGACGAAATGAAGGAAGCCCTCTCGAATCCCAAAGCCGAGTACTGCGTCGAGCCCTTCTTCTGGACGGAATCCGATTTCAAGGCCTTCTACGGGACCGACTTCTCCAAATTCAAGCCCTCCGGTCCCCGGCCCGGCTATATCTGCGTGGTGGTCAGGGACGGCGCGAAGGCAGCCTACGGCCTCGGCTGGGACGCGGGCGACTCGCTGTCCTATGACTTTATGAACCTCCTCGGAGAGCTCGTCAACCATTTCCATGTAGGCATCGTGACCGGCAATCCCCAGTTGGCCTCCTCCTTCTGGGTGTTTGACGTTTCCTTCCCCTTCCATGGCTATTACGGGGAACAGGGAGAGGTCAAGGGCTATAACTGCAAGGTGAGCCTGACCGTAATCAACGCCTCGGATCACAAAAAGGCGGCGGAATTCACCTATACCAACGTGCTGGAGGATACGATCTACGACTGGGACGACGGGGTCGCCCAGGCCGATCTGCCCAGCGTCTACGATATGGATGAAGCATCCCTCACATCCTTCCTGAACACGGTCACAAAATACATCGCAAACCAGAAAAAGACATCAGGCAAATAAACCGTCAGGGCTGTATCCGCAATTCTCCCGACAAGAGAGTCGGGCCTGAGAAAAGGCGTACGCTCATGATGCCTGAGCGCCGGTGAGGGCAGGAATGGCCTTCATGCGGATTTTGTTAAAGAACCCGTTTTCTTTTGCCGCTGGTATCTGTTCAGTCCTGCGGACAGTTTAGATACCGCGGGGGGTACCCGTACCCCCCGCGAACCCCCCGGGCGAAGAACGGAGTCCGGGGAAGGAAAACCCCTTCCCCGAGTCCTGAGCCTCGCCGG
>CADANQ010000135.1 GCA_902789365.1 uncultured Eubacteriales bacterium
TGCCGCTGAAACGGATCATAATCGGAGGGAGATCCCTCCGATACCTCCCCGCTGCTGCCATACGTTTGTTCTCCTTCACACACGACTGAACAGTTACAAACCAAAATAAATATATCATAAAAGCGCAGGAAAAGCGAACGAAAAAAGGATGCGGACAGAATAACACAGTGACGGTTCTCCGTCTCCGTGCAGGCCTGTAAGGACACCCTTTCCCTGTGCATCAACGTGAAAGCTTTACCCATTCTCATTCAGGCGAAGACTGTTTATTGTATTCAACCCGCCCGATCGCCGAATCGGGGTGCAGGGGCAAACGCCCATGCCGCGGGGTCCGGGGCCGCGGAGGCCCCGGGAAGCGCGACAATCGGTGCGGCGCGGGGGAGAGGCGACACCCCCGCAAAACTGCCTTGCCGCGCACGGCCCGGCAGCGCCGGATATCCCGGGCCCTCGTAATAACGCAAAACAAAAACCGGCCCCAGAGCGTTCGCCCCGGGGCCGGTCCTGTGCCTTTGCGGATTAAAAGCGGTTTCGGTTTTACTCTTCGATCTTCGCCTGGTCGTCGCCCGAAGGCTTGCCGATGGGGATCTGCCTGCGGCCGGGCTGTTTGGCGGGCTGTTCCTTGGGCAGGGTCACATACAGAATACCGTTTTTGTATTCGGCGCTGATCTGATCCTGCACAACGCCCTCCAGGCTGAAGGAGCGCTCCAGGTGGCCGGTGCGGCGCTCGGAGTAGCAGGTCTTTTCGTCCTTCTTCTCCTCGTTGTAGTCGGCGCCGATGGTCAGGGTGTCGTTTTCGCAGGAGAGGCTGATCTTGTCCTCGCTGACGCCGGGGAGCTCCGCCTCCAGGACGTAGTTGTCGGCGTTTTCGCGGATGTCAACCCGGAAGCCCGCGCTGCCCATCCAGTCGTTCATGTTGAAGAAAGAGCGGAAAAAGCGGTCGTCAAAAAGTTCGTTGGCACGGTTCAGAATGTTCCTGTGATTGAAAGGAATCAAGCTATACATAATCATTTCCTCCTTTATCGGGCGCCTGGGCCCATACGCTGATTGATAATCTGTGCTCCGGATTTACCGGAGGCCCCCGGGAACGCATCTCCCAGTGACAAGATAAGGATACATCAAAAGTCAAAGAAAGTCAAACAGCATAAAGGTCAAAGTAAGTCAAATGCATCCGAATTCCAGGAAAAACCGGTGTTTTTTGCGATATTTCCAATTATTTCTCGTTTTTTCACGCTATTTCGCGCTTTTTTGCGTTTCCGATGCTTATCCCCGTCGGCGCGTTTCCGGGGTTTTGACAATCACATGGGATTTGTTTATAATGGAGAGAACGGAAGCATTACCAAGAAAGCGGGGGAATTGATGATGTCCAAAGAAAAAAAGACCCTGGGGATCGAATTCGGATCCACCAGGATCAAGACCTGCGTGATCGACGGAACGTATCATGTTCTTTCCTCGGGGGACCACACCTGGAAGAGCGACTGCGTCAACGGCGTATGGACCTATGACCTGAAGGACGCCTGGGACGGCCTGAGGGACGCGCTGCGGCATACCGAATGCCTGGACGGGCTGGACGCCATGGGCGTTTCCGCCATGATGCACGGCTACCTTGCCTTTGATAAGGACTGGAACCTGCTCGCGCCCTTCCGGACCTGGCAGAATACCATGACCGGGCAGGCCGCGGGAGAACTGACGGGCCTGTTCCGCTTTAATATTCCCCAGCGCTGGTCCGTCGCCCACCTGTACCAGGCGATCCTGAACGGCGAGGACCACATCGGCCGCATCGCCCACATCACCACCCTGGCGGGCTATATCCATCACGCCCTCACCGGGGAGAACGTCCTGGGCGTGGGGGAGGCCAGCGGCATGTTCCCCATCGACCCGGCCACCCTGGATTATAACGACCGCATGGTTTCGGCCTTCGACTCCCTGGAGAAGGTGAAGGCCCTGGGACTGAAGATCAGGAACGTGCTGCCCAAAGTGCTGCCCGCAGGCGCGCCGGCGGGATGCCTCACCGGGGAAGGCGCGGCCCTCCTTGAGGGAATGCTGCCGGAGGGGCTGCCCTTTGCCCCGCCCGAGGGCGACGCCGGCACCGGCATGACGGCCACCAACGCCGTCCGGGAGCGCACGGGCAATGTTTCCGCGGGCACCTCCATCTTTTCCATGGTGGTGCTGGAAAAGCCCCTGAAGGCCGTCCATGAGGAGATCGACGTGGTCACCACCCCAGCCGGCAAGGAAGTGGCCATGGTGCACTGCAACAACTGCACCAACGACTTCAACGCCTGGACCGAGGTGCTGAACGAGACCGTCAATCTTTTCGGCGGCAGCGCGGATAAGGGCGAGCTGTTCACCAAGCTGTATCAGAAGAGCCTGGAAGGCGACGCCGACCCGGGCATGGTGGTCATCAACTATATGGCCGGCGAGGGTGTCACCCATATGAACAGCGGCCGGCCGATGGTTCTCCGCCGTCCGGACAGCCCCTTCACCCTGGCCAATTTCATGCGCGCGTCCCTGTATTCCACCATGGCCACGCTGAAGATCGGCATGGACATCCTGTCGGCCGAGGGCGTCGCCATCGATACCCTGACCGGGCACGGCGGCCTGTTCAAGACGCCGGTGGTCGGCCAGAAATACATGGCCGCGGCCTGCAACGCGGCGGTCTCCTGCATGGAGACGGCCGGCGAGGGCGGCCCCTACGGCATGGCGCTGCTGGCGATGTATAGGGCGGAAAAGAAAGAAAACGAGACGCTGGAGGATTACCTTTCCTCGAAGGTCTTCAAGGACGTCAAAGCCGTGGTGATGCGTCCCGAGCAGGCCGATGTGGACGGCTTCAACGCCTGGATGAAGGATTACCGCGCCGCCCTGGAGGTGGAAAGGTGCGCCGTGAACGGCTGAGCCGCCGCGGCCCTCGTTAATCATATTACAGACACTTGTATCGGGAGGATCGTATGCTTGAAAGCCTGAAAGAACTGGTATGCAAAGCCAACCTGGAACTGCCCAAATACGGCCTGGTCACCTTCACCTGGGGCAACGTGTCGGCCATTGACAAGGAAACGGGCCTGGTGGTCATCAAGCCCTCGGGCGTGGAATATGACGGAATGAAGCCGGAGGACATGGTGGTGGTGGACCTGGACGGCAAGGTGGTTGAGGGGAAGTACCGCCCCTCCTCGGATACCGACACACATGTGGTGCTGTACCGCGCCTTCCCGCAGCTGGGCGGCATCGTGCACACCCACAGCCGCTGCAGCGTGGTCTTTGCCCAGGCGGGGCAGGATATCCCGGCCATGGGCACCACCCACGGCGATTATTTCTACGGCGACATCCCCTGCACCCGGCCCATGACCAAAGAGGAGATCGCCGGCTCCTATGAGCGCGAGACCGGCAACGTGATCGTGGAGACCTTCAAAACCCGCGGCATCGATCCGGCCCAGGTGCCCGGCGTCAACGTGTTCAGCCACGGGCCCTTCGCCTTCGGCACCGACGCGATGAACGCGGTCCACAACGCCGTGGTTATGGAAGAGGTGGCCTTTATGGACCTGAACACCCTGATGCTCAATCCCCGGGCGGGGCGGATGCAGCAGGAGCTTCTGGACAAGCACTACCTGCGCAAGCACGGCCCCGGCGCCTATTACGGGCAGAAGTGACGGACGAATGGGAAAAATCATTTACGGCACGCTCGCGCCGCTGATCAGGCTGTTTACCCCGAAGATGGAAACGGTGTGGGACGTTCCCTATGACGGGGAGCCCTGCATATTTGTGGGCAACCACGACCGCGCCAACGGGCCGATTTCGGTGGCGGTCAAATTTCCGCTGAAGGACCAATGCCATATCTGGATCTACGCCAACGCCATGGACCGCAAGCTGGTGCCGGCCTATGTGCGGCAGGACTACTGGTGGAATCCCGAAAGCCGCCTGGCCCCGCTGTATGACAGGACCATCCCGTACCTTACGGCCCTGGCGCTGCCGCCCATACTGAAATCGGTGCCCAACGTGCCGGTGTATCACGACATGCGGGCCATGACCACCCTGAGGACAAGCCTGCGCCTGCTGGAGGCCGGGAAGAGCCTGATCATCTTCCCCGGCATCCCCGACGGCTATAAAAGCCATTCGGATACAAGGACCAGCGAGGGATACCTGCACCTTTTGCCCATGTACCATAAAAAGACGGGCAAGGTACTGAAGATCTGGCCCATGCACCTGGACAGGCACACCTTCCATGTGAAGGCGCCCATTGTATTTGATCCGGAGCGCCCGCTGAAGGACCAGGTGCCGGACCTTTGCCGGCAGGTGACCGAGGCCATCGAAGAGGACGAATAAAGGTATCTGTTCAGTCCTGCGGACAGAACAGATACCGCGGGGGGTACCCGTACCCCCCGCGAACCCCCCGGGCGAAGAACGGAGTCCGGGGAAGGGAA
>CADANQ010000136.1 GCA_902789365.1 uncultured Eubacteriales bacterium
GTGACCTTTTTCGCGCCGGTCGCGTTCTTCGCGATTTTCGCGGGCCTGGTCGCCGATTACGGTTCCATGATCACGGAGTCCTACGGCAGGGCGATGCTGATTTACTATCCCGTCTGCTGTATTTATTTCTTTACGGCCTTCCCCCTGTTCGCGGCCATCGGCGGCGGAAAGGGCGCCGTGAAGGAGAGGTTCCGGCATATCGCGAAGCCAGCGGTCGTCGCCCTCGGTACGTGCTCCTCCGTCGCCACGATTCCCACCAATATGGAAGTGGCGGAGCAGACGGGCATTTCAAAGGACGTCTCCGAAATGGTCGTGCCCCTCGGCGCTTCCATGCATATGGACGGGTCGTGCTTCGCGTGCGTCCTGAAGATCGCGTTTCTGTTCGGGGTGTTCGGAAAGGAGCTTTCGTGGACGATGTTTTTCCCCGTCGTCGCCGTAGCGGTCTTTTCCTCCGTGGGCATGTCGGGCGTTCCGGGAGGCGGATACATCGGGGAATACATCGTCTGTTCCATCTTTTTCCCCGGTCAGATGGAACTCGCTTTTCCGATCCTGGTGGCGATCGGCAACCTTGTGGACCCGATCGCGACCATGGTCAATTCGGCCGGGGATTACGCGGTATCGTTCCTGGTGTCCCGGTTTGTGGACGGGAAGGACTGGCTGCGGAAAAAGCTGGCCCCGCGCAAATGCTGACGCATTTTTCTCAGGAAAGCGCCCTGTATCCACCGAATCCTTACGTTCCACGTGGGGGGATTGACGTAGGTGGAACGGGGTGCTTTTTAAGATTTCGCTCAGGGGATAGCAGTAATGGAGTACATCTTGTAGAAGCTGATACGTCAGTTGAAAGAGAACAGTAATGTGTGGTATGGTATGTGCGCAGCCTGCGGAGCTCCGAACCGCCGCTGCGAATCTGGAAAGAGCATGATGCCATCGCGACGAAAGAAACAGCGGAGATCAATTGCTCTGTAAAACGGGGAAGGTGGAATGCTATGGCAAGCAGTCTGCTGTCAATACGGATCAGCCGGGACTATCCCGGTCGACTGGCTATCGCCGGCAACGGCGGCAGCTGTACCTATGAGGACATGCTAAAGGGAATCCGGGGCGTTGAAAAAAAGCTCCGGGAGATGGGTGTCGGGAAGGGCAGCCGGGTGGCGCTGTGGAGCTACAACTGCGCCAACTGGCTGATTGCTTTTTTTGCCATCGTCCGGGCGGGCGGCACTGCCGTACTGGTGAATTACAGCATGAGCAGCAGGGACGCGGCCGAGCTGCTGAGGATGACGGAGACGGGCTTCCTGCTGTGCGGTGACAACGGAGAGACGAAGAAAGACCCGGACGCCATGCGCGGGCTGGCCGCCCTCGCGGGGATCCCGGAAACGCGCTGCCTGGACATTCGCCCCGCCAAGGTTGATCTGGGGCATGCATTCCGGGACGAGGCGGCGGAGGATATGCCCGACACCTCCGACGAGAACGCGACCGCTTTCATTATCTTTACCTCCGGCACCACATCCCAGCCCAAGGCGGTGCAGATCTCCCAGGCGGCGCTGAGCTTTGACGCGGATGCCTTTAACGGAAACATCGGTGAATACGCGGGCCGCAGCGTGTGCGTGGCCGTGCCGCTGTTTCACATCCTGGGCCTGCTGATGAGCTACGCCTACCTGTGCCACGGAAAGACGGTGTGCCTGCCCGCCGACTACAAGCCGGGCACGCTGGTTCGGGAGATCGACGCCTATCGCGTGTCCGATATGGCGGCGGTTGGCGCGATCTATCAGGGCCTGGCTGACGCGGAGGGCTTTGAAACCAACGTGGTGCCGAACCTGCATCTTTGCATGATCGCGGGCGGCATGTCCACGCCTGTGCAGATGATGCGGCTGGAGCTGCAGTACACCAACGCGACCTTCATCAATATGTACGGACAGAGCGAGGCCGCGCCGCTGACCATGGTGCGGCCTTCCGACATGGTGGAAAAACGGGCCCAGACGGTGGGGCAGGCCGTCGAGGGGGTGGACGTACGCATTTCCGACGGCAAGGGCGGCTTCCTTCCCCAGGGGGAGGTTGGCGAGGTGGTCGCCCGGGGCTGCAACCTGATGAACGGCTATGACAAGCTGTCAAGGGAGAAGCAGCCCATTGACGAGGACGGATGGCTGCACACCGGCGATCTGGGCTCCTTCGACGAGGAAGGGTATCTGCACCTGGCGGGCCGCATCAAGGATGTCATCATCCGGGGCGGTGAAAACATATCGCCCGCTGAGATCGAAGGCGCCCTGAACCGGATGGAGAACATCCGCGAGGCCAAGGTCATGGGTGCTCCTCATTCCATCTACGGCGAAAGCGTGGAGGCCTGTGTCACCATGACCGACGGCGGCAGGAGCTTTGACCAGGAGGCGCTGAAAACAGCCCTGAGGAGCGTGATCGCCCGGTACAAGGTGCCCTCGCATATCTTCCTGTATGACAGCTTCCCACTGAACGTCAACGGCAAGCTGGATCAGCGCGCACTCCACGCGGACATGCTCAACCGCCTGCTGCGGCTGTCGGTGGACGAGGAGCTGGCGGGCGGCGTGACGGTGTTCGACGTGGTGGTCAGAAACAGCACCTATGCCATCGTGCCCGTCACCAGCATGGCCGGCGAACTGGCCCAGGCTGTGGGCTTCAGCCAGCGGCGCGTGGTTTCAATCCGCCTGGCGGTGGAGGAGATGCTCACCGAGCGCATTACGGACGCATATTCCGCCGCGGGGGACATACGGGTAAGGATCATTCTGATGCCCGAATGGCTGCGCATCGCCTTCAGCGACGACGGCGCGGAATACTTCATTGACAAGCGGAGGGACACCTCCATGAGCGCGGTGATGATCCTGAAGGCTGTCAGCGACTTCCACACCGATTATCCGAAGGGCAAGCCCGTCTACTGCATGGATTTCCTGTACGAGAACGATTTCAGCATTCAGGATTTTCTGATGAAAAACAGTAAAGGAGAAAAAGAATCATGAGCATGACGCGTCCGAACTTTGAGAAAAAGGAGCTGGCCATCTCCGGCAGTCCCTACGTCTACCTGCCGGTGGATATTCCCGCCTATACCGTGGAGGTCACCCACCGCGATCCCATTGACGGAGAGCTGCTCCAGCGGGCCCTGGATCGAACGATTCAGCGGATGCCCTATCTGTCCGACACCCTGACGATCGAGCACGGCGCGGTGTATTACGCGAAAAACCCGCTGCCCATGGAGGCGGCGCATACAGCGAGCATCCGCCATGTGGGCGGCAGCGAGACGAATTACCATATGCTGGATCTCATCTGGGACGGCCATACGACCTGTTTTTCCATGTTTCACGGCTTCTGCGACGGACAGGGTATCAACGCGTTCCTGGAATCTGTGCTGTATCACTATTACTGCATGAAGGACGGCGTGGAATACGACCCGAACGGCATCCGCGCCGACAGCACCCGGATGACGGAGGGAGAAACCTTAGAGCCCTTCTCAAAGCAGTATGAGGTCTCCCCTGATTTCACCCTGCCCCAGCGGCAGGAACAGCCCGCGGCTTACCATCTGCCTGAGATTGTGCAGAATGGCTCCCAGGAGGTGCTGGAGTACGGCTTCCGCCTGCCCTCCGGGGAATTTATGAAGTTTGTAAAGGAAAATGGTACGTCCCCCTCCGTCATGCTGTCCATGCTGGTGGGCGAGGCCATCCTGCGGGTGCATCCTGACGCCGACGCGCCCGTGCTTTCCAATATTCCGGTGTCCATCCGGCGGCAGCTGGGCTGCGAGGAGACTTTCAAGAACTGTTCCAGCCGCGCCATACTTCCCGTCAGCGGTACGGCCATGGATGCGCTGCCCTTCGATCAGCGCGCCGCCCAGCTTCGGGCTATGCTGAAGCAGCAGATGATCGCGGACAAATTCCGCGCCACCTATAACATGATCGGCCGGACGTACCGCACGCGCATGGAACAGGCTACGGATTACCGGGAAGAGGTGCAAAAGCCCGCCGGGTTCATGACGATCAGCCATGACACGTTCTACCTTGATTATATCGGCTCCCTGCATAAAACCGGCTATGCCGATCAGATCACGGACGTGCGCTTCCTCTGCAAGCCCGCAGCGGGAAAAACCCTGCATCTGAATGTGATCGAGCACAACGGGGAATTCCGAATCACCTGCCTGGCCATGAGCGATGTTTCCGGCATCGCCGGGGCGCTGGACCAGGTCATGAAGGAACACGGCCTCCCCGTGAAGAGCGTGCCCGTGCAGAGCTTCACCCTGCCGCTGACCGCCTGGCGCGAAGGGATCCTCTGACAGACTTCGACGGAAGAAAGCGGCACG
>CADANQ010000137.1 GCA_902789365.1 uncultured Eubacteriales bacterium
CCTGCGTCCAAGCGGCACCGCCGGCCGGGTGCGAACCCCTCACCGATCCTGCGGGAACGGTTCGGGGTGTCGTTCCGCTTCACCGTACACGCCGCTGAAGCGGATCATAATCGGAGGGAGATCCCTCCGATACCTCCCCGCTGCTGCCATACGTTTGTTCTCCTTCACACACGACTGAACAGTTACAATACAGGAAGAAACGAAAGGCGCGCCGCTGCGGAAATCCGCGGCGGCGCTTTTTCGCACGCGGGCCGGCACATTGAAGGCTATCCTGAAAAATCCGAATTACGTGAGTGTTCCGGGGATGGATATAATAAAGCTGTCAACGGGAGCAAACACAGCCGAAGCAATGAAAGGAGCAAATTAAAATGAAAAAGACAGTGGCATTTCTGATGGTGATTGCGATGGTCATGATTACCGCGGGCGCGATGGCGTCGGGATTCTGGTATGACGGACAGGGCTGGTGGTTTTACGACAATTACGGCAACTGGGAAAGGCTGTACCGGAACGATCCCATAGAATGGAACACTTACCTGGTCAACCACAATTTCCCCACCTCGCTGATGTATGACATGTCCGATATGTGCAATCGCTACCACGGCACCCCGGTGGGATGCCTGGGACTGATCAGCGACCAGGGAAGCAACCTGAGGGATTACCCCACCACCGACGGTACCTACAGGTACCTGGGCGGCAGCCAGCCCTCCTTTGTGCACAATTCCATCATCCGGAAAGTGCACGGGGACACCACGGTGTATGTCTTCTTCAGCTTTTACTCTGAGGGCCGCCAGTGGTATTACGTGACCTGCGACGACGGCGTCACCGGCTTCCTCGCCGCGAGCCGCGTAAGGCTGATCCCCGTCTGACAGGACAAGGCCTAAAAGCGCATTTGACCGCGGGAGGCTTCTGAACAGGAAAATGCCAAAAAGGATTTAAATGGAAACAACATTGCAAATATGAACTATTTTATGGTAAAATACCCTTTGGATGTCCGGGAAAAACCGGATGACTGCGCACAGACGCGTGAAAAAGAAAAACCGTCGGGACGCGGCGGCGAACGGAGGTATCGGCGGAAAATGAAGATCAGGGAAGGGTTTATTCTTCGCGAGGTGGCCGGAAACCATGTGGTGGTCCCCGTAGGGAAAGCTTCGACGACACTGAACGGGATCATCCGTCTCAATAACAGCGGCGTCCTGCTCTGGGGCCTTTTGCTGGCGGGGTCGGACGAAAAAAGCCTCGCCGAAAAGCTGAAGGAGGAATACGGCATTCCGGAGGATCAGGCGGCGCGGGACGTCGGCGTGTTCCTGGATTCCCTTAAAAAGATCGGCTGCCTGGAGGATTGACCCGCATTTTTACGGCGTACGGCGAAAAAACACCGGGGAACCGCCCCGGCGAGGAAACAAAAAGATTCGGCCGCGGCTTTATGGAGCCGCGGCCGCGCTTTTAATCAGTGCTGGATGTTATCCCGCGCTTTTTCTTTTTCGCTCATTTTCCTGTAGTAAGCCGCCTGAAGCCGGGCGGCGGAGGCGATCAGGGCGTGGTCGTAATTGACTTTGGCGCGGGTGTCGGCGTCGAAGATCATGGTAACCTCCTCCTCCGGCGAGGACGCGGACCATTGAGGGATGCCGGCGTGGTTCGGGTCCCCGGCGCGGGCGAAAGCCATCACGCTTTCAAAGATGCGGCTTTCCAGCTTTTCGGTGACGCCGTCGATCTGCGTATAGGGGGTAAAGGACGTGTTGCGGAATACGAAGGGGATGTCGGCGCAGTGCCAGGGCGTGCGCCCGCCGTCCACGGGCATATCCTGGTTGAACATATAGGACCAGGTGCATTTGTTCAGGGCGGAGCGGCTGCGGATATAGGCGATCTCCGGCCCGCGGAAGACCGTGTCCAGGTTCAGGAGGTCCATCATGGGCCTTTCGGGATAGGCCTCGCGGAACAGGGCGCAGACCTCGTCCGTTCCCTCCCCGCCCAGCAGCTTCCCGATGGTCTCCCGGGCTGCGGCGTCCGTCAGGGAACGGTCGAAGGGGAAGGGCCGGAAGGAGGAAAACTCCCCGAACACGCTGCCGACGATCAGCGGGATATGCGCCGTTTCCTTCCGGAAGCCCACCAGGGCAGGATCGCCCAGATAAAAGCGGTTCCGGTGGGGCCGGCCGCCGGTGTACCCGCCCGCGGCGGCGTATTCCCGGCTGAGCTCCGTATAGCCTTTGGCCAGCAGTGGATAGGGGACCGTCTCCAGGCCGCGGACGCCGGGAAGTCCCAGCCGCCGGGTCAAATCCAGCACGAAGCCTTCGCCGCTTTGGGTCTCGTCGGCCATCAGTCCGCCGAGAACGCCGCTCATGTTGATGCCCCTGTGCCACAGGCCGTCGGCCGCGGGGGACTGCAGGAGGGTGGTCACCTTGCCGCCGCCCCCGGACTGGCCGAACACCGTCACGTTGTCCGGGTCGCCGCCGAAGGCGGCGATATTGGTTTTGATCCATTTCAGGGCGGCGATGATGTCGTCCCCGCCGGCGTTGCCGGAGTTTTCGTATTCGCTGCCGAAGGCCGACAGGTCCAGGTAGCCCAGAACATTCAGCCGGTGATTGACCGATACGGCCACACAGTCCCCGTAAAGCGCCATGTTTTCGCCCTCGTAGGCGATGTGCTCGATGGCGGAACCGGCGCTGTAGCCGCCGCCGTGGAGCCACACCAGCACCGGACGGCGTTTGCCGTCGTTCCCAGGCGTCCAGATATTCAGGTTCAGACAGTCCTCATCCGCGGGCCAGAACCGATGGGGCACGTAGATTTCGCCCTGGGGCCGATCCTGGGAAAGCAGCGGACAGACGAAGCCGAAGGAAGTGCAGTCAAGCACTTCTTCCCGTTTTTTTACAGGCTCCGGGGCGCGAAACCGGCGCGCCGCGGCATAGGGAATACCCTTGAAGACGTGAAGACCGTGCCAGGCGTAGCCGCGGACGGGCCCGCGGTCGGTCTCCGCGATGGCAGTGGCGGGATCGTAGCGGAAGGAACTCATGGGCGGACTCCTCCTCTTCCGAATGTCGGATTGTCGAAAAAAACGCATGTGTCTGAAAAGATTCTACCACAAAAATTCGGGATTGAAAAGCCGACCGCGATACCGTATACTTGAACTGACAATGCCCGGATTATTTACCGACAGGAGAGAGAAAACGATGGATCAAACGAATGAACGCCCCCTCCGGGGGGACAGCGTGGAACTGAACCGCCGTTACCTGGACAGCCTGCTGGTTGAGGGGCGTATCGTCGGGGCGGAGCACCCCGACACCCGCGTCACGCTGTTCGGCCGGGAATTTTCCACCCCCGTCTCAACCGGCGCCCTAAGTCATTTAAAGTGCGGCATGGCCGCCTTTGCCGAAGGCGCCAGGCTGGCGGATGCCCCGTGCTTTGTGGGCATGGGCGGCACGGAGGAAATGAAAAACGTCCTCGCGACGGGCGCCGGAGTCATCCGGATCATCAAGCCCTACGCCGATCCCGATGAGATTCTCGGCCGCATCGCCTGCTGCGAGGAAAACGGCGCCCTGGCCGTGGGCATGGATGTGGAGCACAGCGTGGACGTAAGGGACGACGCGGATTCCACCGTGGCGGGATACGCGATGAAGCTGCCGACCCTTGCGGACCTGAAACGCTATATTTCCTCCACAAAGCTTCCCTTCGTCATCAAGGGCGTCCTCAGCGTCCGTGACGCCCTCCTCTGCCGGGACCTGGGCTGCGCGGGCGTCGTCCTCAGCCATCACAACGCCCTGATGCGCTGGGCCGTTCCGCCGGCGATGGTGCTGCCCGAGATCCGCCGGGCGGTGGGAAGCGACCTTTGCCTGATCGCCGACGGCGGCATTGCCGACGGGTACGACGCCTTCAAGTGCCTGGCCCTGGGAGCGGACGCGGTGTCGGTGGGCCGGCCGCTGATGGAGCCCCTCTACCGCGGCGGCCCCGAGGGCATGGCCCGGGAGATCGCTTCTTTCACCGCGGAGCTGAGGGCCATGATGGTCCGCACCGGTTCGAAGGACGTAAAGAGCATCGATCCCGGGGTGATCCGTCCCGTGACATGGTAAGGCGCCCGCGATCGGATTCCGGTCAGGAACGAGGAAAAGCAAAAGGAGCGCCGCCGCGAAACGAAAACGCGGCGGCGCTTATTTGGCCGGATATCAATAGGTATCTGTTCAGTCCTACGGACAGAACAGATACCGCGGGGGGTACCCGTACCCCCCGCGAGCCCCCCGGGCGAAGAACGGAGTCCGGGGA
>CADANQ010000138.1 GCA_902789365.1 uncultured Eubacteriales bacterium
CGAATTACAGTCCGTAATTGTCGATGTCTTCCTGGGTGATGGTGGTGGCGTCAAAGCCCTTTTCCACGGAGATCACCTGGTTGAGCTCGTTCAGGCCGAAGGAGGACAGGTCGCCGCCGTTTTCCAGATCCTTGATCATCTGGTCGATGACCCCCGCCTGGAAGGGAGAGCACTGACCATCATAGTTCCATTCGCCGGCCAGCAGCTTTTCCAGCGCCCACTTGTTGCAGTCGAAGCCCATGATGATGACGTCGCCGTTCACACCGTGGGAGATCTTCTTGGCATCCAGCGCGGCCACAACGCCGTCGGCCATGCCGTCGTTTTCAGCGTACACAATGTTGAATTCGATGCCGGCGTCGATGGCGGCTTCGGCGATCTTGCGGGCTTCTTCAGGGTCCCAGCTGTCGCCGCCGGTGCCTTCACGGACGATGGTCCAATTGGCTTCGGCTTCGCACTTTTCGGTCAGCGGATCGCTGCGGCCGATCTGCGCGGCGCTGCCCAGCTGACCCTGAATGTGCAGGATCTTGTATTCTTCCAGACCCAGGCTCTCCAGCCAGGCAACAGCGGTTTCGCCTTCAACGCGCATGTCGGAAACGACGGCCGCAGTGTAATTGGAAGGATCGGTGTCGATCATACGGTCGAACAGGAACACGTCAATGCCGGCTTCCTTCGCGTCCTGCAGCACCTTGTCCCAGCCGGTGGTATCGGCAGCGGACACCAGAATGTAGTCCACTCCGGCGGTGATGAAGCTCCGGAACGCATCCAGCTGCTTGTCGGCAGTGGGGGCGGTCACGAAGGTGGCGTCATAACCGTTTTCCACGGTGAAGGTATCTGTCAGGTTCTTTACGTTCGCCTGCCGATAGCCGGATTCGGCGGGGTCCAGGTTGATGATGCCGACCTTGATGAGGTCCTCGGCCACAACGGCCGTGGAGCACAGGATCAGCATCAGGGAAAGGAACAATGCTGCAAACTTCTTCATGGCGATACCTCCCAAATATTTTCGATCCTTACAGGATCATCGTTGCATTTATTATACCCGGCGGATCCGAAGGAAAACATCCAATTTTTTTTGAAACGCATAGCAATTTTTTTGAAAAAATCCCCCGTCCGTTCCCGGGTATGACAAAATTTTTCGAAATTTACGTTTTCTTTCGAAACGCCTGTTTTCAGCCCTTCAAGGCGGAAAAACGGTATGGTATAATGCCTGTCATACCGAAAAACTTACAGGAGGGGTGCAGATGGACATCGACCGTGATCCCTCTTTGTCCGGGCACAGCATCCGGCGGAAAATCAACCGCCTGATGGTCTTTTTCGCATCCGGCACGGCCGTCATCCTGCTGGTCATGAGTCTGATGCTCCTCTCGATCAACCGCCTGTACGAAAACGCGCTCCTGTGCGCCAATACGGCGGCGGATTTCAACAAGGAATTCAAGAACAGCATCGATCTGAAAATGTACCACCACGTCATCCGCCCCCGAAGCGATTCCCCGGCGGACGATCTTCCCCTGGAGGAGCTGGACCGGGCGGAGGAGGTCTTCCGCCGCCTGGACAGCGCCACGTCCCTGCCGGACAACCACTGGCGGGCACAAAGCATGCTTGCCATGTCGGAGCTGCTCCGTTCCTATATGATAGAGATCGCCGAAACGGAGTCCTACGACACGCGGATGGACCTCCTGGACCGGAACATCCGGGGCGAAACGGGCCTCACCAGCCTGATTGAGCAATACATGCACGATTTTATCGACGACGAGGTGCGCGAGCTGTCCCGCCTCAGCGCTTCCCTCAGCCGCAACTGCAACATCCTGATCGGCGTTTCGGTCACCGGCATGGCAGCCCTGTTCCTGGCTTTGGTGCTGTATTCCATGAAGACCGCCCACCGGATCACCTCCCCCATCGCCGCGCTGACCCAGAAGGCCAAGCAGTTCGGCGAAAGCGATTACTCCGCCCTGCCCATAGAAACGGATATCCCGGAACTCAGGATCCTGGACCGCAGCTTTGACAGCATGGCCGGCCACATCACAGAGCTGATGGAGCGGCAGATCCGCAGCGAACGATCGCTGCACCGGGCCCAGCTGGAGCTGCTGCAGGCCCAGATCA
Source organism: uncultured Eubacteriales bacterium (assembly GCA_902789365.1). Lineage (GTDB taxonomy): Bacteria > Bacillota > Clostridia > Christensenellales > Aristaeellaceae > RUG756. The sequence goes on from CADANQ010000138.1 coordinate 2,098, forward strand.
ACCCGCATTTCCTTTATAATACGCTGGATTCCATCGCAATCCTGGCGGAAAACCACCGGGAGGACGACGTGGTGAACATGGTCACCAGCCTCAGCACCTTTTTCCGCAATTCCCTCAGCTCCGGCGCGGACGTGATTCCCCTCAGGGCCGAGCTGGCGCAGGCCACCAGCTACCTGGAGATCCAGCAGATCCGCTACAGCGATATCCTGACCTACGCCATCGACGTGCCGGAGGAGATCCAGGACTGCCTGGTGCCCAAGCTGATCCTGCAGCCCCTGATCGAAAACGCCCTCTACCACGGCATCAAAAACCGCCGCGGACGGGGCCAGATCACCATTACCGGGGCCGCCGGGGAGGAAGGCATCCGCCTGGTGATCAAGGACAACGGCGCCGGCATGCCCGAAGACAAGCTCCGTGAGCTGCGGGGCGGATCCTATCAGGACAACCACAGCGGCCTTGGGCTTAAAAACGTGCATCAGCGCATCCGCCTGTACTGCGGAGAACCCTACGGACTCACCTTTGAAAGCGCCCCGGGCGAAGGATCCGCCGTCACGGTCCTTCTTCCCCCCGGCGGCGTGGACCCGGCCCAGCGGGAGGCATACCAATGAAAAAAACGCTTTTGACCCTGCTGCTCGCTTTTGCGCTTGCCCTTTTCTCGGCCTGCTCGAACCGGCCGCCCGAGTCCGAGCCCTCCGGCGGCAGGCTGATTGTGGTCGGTTTTTCCCAGGTCGGCGCGGAATCCGACTGGCGCATCGGCAATACCAACAGCATGCTTGAGGCCTTTTCCGCCGAAAACGGTTACCGGCTGATCCTGGACGACGCCCAGAACAAGCAGGAAAAGCAGATCACCGCCATACGCAACTTCATCAACCAGGGCGTGGACTACATCGTGCTGGCCCCCACCACCGAGGAGGGCTGGGACACCGTCCTCCAGGAGGCCAAAGCGGCGGGCATCCCCGTGATCCTTGTGGACCGGCGGATCGACGTGGCCGACGAAAGCCTGTTCACCTGCTGGGTGGGCAGCGATTTCCGCAGGGAAGGCGACGCCGCCGCCACCTGGATGGAAGAGAACCTCCCGGCCGGGCTGCGCATCGTCCACCTGCAGGGGAACATCGGCTCCTCCGCGCAGATCGGGCGCTCCGGCGGTCTGGAAGCCGCTCTTGAAAGGCAGCCGGGCTGGACGGTGGTATTCGAGGCGCCCGGGGACTTTATCCAGGCCAAGGGGCAGGAGCTGGTGGAAGCGCTGATCGAAAACGGGACGGGCTTTGACGTGATCTATTCCGAAAACGACAACATGGCCTTCGGAGCCATGGACGCGCTGGAGGCCGCCGGTCTCCGCCCCGGAAAGGACGTGACCGTCGTTTCCTTCGATGCCGGCAGCAAGGCGCTGCGCCTGGTGCTGGAGGGCGCCATCAGCCTGGACGTGGAATGCAACCCGATGCACGGCCCCCGCGTCCGGGCAATCATCGAACAGCTGCAGCGGGGCGAAACCCCGCCGAAATACACCTATGTGGAGGAAACCCTTTTCACCTCCGACACCCTGACCGAGGAAACGGTCGCCCGGCGGGGGTACTGACATCGGACGGGGGAAAGCGTAAATACCTTATCGGTATCTGCTCAGTCCTGCGGACAGAGCAGATACCGCGGGGGGTACCCGTACCCCCCGCGAACCCCCCGGGCGAAGAACGGAGTCCGGGGAAGGGAAACCCCTTCCCCGAGTCCCCA
>CADANQ010000139.1 GCA_902789365.1 uncultured Eubacteriales bacterium
GGGGTCCCACCTGTTCCCATCCCGAACACAGAAGTTAAGCCCATCAGCGCCGAAAGTACTTGGCTGGAAACGGCCCGGGAGGATAGGACGCCGCCGGATTCCAATAAAACCCGCCTTCCGAAAAGAGGGCGGGTCTTTTTTTCCCCGGGGGCGGGGATGGAAACATATGGATGACGGATCGGGACGCCGGTCCTTCGGAAAGAGGGGCGGACCGGGGAACGGGGAATGGAAGAGGGGGCATATAACAAAGGGCGAAGGCGGAAAAAGCTTCATGACCGCAATGATAATTTCAGTGGATCAGGAGGCGCCGCTGATAAAAAGCGGGCGGGACTGCTTATGCCGGAACCGCGAATAAGAAATGCATCGCGGGCGGGACTTCTTATACCGTAACCGCGAATAAGTGATGCATGGTACCCAAGGAAAGCGCTGCGGAGAATGCTCCGCAGCGCCTTTAAAACAGAGATATTTACAGTTCCGGTCAGTTTGCGGTATGGCCCCAGATGTAATCGGCGTTAACCGGACTGACGCCTTCGGGGTACAGGACCAGGACACCGGCGGGAAGGCCGGAGGGATCAGGGATGGGCGCGCTGCCATTGAGCACAAGCAGGCAAAGATTGTCCAGGCCGGTGTAGAAACTGTTGTCCGGCGCAGCCATGTTTTCGGGAACGACGACTGTCTGCGCGGGAACGCCGAAGAGGGCATCCTCTTCCAACAGGGTCAGGGAAGACGGAAGGGTGAAGGTATTCAGCGCCGATACGCTGATCTCAAGGGTGTAGATGTGATCTTCCCCGGTCATTGTCAGGGTTGTCGTTCCTGTCCCGACGGCGGTCAGGACGCCGTTCGGGTCCGCCGTGATGATGCCTGCCGGGGACATGGAATATTCAAAGGCTTGTCCTTCGCACATGCCGAGGGTAAAGGATCGGCCGGGATCGACCATGACGGAACCGAGGTCTGAAAGACGGACAAGCGTAAGGGTGACGGTGAAATCATTTGTCGGGGTGGTATCAGTCATGGGGGTGGAGGTGTAGTCGAGGCGCAGCATGGCTTTTTCGCCGTTCTTGCTCATGACTGTTTTTCCCTGCCAGTATTCCACGGCCAGACGGTCAGCGGCGATGTGGTATTTGCCGCCGAAGGGTGAGGTTGTGATGCTTCCGGTGGTTCCGCCGCCGGTGAAGAGGCGGCCGGCCAGGCTGCTGATGGCGTCGATCCTTGACTGGAGTCCGCCGGTGCGGTAGAGGTAATTCATATCCAGCGACGTGGCGTGATGAACGCCATTGTTGCGCTCGTGGCTGTCAAAACCGTCCAGGACGTAGTCGGTCACGCAGAAGAAGTCGTGGTTCTCATTCCCGCCGCCGGTGGGATCGTCCCAGGTGCAGTCGATGTGATACCACTTGCCATCCAGCTGCACCATGTTCCAGATGTGGTCGGTGCCGGTCTCGGTATCGTTGGTGATGCCGACCGCGTTCAAAAGCATCTGGTAGGCCAGGGTATAGCTTTGGCAGACGCCGCCGCCGTGCAGCAGCACGCCCTCGGGCTGGAACCTGTCCGCAGCCTCAGTATCGTAGTCGGCGAAGGTGATCAGGTAATCGTGGAGCACCAGGGCCTTTTCGTAATCGGACATATCGTCGGTGATGTATTCATCGACGATGGCGTCCACTTTTTCCTGGGCCGTAACGGCATCCAGTCCAACCTCCACCATGGCGGCGCTGCCGCGAATTCGGGTGGAAAAACCGTTTGCTCCCGCGAAAGCCTGGGCCTGGGTGCCCTGTCCGACGATCAGGGTGATCGAATTATTAAACGGATCCTCACCGAATTCGGTCACCGTATCGGGGATGTCGATCTCCGTAAGGGAATTGCTCCCGGTGAAAGCATGCTGACCGATGGATGTAAGCGGCTCGGAGAGGGAGACGCCGGAAAGGGCGGCGCAGTTATAGAAGGCGCCGTCTCCGATACTGATGACACCGGCGGGAAGGAGAAGCGTCTGAATGGAACCGCAGTTCTGGAACGCGGCGGTACCGATCTGGGTCAGTGTGGATGGGAAAGCCGGGGAGGTGAGGGCGGAGCAACCGTCGAAAGCGTGAGGGCCGACGGTCTGGACGTTTTGAAGTGTGACCTGAGTCAATGAGGAGCAGTAACAAAAGGCTTCCTCCGGGATTTCGGACGCGGAGACGGAAGCGCTCAAAAGGGAGGAGCAGCCCCTGAAAGACCTGAAGCCTATTGCGGAGATGTTATTTGAGCCGATGCTTGTCAATGATTCGCAGTCCCAGAAAGCCCCGTCGCCGATGGTCGCGCCCTGGGCAAGCGTCACCGCGGGCAGCTGGGTGCAGTCGCTGAAAGCGTTTTTGCCGACAGATGAGAATGGCGCGGCGGTGAAGGAACTGAGGGAAGAGCACCCGTAGAAAGTATATTCACCAATTTCGGAAGCGGAAAGGGAAACAGAGGACAGCAGGGGACACTGGGCAAAGGCATAGCTGTCAATGGAAGAGATGGTACCGCTGCCGACACCGGAAAGCCTGGCACATTTCATGAATGCCGCCCGACCTACGGAAGCATTGTCAGCAATAGAAACCGATTCCAGGTTTGGGAGATCATAGAAGGCTTGAGCGCCTACTTCGGCGATTCCTGTACCGCTGACGGATATCAGGGAATTACAGCCGCTGAAACAGTTGATGCCGATACTTACCGGACCGTTTCCGACGAAGGTCACGGTCTGAAGCGCTGAGCAGTCCTTAAAGTAATTTGGGCCCAGAGTAAGGCCGGAGGAAGGAACGGAAAAGGAGACGGATTCCAGGGCTGAACATAACGAGAAAATATTATCACCCGCGACGGAAATGGGCTGATCACCGACGTTCGTAAGAGAAGAACAATTGATGAAGGCCTGCTTTCCTACTACAGCGTCCGCGGCAAGTGAGACACTCTGAAGATGGATGCAGTCCTTGAACGCCAGTTCGCCGACCGCTGTCACCGATACGGCGTCAAAGGCGGTCAGCAGCGTGCAGTCGGAAAATGCATATTTGTCTATGCTGACAGATGCGGAATCTGTGAAATGCACAGATTCAAGGGACGAGCAATCAGAGAAAGCGCCTTCCTCCAGGGACAGCGCCGATGTGCTTTGAAAGGTAACGCTTTCAAGGGACTGACATTTATAGAACGCCGCGCTGCCGACCGTGGTGACCCCGGCGGGAACCGTGACGGATGTGATCGGGGCACCCTGGGGGTATTCCTCCGGGTCATAATAAAAAACCTGTTCCCTTAAGGCGACCACGGTCTGTCCGCCGAGCTGGGAAGGGATCGTGACGGCGGTATCGGAACCGTTGTACGCATCGACGCGCGCGCCGCCTTCAATATAGCTGTAGGACCAGTCGCCTTCGGTAATGGCTGAAGCGGCGGCGGGGAGAAGCAGGAAGCATGCCAGGAATAAGAGGACCGGAAGCGCTTTGAAAAAAAACTTCATCTTATATTACCTCCCGATGATGAAGAGCATCCGCGCAGGAAAGCCCTGCGCGTGTCCGGAATCGGATTGCTGTTATATATGGTATCATACTGATAAGCAAAAAACAATCGGTAATCAGACAAATCAATATGCGAACAAAAACAGGTAATAATCAATTGAACGTTCGGAAATGAAAAAAAGTATTGAAAAAACCGAAAAAAACAGAGAAATTATCGTTGACAAAGCGGCTTTTAACATGTATTATATTCAAGCGCGCTTCAAAAGCCCCATGGTGAGCGGAAGGGCGCGCGGGGATCTTGAAAACGATACAGGATCAGACATCCGGAGGAATCCGGA
>CADANQ010000140.1 GCA_902789365.1 uncultured Eubacteriales bacterium
ATGGCCGCCCGCTACGCCAGGGGCGAACGCAGGCAGGGCCGGGAAATCCCCGTGCGCGACGGCGCGGGCGTCCGGGGCGCGGTGCCGCAAAAGCTGGTGCTCAATGAGGAAAGCACCGGCGTGGATATCATGTTCCGCCCCGATAAAGTGTACCGCGACCATTACCTCACCGTCACCGCCGATGGCAAAACCCTCTCCTCCGTCAGGAAAATGATCCTCACCCCCGGCGAAATGGTGGTGCAGCCCCTCACTGAAAAAATGCTCGCCGCCTGCCGGGACGCTAAGGAAATCACCGTGAGCATCACCGCGGAAAAGGCGTAAAGACGAAAAAACAGGTTGTTATCTGGGGGAAACCGCTCTTTGCGGGACAAAGAGCGGTTTTCCCCAGACCCCTTTCCGAGAAAGCCAGCCATAAAAACATAAAATGCCTGCGGTGTCGTCCGGTCAATCGAAATATTCCTGCTTGCAGCCTCGGCGGTTTTGCCCGCCGCGGCTGTTTATATTTGTACTATTTGTGGATGATTGAACCATCTGCCACAAAATATGGGGGATAGAGAAGAATGGCGGGAAAAGCCGGCCCATTTATTCTTCCGGGAAAGCGGGAAAAGCGCAAAAACAGCGATTCATGACACACCCGGCAGGGTTGACATGAATCATTTTTGCAGGCGGTATGGAATGGGCTTTTCCGGGGGAACGGAGGGAAAAATCCGGCGAAAAAAATTTTTTGAAAGGGCAAAAAATGCTTGCAATTTGCGGAAGGCTATGGTACAATACTCAAGCTGTCTGTTTAGGGATGAAGCGCTAAGTTGCCGTTCAGGCCAGAGCGGGTAATTAGCGTGGACCAGCCGGGGCACGATCCCGGCGAACGGACTCGAGCCGTGCATCTGGCACGGAAGGCGACGGGCTTCCCCTTCGTTCCGGGCGCCGCCTGCGAAGCGCCGGGGAAGGGCAAGGCTCCCCCCGTCAAGCCGTGAGTACGAAAACATCAAGGAGGAAAAAACATGGCCATCAAGACAATCCGCATCAAGCTCAAGGCGTACGAGCACAACCTGATCGACCTGTCCGCCGAGCGCATTGTGGAAACCGCCAAGCGCACGGGCGCCCGGGTATCCGGCCCCATCCCGCTGCCCACCGAAAAAGAGATCGTGACGATCCTTCGCGCCCCGCACAAATACAAGGACAGCCGCGAGCAGTTCGAACGCCGCACGCACAAGCGCCTGATCGACGTACACAACCCCAATCCCCGCACCATGGAAGCGATGTCGAAGATCGACCTGCCCGCCGGCGTCGAGATCGAAATCAAACTGTAACGCAGGAGGGCAATTATGAAAAAGGCAATCGTTGGCAAAAAACTGGGCATGACCCAGATTTTCCTGCCCGACGGCCGTCTGGTTCCCGTGACGGTCATTCAGGCGGGCCCCTGCACCGTGGTGCAGAAGAAGACCCTCGAAAAGGACGGCTACGAGGCCGTGCAGCTCGGCTTTGACAAGGTGCCCGAGAACCGGGTGAACAAGCTGGTCAACAAGCCCGACGCCGGCCACTTCAAGAAAGCGGGCGTCGCCCCCATGCGCACCCTGCGCGAATTCCGGCTGGAAGACTGCGCCTCCTTTGAAATCGGCCAGGAAATCAAGGCTGACATCTTCGAAGCGGGCGAAGCCGTGGATATCACCGGCATCACCAAGGGCCGCGGCTACACCGGCCCCATCTACCGCTGGAACCAGCACACCGGCCCCATGGCCCACGGCTCCAAGTATCACCGCGGCGTGGGCTCCATGAGCGCCAACTCCGATCCTTCCCGCGTGTTCAAGAACAAGCATATGGCCGGTCACTACGGCGTGGAACGGGTCACCATCCAGAACCTGTCCATCGTGCAGGTGGACGCCGAACGCAGCCTGCTGCTGGTTCGCGGCGCGGTACCCGGCCCCAAGGAAGGCCTGCTGCTCATCCGCAATTCCTGCAAGGCCTGATGAAGGAGGAAACAGACAATGCCTAACATCGATGTGCTCGACATGCAGGGCAAAAAAGTGGGCAGCATGGAACTGAGCGAAGAAATTTTCGCCGCTCCCATCAACGTCCCCGCCATGCACCTGGTCGTTCGCTCCATTTTAGCCAATAAGCGCCAGGGCACCCAGAGCGCCCTGACCCGCGGCATGGTCCGCGGCGGCGGCCGGAAGATTTATCGCCAGAAGGGCACCGGCAACGCCCGGCACCATGGCAACCGCGCTCCCCAGTTCCGCCACGGCGGCGTGGTGTTCGCGCCCCAGCCCCGGGATTATGTGATCAAGGTTCCCAAGAAGGTCCGCCGCATCGCCATGAAGAGCGCCCTGACCAGCCAGTTCAACGATGGCAACATCCTGGTGGTCGACCAGATCACGCTCTCCGACGCCAAGACCAAGCTGATGGCCGGCGTGCTCAAGGCCCTGGGCGCCGACGAAAAGAAGACCCTGCTGGTGCTGCCCGGCCGCGACGAGAGCGTTATCCGCGCCGTGTCACTCTCTTTCAGACCCGCGACCTCCCACAGATCCGCACCGTTATTGATGGCGGCCTTAATGTAGTCGTAACCCGGGTACGCTATGAGCAGCGGTTTTCCGGTCTGCGTGTAGTACCCGTTGTAATACGGCAGATCCTTAAGTTCATACCCGTTCGAGAACGTCACGTTAACACTGTCGCCGTACTTAAACCCGAGCGCATTGAAGTCGTCGATCGTCATCGTGATGTACACGCCGCCGAATTCGGGCTCGTGGATCAAGCCGGTCTCTCCGAGTTCAGGCTCGTTTTTACCGGTGCAGCCGGTCAACAGCATCACCGCGAGCAGGCTCAGAAGAATGCCGGCCACGGCGGCAATACGCATATACTCTTTCTTCGCTGCGTGCGGCTTTTTATTTGCTTTTAGCGGCTTTTTCTTCTCTGTGAGCAGCATTTTCATGTTATTCTCCTTTCGGCCCGTCGGAAATCAAACGGCCGTATGGCAATCGGGCCGAATGATAACCGGTCAGAAATTAAAATGGAAACTCCTGAATCCGCTTCCGTTTTTATCAGATACCCATACCGCGGACACGGTGCATTTTTTTCCTGCAGACTCAACAGCGTACGTGCCGGAAATGGCAACACTTCCGTCGAACAGCCCGCTCGTTATATTCCACCCTGTCCTGGTCCACGTGTACCCGTCGGCAACAGGATATAGTTCGAGCATTTTGTCTACAGTTTCGCAAGTCGTTTCATAATCAGCGGTACCAGGGTATAATTTAGCATATATGCTTTCGTGATCCCTGGCAACAAGCAGATTCATCATTTCGACAAACTTTTCGTCCAGGCTTTTCACAGACACGCCGCGGCCGCT
>CADANQ010000141.1 GCA_902789365.1 uncultured Eubacteriales bacterium
TGCCGCTGAAGCGGATCATAATCGGAGGGAGATCCCTCCGATACCTCCCCGCTGCTGCCATACGTTTGTTCTCCTTCACACACGACTGAACAGTTACTCTTACTGATCCATTGTTTTGACTGATGGGTTTCCTGCATGAGGGAGATTTTGACCGGTAAGCGGCAGAATTGAATGCCATGCGAGGACCATATGTGAGCATTCACTGACCTGCCGCAACCGCACGAAACAAACTCCGCTTCCTCTGTAGAATCAGTAAAGGCCGGGCTGTTAACCGAAGGGCTGCGGGTCCGAGCCTGCCCGGGGAGCCATGAAAAAAACCTCTTTGCCGAAAGGCATAAGAGGTTTTTTCAATGAAGCCGCCCCGTGCGGGGCTAATGAAGGAACGAAGACGCTTCGCTGATGAAGAAATAAAAACGGGAGAGGCGGGCCTATTCGTTATGCGGCAGTGTGAAGATCCTCACACGGCGTCTCTGCTGTCTCTTTCTGTTCCTTTCCGGCTTTGCCCTTCCGCGGTTTGAGGAGCGGAGCCGAAGCTATATACACGGAAACAGGATGGAACGGCATATGTCACAATTTGCCGAATGCCGGGTAAAAAACGACAGGCGCATGCATTGCAATATGCTCTTTTGTAGTATAAAATTCATTACAGCATCCCGGAAAAAACAAAACGATGACTTTAAAGGAGATTGTGCCGCAATGAAGAAAATAACCGCGTTGTTCATGGTTCTGACTCTCCTCCTTCCCGGCCTTGCCCTGAGCGAGGGCCATCCGACGCCGGAAGAAATTCTGGCGGGCATGACCACGGAGCAGAAGGTCGCGCAGCTGCTGATGCCCGCCTTTTATTACAGGCAGAATGAGGAAAAGGAACGGGTCGGCGTGGCGGAAATCTATCCCGAAATGGAAGAAATGCTGCGCAAATACGGCTTCGGAGGCATTATCTTCAATCTGCAGAACGCAAAGGAAAACGCCGCCGCCGCCAGGCTGGTGGACGCGGTGCAGACCGTCAACGCTTCGGTTCCGGGCCGGACGCAGCTGATCACCTGCACCGATCAGGAGGGCGGCTATGTGACGCGCCTGGGCCAGGGCACGCAGATGCCCGGCAACATGGCCCTGGGCGCCGTGAACGATCTGTCGGTCACGGAGGCGGCGGGACGGCTGATCGGCGAGGAAGTGACCGCCATCGGTTATTCCGGCAGCTTTGGCCCGGTGGTGGATATAAACAACAACCCCGCCAATCCGGTCATAGGCATTCGCTCCTACAGCGACCGGCCGGAACAGGCGGCCGCCCATGGCGCGGCCTTTGTGAAGGGAATGCATGATGCAGGCGCGCTCTGTACCCTCAAGCATTTTCCGGGTCACGGGGATACCGATACCGACAGCCATACCGGCCTGCCGTGCATCAACAAGACCTATGAGGAACTGAAAGCGTTTGAACTGGTGCCGTTCCAGGCGGGTATCGACGCAGGCGCGGACATGATCATGACCGCGCACATCGTGTATCCCAAGGTGGAGAAGGGCACATATGTTTCCGTTGAAACCGGCGAGGAAATCGGCCTGCCCGCCACATTGTCCAAAACCATCCTGACGGATATCCTGCGGGGCGATATGGGCTTTACCGGCCTGATTGTAACCGACGCCATGAATATGGACGCCGTCGCAAGGCATTTTGACCTGCTGGATACGGCGAAGCTGGCCATTGAGGCAGGCGTCAACCTGATCCTGCGGCCGGTGGACACCGCCACCCCGGAGGGCCTTGCCGCGCTGGAAAAGTATATTCATGATGTGGCCGCGCTGGCCGACGAGGGGACCATTTCCATGGAGGCCCTGGACGCGTCGGTGCTGCGGGTACTCAGGTTCAAGGAAGCGCACGGGATGCTTGCGCCCTATGAAAGCGGCAGCGCCGGGGCGCGGGAGCAGAAGGCCGTCGCCGCCGTGGGTTCCGCCGCCCATCATGAGGAAGAATTCGGGATCGCGAGGAAAGCGGTCACGCTGGTGAAAAATGAAGGCGCGCTGCCGATGAACACGGAGGAAACCGTCGCTATCCTGGTGCCCAGCGCAAACATGGTCAAAAGCGCGCAGTACGCTGTTTCGCGTCTGAAGGACGAGGGCGGGCTGCCCGCCGAAAAGGATATCCCGGTGTATCATCTGTCCTCAATGACGGTGGAAGACCTTAAAAAACTGGCCCAGAACACCCGCCATATCATTGTCGTCAGCGCGTCTTACAGCGCCAACGGCATGAATCCGGCGGCAAAAGACGGCGCCGATACCGCCATGATCGATACGGTGATTATCATGGCCCACGCGGCGGGGAACGATGTGACCGTCGTCAGCGCCCACCTGCCCTATGACGCGGCGCATTATACCGCGGCCGACGCCATCGTCATCGCCTACGGCGCGCGGGGCATGAGCGAGGATCCCAGGGATAAGGAAAGCGGCGTGAGCCAGTACGGCCCCAATGTTCCCGCCGCGCTGTATCTGATCCTGTCCGGCGGAGACATGACGGGCACGCTCCCCGTCAGCATTCCGAAACTGGACGAAAACGGCCGGTTTACCGAAGAAATACTCTATCCCGCCGGATACTCGGTTCCCGTCCGGAAATGACGCGGCGGTCGCCATCCTGCCGTGCGTATATACAGGTGTCGGCCTTCAAAAAAGGCGGACAAAAAAGCGGATGCTGTGAACGATATACGCAAGGCAGCCGGAAAGGAAAAACCATAATGAACCGGAACATGATCAACGGTACGATCCGGATCGCGCTTCCCCCCGAATTTCATCAGATGGACCCTGAAGAGAAAAAAAGGATCTATGCCTCGTCCGCGGTGATCCCGGACTGGTGCGTACACGATCCGGAACGGCATATGGTCTTCTCCGCCTCATGGAAGCGGATGAACAGCGTCCTCGCCATGCTGGCCTGCTCGATGGACGGGGCCAGGGGCCTTGAAAAATGAGAATCGCGCTGCGGGAGCGGGATTATCAGTTCGGAGAGTACATAAAAGAAAAAATCGGAGAGAAAACGGCTTTCGGATGTATCTGTTCAGTCCTGCGGACAGTTTAGATACCGCGGGGGGTACCCGTACCCCCCGCGAACCCCCCGGGCGAAGAGGGGAGTCCGGGGAAGGGAAAC
>CADANQ010000142.1 GCA_902789365.1 uncultured Eubacteriales bacterium
TCTATGCCAAGTGTACTACTAATTTCCAACTGGATTCTCTTGTAAGACTAACTTCCACTTCCTTACCCCCACTCTGGAAGTTACTTTTGCACTTCACTGCTTGTAAAAAACATCCCGCATCCTCTTGCAAAAGCGGACACGGGAGGGCATAATGAATGTGTATGCCGCCCGGGCACGGCCCGGACGGACACCGGGGCCGCCTTTTCGGTCCGGCCCGCGTTAACCGGAGGATCTGGTGAAGAAAAGATGTTTTGCCGCCCTGGCGGCTGTGGTCATTGCCCTCTGCGCCTTTGGCGCTTCCGCGGTCGGGGAGGTTCCCCAGCCGCTGTATTCGGGCATCATCACCTATAATTTCGCGTCAAGCTATACCAATGTTTACAGGGAGATGGACACGGACAGCGAGGTGCTGGGCCAGTATTACGCGGGGCGTTCCCTCAAGATCAGCGCCGTGTATCCCAACTGGGTGGAGATCCTGTACGGCGACGGGGTGGCCTATGTGATCCGGCACCGGGTGGACCGGGTGGTGCCCCTGGACGATTCAACGACGCCGCCCTACGGCGTGTGGGTCAACCGGTATTATACAATCGCGGATGACGATATCCTGATCCACGCGGACAAGAACGCCTCCAGCGAGGTGCTGTCGGTGCTGACCAAGGGCGCCAAGCTGGCCCTGATCGGCGTGGAGGACGGCTGGGGCGTGTGCGTGTACCACCGCCAGTGGGGATATGTGGACACGTCCACCCTTTCGGCGCTGTATCCCGTGAGTCCCTGCGCCGAGACCGAGACGGACCCCAAAGTGCCCATCGCGATTTACTGCTCCTTTTATTCCGACAACGTGACCAGGACCAGCAACCTGGCGGTCTGCTGCCTGAGGCTGAACCGGGTGATGAAGCCCGGGGACAGCCTGAATTTCAACGGCAGCGTGGGTCCCTTCAAGGAAGCCAACGGTTACCTGCCCGCGCCGGTCCTCATCGACGGCGGCACCACCCAGGGCTATGGCGGCGGCAGCTGCCAGGTGTCCAGCACGCTGTTCAACACGGTGCTGCAGCTTCCCGGGGTCACGGTGACCGAACGCCATCCCCACGGCAGCAATGGCGCACCCTACCTGCCCCACGGCACCGACGCGTCCTCCGGCAACCTGAACTTCCGCATCCGCAACGATTATCCCTTCCCGATCCGCCTGGAAGGGTCCATCCATGATTTCTGCCTGTTCATCGCCGTCTACCGGGAGGCCGAATGATGTATAAAAAAGTCCTTTCCCTCCTTTTGTGCCTGGGGATGCTTATGACGTTCGCCCGGGCCGAGGACGCGGGAGATACGGAGGTCCCGGCCGCCCCCGCGGACAGCGTGACCGAACGTTACCATATCCCCGCCGAACCGCTCTGGCGGGGCAAGCTGGCCTTCACCTGCTCGGTGTATGCCGAGCCGGACGAAAACGCCAAACCCGTCGCCAGGATCCTGAAGGGCGAGTACTTCTGGATGTACGCGGTATACCCCTCCTGGGTGTACGTTTCCTATGGCTCCACCCGGGGCTTCATCCGCAGGAGCGTCATCGACCACGCCAACGTGATCGACGAAAAGACCACGCCGCCCTACGGCGTCGAGTTCTATCCCTACGCCGCGACGATTGCCGGCGACGCGGACGTGATGAGCGCGCCGGATGAAAACAGCGAAAGCCTGATCACCCTGCACGACGGGGCCCGGGTGGCCCTGCTGGGATTTGAAAACGGCTGGGCGAAACTGATCTTCAAGCGGCAGTACGGCTACATCGATTCCAGGCGCATCGGCGCCCTGATCCCCGTCTATGACGACGCCGAGACCGCGGGTACGGACCGTCCCATCGCCGCCTTCGTCTCCTTTTACAAAATTACCACCGACGAGGACAACGTAGGCCGGATGACCAACATCGCCGTCGCCTGTGCGAAGCTTTCGGCCATCACCTTAAAGCCAGGGGAAGCGCTGAATTTCAACACCCAGATCGGCCCCTTCACCGCCGCCAACGGCTACCAGAAGGCCATCGTTCTTGTGTCCGGGGGCAGCGGCATCAATTACGGCGGCGGCACCTGCCAGGTGTCCAGCACGCTGTATAATTCCGTGCTGCAATTGCCCGGCCTTACCGTCACCCAGCGCCGTCCCCACGGGCCCGCCGGGGCCTCCTACCTGCCCCACGGCGTGGACGCGGCGGTGGGCTCCTCCTCGCTCAACTTCCGCTTCCGCAACGACTACTCTTTCCCGGTCCGCATTGACGCATCCTCCCAGGACGGCGCGCTGTATATCGCCATTTACAGGGCGGAGGAAGCGGGGGAATGAGTAAGGAAGCAGGGGAAAAGTGAATAGAAGGACTATGGTATGGCGGTAAAACAGTCAGGCGTGATCAGGACGATCGAACCTGGCTGTTTTAACGCTATTGATCCATTTGAAGCGCTGCATAAGAAGCTTGAACCGGTCATTTTCCTCGCAGACAGGATCGATCCCCGGAAAAGATTCATAGTATCTGTTCAGTCCTACGGACAGAACAGATACCGCGGGGGGTACCCGTACCCCCCGCGAGCCCCCCGGGCGAAGAACGGAGTCCGGGGAAGGGAAAC
>CADANQ010000143.1 GCA_902789365.1 uncultured Eubacteriales bacterium
TTTTTCAGGTCGTGTTCGTTATTGAAGCAGCTTCTACGCCACAGGGGTGGCGGCGCAGGCGCCGCCGCTACAACGTATACCTTCTGATCGTCTCGGCAATCATTAGCGTTTTCCCGTTTTATATGATTTCTGATAATAAACATCTCTGCAACCGCAAACGGTAGCCCTGTAGCGGCGGCCCCTGGGCATCCCGTGCGCGGTGCGCGAGGCGCTTGCGCCCGCGGTGCGCGCGCGATACGACCGCCATACACGTGACATAATGATTCAAGGGATTATTTTTCAGGTCGTGTTCGTTATTGAAGCAGCTTCTACGCCACAAGGGTGGCGGCGCAGGCGCCGCCGCTACACCGGAATCCCTCTTTTGTTCTGCAGGAAAGCATGAACACATGCTTAAAAGTCCTGATACCGCTTGACAACTTAAACAGTTTCAAAAAGGTCAATAAAATTCTTTATAAGATTCTCAAATCATGCTGCCATCCCTTCCCGGGCTGCGTACAAATATATGGAAACGCCAAACGGTGCTTCCACCAAAACAAAAACAGCCCGCACCTCGGGAGCAAGGAGAAAGAAAATGTCTGAATTGGAAAATAAAGCGATGGAACTGAACCTCGAGGAAATGGAAGAAGCGGCCGGCGGCAAGTATAAGCCCCTGCCCACCAAGCGCGGTTACTTCCAGTACCAGATCCAGCCCGGCGACACCCTGTACAAGATCGCCAAGGCCTACGGCACCACGGTAGACAGGCTGCTGTCCTACAACCCCCAGATCACCAACCGCAACCTGATCCGCGCCGGCGCCTACATGTACATCAAGGCCTGACATAAAACAACTTCCTCATGACCGCCCCCTTCGAAAGGGCGTACCGATAACAAACATCCATCAAAAAAACGATCCGCACAGCGGAAGAAGGAGAATGAAAATGTCTGAATTCGAAAATCTGGAAGCCATGGAACTGAACGAGAAAGAACTGAACGAGATCGCCGGCGGCGCTTTCAAGCCCCTGCCCGACAAGCCCGGCTTCATCATCTACCAGATCTCCAAGGGCGAGACCCTGGGCCGCATCGCGAAGCGCTTCGGCGTCACCGTGAAAGACCTGCTGAACTGGAACCCCAAGATTACCAACCGCAACCTGATCTACTATGGTGATTACCTCTACATCAAGGACTGATAACCAGCCGCATACATCATCCCCGGCCAAAGGCCGGGGATTTTTACGTTCATACCGACACCACCGTCAGCTGCCCGCCATCCACCCTGAACCGGATATGGACTGCTTCATACCGCTGATAGAAAAGTTCAGGAAGCTGTATGGGTTTTATCCCCGCTATCCCATCGCGGACGCGGGCTACGGCTCCTACAATAATTACATCTTCTGCCAGGAACACGGGATGGAGAAGTACATGAAGTTTCCGATGTACAAGAAGGAAACCGAAGACGAAAAATACCGAAACGATCCATTCCGGGCCGTCAACTTCAAGACCGACTCAGCCGGAAACCTGGTGTGCCCGAACGGAAAGACCTTCAGGTTTGCATACCGGCAACCGGTCAAGGGTAATCACTATGGCCGGCAGGAAGAGGTCTATGAGTGTGAGGACTGCAGCGGCTGTCCCTATGCCGGACAGTGCAAAAAGGCCGACCGGAATCGCACGATTCGACTGAACCGGGAACTGACCTCGATGCACCGGGAGGTGCTGGAAAACCTGGAGAGCGTTCACGGAGCCCTGCTGCGAATGAATTGATCCATCCAGGCCGAAGGCACTTTCGGCATTCTGAAACAGGACCGCAACTACAAGCGGATCGTGCGCAGAGGCCTCGATTTCGTGAAACGGGAGCTATATCTGGTTTCCATCGGCCACAACCTCTACAAATTCTATAACAAAAGCCTCCGTTCCCAAATTGCGGCCTGAAGGTATTCCAGCCGGCCGTATTGGGGGTAAGGGGGCTTTTGCGCCTTTGGGCCTATGTTTGTCCTTTTCATGGGCATGCTAAAGGGGCTGTGATGCCCAGGCATTCTTTTAATGCCTTTCTTTCACAGCCCCTTTCACCGACGAACGGGCCGGCAGGCCCAGGGGGGTCACGCAGGGGGGACGCAAGTCCCCCATACGGTCACGGTTCACGGAGTGAACAGTGACATCCTTGCCGGCCAGCGGAAAACATGGTATAATCAGGCGAAAAACGAAACGCCGGCCATGCGGCGCCGAAGAAGGACGCTATGTACCAGATTTTTGTAGTGGAAGACGAATTGCTGATTCGCCAGAGCATTCGCAACGCCATCGAGCATATGCAGGGCCCCTACGCGTTCTGCGGGGAGGCCAGCGACGGCGAGATGGCGCTGTCGATGATGCAGGACCTGATGCCGGACATCCTGCTGACGGATATCCGCATGCCTTTTCTGGATGGCTTCGGGCTGATCCGCCACGCGAAGGCGATGATGCCCTGGCTGAAGATCATCATCATCAGCGGATACGGGGACTTTGACTATGCCCAGAAGGCGATTGACCTGGGGGTGGACCAATACCTGCTCAAGCCTGTCCGCGCGGCGGACCTGGTGAAGGTCATTGAGGAAATGGCGGCCCGCAT
>CADANQ010000144.1 GCA_902789365.1 uncultured Eubacteriales bacterium
TGCCGCTGAAGCGGATCATAATCGGAGGGAGATCCCTCCGATACCTCCCCGCTGCTGCCATACGTTTGTTCTCCTTCACACACGACTGAACAGTTACTACATCGGTATGATCATGTCACGGTGAATTCCGTCCATTCGATATGATTGTATTGCATCACATCTTCGGCTTTTTTCATGCCGCACCTTTCATAGAACGGAACGGCGTTTTCGTTGGCGATCAGATACACCGCGATGTCCTTTTCGCCGCCGGCCATCTGATGCGCGGTTTTCATCAGGCGCCTTCCGATGCCCCGGCGGACGTAAGCCCTGTCCACCCCCAGGTCGGTGATATAGAGCCAGTAGGCGTAATCCGTCAGGCCGAACAGCACGCCCACCAGCAGGCCCTGATCATTCCGGGCGGTCAGGCTGACGGACACGGTCCGCACCAGCCTGGCGACGCGTTCCTCAAAACGTTCTTTGGGGTACTGGGAGCCCAGATCAGTGCGCCTGAGAAAATCGACGTATTCTTCGGCCGATATCCGTTCTTCACGGATCGTGACCGCGGATTGGCGGTCTCTCAGATACGCTTCAAACTCCGGCGTCCTGCTCCAGTAGCGGACGCCCCAGTTTTCAAAGCTCCACTCGTCCATATACTCATTGCACTCGTAATCCACGTACCAGATCAGTCCGTCCCGCGCCACGAAATTGGTGGGGAAATAATCGATGTTCAGCCCGGCGGCCTTCGCCTTTTCGGCCATGTCCCGGGCCTGCGCAAGATACGGCGCCGCGGACTCCCCGTTTTTGATCAGTTCAAAGATCGTTGGGCCTTCGATGTATTCCTTCACGACGCGCTCGGCGTCCGTGTCGATAGCCAGCATCCGGGGAACGCGGATGCCCGCCGCCCGCAGGCGTTCATAATCCCGCTTTTCCGCTTCGATCTTGTTGCCGAAGGCGTAATAATCACAGGGCTCGTGATGGATCTGCTTTACCACCGCCGTCTGTCCCCCGGATTCCGCAAGGTAGGAATATCCGCCCTTGCCGCGGCCCAGCAGCCGGAGAATACGATACGGTTTTCCGCGGACAATCAGCTGTTCATCCATGCTTTTTCTCCTTTTCATTCCCGTCCCCCGGGAATCCGGGCGTGGGTTTTCCCGCCTTCTCCGGCGCTCAGGTTTCATGCCCCGGATCCGTCAACAACGCCGCCTCTGCCGCGAACGGTCGGCGGGAAAAGCAATGCGGCAGACATCAGCCAACGCGCGCTTTCATTTTGTTCTGATATCCCGCATTTCCGTTTCCCTTTCGGAAGCGCTCCCGCGGCAGGCAGTATTCTCCCCCTCGTGTCCTTTGCCATGCGAATCTTCGCGAAAAACAGGGCGGCCGTTTGTTTACCCATTATAGTGAACAAACGGTCACCCTGTCAATTGCCGCATGTTCGATCCGAATGATTTCTTCCATTGTTTCGAAGTGAAATATATGTTATATTGCTGTCAAAGCACCTTCACCCGGGAATGTCCGCGCGTTCCGCCTTCTCAAAACGGAATAGAAAAAAGAATACGCAGATATGCCGGCGGAATATCCATAACCTTTTACGGAGGATGATTGCATGAAGAATATCTTTACCGTCCAGCATACGCAGTCCGAACACCACATCAACGGCATGGTGGGCTCATGGACGGATTGGAACCTGACCGAAGAAGGAAAAAAGCAGGCGGATCGAATTGCGGATCAGCTGAAACGGGAGCTGGACGGCAGGGAAATTGTTTTATACACCTCCGACCTGAAACGCGCAATGCAAACCGCCGAAAGCATCGCGTCCCGGTTTCATGTCGAACCGATTGTGAAAAAGGAATTGCGGGAGCGCAATCTTGGAAGGTGCTGCGGAAAATCCGTGCGGTGGCTGCGGGAAAACCTGGAATGCGATGAAAAAACCATTGACGACCGTCTTTTCTCCGACGCGGAGAGCCGGCGGGATGAATGGAACAGACTGAAACCGTTTTTTGACCGGGTGATGGCCGATGAAAATGAAAATATCATTATTGTTTCCCATGGCGATCTTTTAAGCGTTTTTAATTCAATGTTCCTCGGCCTTGACGCAGAGTCAATGAATACGTGCGAGATGTTCGGCCTGTCCGGCGGCGTGTCCCGGATGATTGTGAGGGATGACGGAAAAAGAATGATCAGGCAAATCAGCGATATGTCCTTTGTCCGGCAGGCATTCATCCGATAATCGGAACGGAGAGAGGAGATGTCTTTACGCTGAAAGAACTCTTTCATTTCAAATGGGAGTTCCTGATGATTCACATGGCGGGATTCAATCAGGCGCCGGCGTTCAATACGGATTATCTGCTCGGTCCGGCGTGGTTTATTTCTTCTTTGCTGCTCGCCCTCATTCCGTTTCGTTTTCTTTTGTCAAGCCCTTTTTCACTGGTTCGGCGGCAGGCTGGAAAAAGAATCTTTTCTGGTATCTGTTCAGTCCTGCGGACAGAACAGATACCGCGGGGGGTACCCGTACCCCCCGCGACCCCCCCGGGCGAAGAACGGAGTCCGGGGAAGGGAAA
>CADANQ010000145.1 GCA_902789365.1 uncultured Eubacteriales bacterium
TCTGCTTCAGCGCTTCCAGTGCTGTCAGGGATTCGGAAATAAACTTATCATCCTCTTCCGAACGGGCATGTACGCTCTTCAGGAAGATGTCGTAGCTTTGTACCATTTCATCTGTCAACGCCTTCAGTTTTTCGCTCTGCTCCCGGATGCTCTCCGCCGCTTCAACTGACAGCATCAGCGTCTTCTCTTCGATTTCCTGCTGCCGGTTGATTTCGGTCATCGTTTTCCCGATGGTCACGAATTCATTTCCGAAAGCGTCCTGCATATCCTTCACAAAGGTGGTGACCGCAGTCTGCAGGCTTTCAGTCTGCTGCTCCGCCGCGGCCCGCATATACTGCTCCATAGCTTCCGTGACCGGGTTCACAGCCTCCGAGACCACATTGTGCACCATGTCGGAGATTGTATCGCTCAGCCCCGTGGTTACCGAGCTCAGCAGCCTGTTCCGGTCATTGCCCTGCAGCACGATCTGATAATCCATATCCAGCGCTTTGTGCTCCGTATTCTCGCTGAAAACCAGAATAAACCGGTCAATAGCCCGGTAGCTGTTCCCCTGTATGGTCCGGTTAGTCATCGAGAACAACAGCGAGCAGGAGATGCCGGCCAGAGACGTGACAAACGCCGCCTTCATGCCGTCCAGCAGCACCGGAATGCCGTTCATCAGGGTATTTGCGTCCGTCATATCGAGCCCGGTCAGGCCCCGCGTAAGGCCGATGAACGTCCCCAGGATGCCCAGGGAGGTCAGCAGAGAAGGAATCAGTTCGCTGAGGGACGCGTTGCCCGGAATGGTAGCGACCGTCCGCGTGTTGATATAATCCTCCACCGGGCAGGACAGCCCGCGTTTCTCCATTTCGTCTTCCGTCTGAAGGAATTTCTTCCAGGTCATCTTCAGCCGTTTCCCGACGAACAGATCATCATGCCAGACATTTTTGTCCGCACTTTTCTGCAGCTTTTCGACCGCCCGGTTTAGCCCACGGGTCGTCCCCGCCACGGGCAGGATACACTTGAGAATACCGATCAGTGTCACGCCGGCAATAGCGATATACACAAACAGATCAGGCAGCGGAATCGAAGTGATTGCCTTCATGCGTAAGCAGTCCCCCTGTGCAGTGATCAAATCTTTACTATTTTAACAAGATATTGTGCTTTTAGCAATAAATCATTGCTTTTTTTTGCATATTTAGGGCAGCAGACAAACCTTCACAAAAAACCATTCGTGCATTCTTGTAAAAACTTATTTTACCCTTTACAATGTTCCCAGATCATTGTAAAGGAGCCCTCCCTATGCAGGCATTCAACCCATACTTGCCCTCCTGGGAATACACCCCCGACGGCGAGCCTCACATTTTCGACGGCCGCCTCTATGTCTACGGCTCCCATGACCGTTTCCGCGGCCACGTTTTCTGCCTGAACGACTATGTCTGCTGGTCCGCGCCGGTGGACGACCTGTCCGACTGGCGCTATGAGGGCGTGATTTATAAAAAGACGGACGACCCGGATAATCCCTTCGGCAGGGCCTGCCTCTATGCCCCGGATGTCACCCGGGGCCCCGACGGCCGGTTTTACCTGTACTATGTGCTGGACAAGGAAAACACCGTCGCCGTCGCCGTCTGTGATCAGCCGGCCGGAAAATATGAATTCTACGGCCATGTTCATGACAAGGAAGACAACCTCCTCGGCCACCGTCCCGGGGACGAACCGCAGTTTGATCCGGGCGTCCTTACGGAGAACGGCAAAACCTGGCTTTATACCGGCTTCTGCTCCCCCTTCGATCCCTCCCGCCACGGGCCGATGTGCACGCTGCTCGGCGAGGATATGCTGACCATTGAGCAGGAACCTGTTTTCATCATGCCCAGCAAACCTTACAGTGCCGGTTCCGGTTACGAGGGCCATGAATTCTTTGAAGCGTCCTCCATCCGGAAATTCGGCGATCTGTATTATTTCGTCTATTCCTCAATTGTCATGCATGAACTCTGCTATGCGACGAGCCGCTTCCCGGACAGGGATTTCACCTACCGCGGCGTCATCGTCAGCAACAACGACATCGGGATCTCCTCCTACAAGCCTGCCGCCAAACCCGCGTACTACGGCGGAAACAATCACGGCGGCCTTGTGAAGGTCGGTGAAAAGGCTTATATCTTCTACCACCGCCAGACGGACGGAACGATGTTCAGCCGCCAGGGCATGGCACAGGAAGTCACCATTGGACCCGACGGCAGCATCCCGCAGGTGGAGATGACCTCCTGCGGCCTGAACGGCCGGCCGCTCGAAGGCCGGGGCACTTACCCTGCTTATATCGCCTGCAACCTCTTCACGGACGAAGATCTCCCCTATTCCGGCGGCGCCGGCAAAGGGTTCTGGATGGACGGTCGCTTCCCCCGCATCACCCAGGACGGGAAAGACGGGGATGAAGAGCAGGGTTATATCATGAACCTGAGCCTCCTGGGACGGTCCGGTTCTCGCCTCCATCCCGGTCGAGTTCACCAATGTCTGGACCAGCTATACCACAGAAGTTGAGATCCCCGACGGCATCAACGCCATCTACTTCACCTACCGCGGCCCCGGCTCCGCCGCCATGAACTCTTTCACACTCAATTGATATTCTTTGTTTTCCCCAAAACAAATATACTTAACACACATGCGCCGAAGGAGGTCCGGAGGGGTTCGTAGCGCCAGGAAAACTGTCCAGTGGACAGTTTTCAGCGGAGAACGGGCGGCAGCCCTGGGAGGAAAGCTCTCCGGAAAAATGAATGCTATTTCCTCCAAAACAAATACACTTAACACACATGCGCCGAAGGAGGTCCGGAGGGCGATCGGAAAGCCCTCCGGAAAAAGAATGACTTTACCCTCAGCAGTCTCAGACCTTTTGACCCGGCTGAGATCAGCCGGCCACTCCGCCTACGTCGTGGGCGGCTGCGTCCGCGATTCTCTCCTTGGCCTCACCCCCAAGGACTGGGATCTCTGCACCTCCGCCCTGCCGGAGCAGATTCAACAGGTCTTCCACGGATAC
>CADANQ010000146.1 GCA_902789365.1 uncultured Eubacteriales bacterium
TGCAGTCTGCCAGCGCCTAAAGAGACGGGGTTTGATTTCCCGCCGGAACACCCGTTTTTCAACGGATGCAGCCGCCCGACGGCAAACCAGGGCTAACTTGGCCATTTTATCACATCGGAGAAAAAATGGCAATGAAAATTTCAACAAAAATATAAAATTTTCATTAAGAAATTAAGGGCTTCGCGCCTGCGGGCACGACCAAGGCTTTCCGAGTGCCCGGGGCTGCCGCAAGGAATCGCACGCGCACCGCGGCCGGTGTGCCGGCTCGCGCACCGCGCGCGGCATCGTTCAGCTGAAAACTGTCCACCGGACAGTTTTCCGGGCGCGTCGAACCCCTGGACCTTCGGTCATTCCAGCGTAAATGAATTCAGGGCGGCGGAGCCGTGGCCGCGGTAGGTGAAGTAGAGAGCCTGAACTTCGGCTGTGTATTTCGTCCAGACATTGGTAAACTCGACGGGAATGGTTGCGAGGACGGGACCATCCCAGGCGGTTTTGACTTCAAAGAAGCCGCCTGCATAGCCGCGAACTTCAATGGTGACAGAGGTGACGCCTTTGCAGTCGAAGTACTTGAAACCGCAGGTGGCGCTGTCGGTCATGTTCATGATATATCCCTGCTCTTCATCACCGTCCCTGCCGTCCTGGGTGATCCGGGGGAAGGTGCCGTCCAGCCAGAAACCTTTGCTGCCGGGTCCTCCGGAATAGGGCCGCTCTTCATCCGTGAAGAGATTGCAGGCGATATAGGCAGGGTAGGTGCCTCTGCCCTTAAGCGGTCCGCCGTTCAGACCGCAGGACGTCATTTCCGCCTGCGGGATTGTGCCGTCGGGCAGGAGGGTGATTTCCTGGGCCATGCCCTGGCGGCTGAAGGTGGTGCCGTCGGTCTGACGATGATAGAAGATATAGGTTTTCCCATTGATCTGCACCAGGCCCCCATGGTTGTTTCCGCCATAGTACATCGGTTTTTCCGCGGGCTTATAGGAAGAGATTCCGATGTCGTTGTTGCTGACGATCACGCCGCGATAGGTGAAATCCCGGTCCGGGAAGCGGCTGGTCGCGTAGCAGAGTTCATGCATGACAACGGAAGAATATACAAAGTAGTAAAGATCGCCGAATTTCCGGATGGAAGAGGCTTCAAAGAACTCATGTCCTTCGTAGCCAGAACCTTCGCTGTAGGGTTTGCTCGGCATGATGAAGACGGGTTCCTGTTCGATGGTCAGCATGTCTTCCCCCAGCAGGGTGCACATCGGACCGTGACGCGTGGCATCAAAGGGAGAACAGAAACCGGTATAAAGCCAGGTTTTACCGTTTTCTGTCAGGACACCCGGATCGAACTGCGGCTCGTCTCCTTCGCGGTGACCGAGGAGATTTCCGTCCCGGTCGTGTACGTGGCCGTAGAACTCATATTTGCCGGCAGGCTGATCACAGACGGCAACGGCAACGGTGCACTCTTTGTCCAGCACATAATACAGGTAGTAACGGCCATCCGGACCGCGGGTGACATCCGGGGCGTAAAGGCAGGCACGGCCGAAGGGGTTATCCGGGTCGTCCGTCTTTTTATAAATTACGCCCTCATACCGCCAGTCGGCCAGGTTGTCCACCGGCGCGGACCAGCAAACGTAATCATTCAGGCAGAAGACATGACCGCGAAAACGGTCGTGGGAGCCGTAGACATAGAGGCGGCCGTCGAAGATGTGGGGTTCGCCGTCGGGAGTGTATTCCCAGGAAGGAAGGTAGGGGTTGAAGGCTTGCATTGAGGGGGCTCCTTTACAATTATTATAAAAATATTGTAAAGGGTAAAGAGGAGTTTATCAAGGGGGCTTTCCGATCTTCCGGGGCTGCCGCCCGTTCTCCGCTGAGAAAGAGCCACTGGCTCTTTCTCCGGGCGCTACGAACCCCTTGACCCCTTCGGCCATCATGCGAAAGATGAGTAGTGAGTCACTTGGTAGCTGTCCCCAAGTGACTCAGTTGTGGATGACTTTTGGATTGACAGGGAAGTGATGATTTTGATAAAATATCCTTTAATATATGATGAGAGGGAGGATACAGGGATGCTGCAGGAGAGAATCAGGGAAGGGCTGACTTTTGACGA
>CADANQ010000147.1 GCA_902789365.1 uncultured Eubacteriales bacterium
GTCCGGCACGCCGGGGATGTTCTCCACGACCAGGAACACGGCGATCAGCACGACCTCCGTCAGCACGATGCCGATGTGCTCCACCAGCCAGCGCGTCAGCGGGAACACGATGATCACGCTCAGATAGACCGGCACGAACCAGACTGCCCATGTGATAAACGGCAGGGGCATGATCTGCTGATCGATCGGCAGCACCCAGCTCAGCGCCGTCCGGCCCAGCAGTTCCCAGGTGAACTGCCCCTTGTAAACATAGACGGCTGCCGCGATGACCGTGCACAGCAGGGCATACCGGTAATACGGGAGCATCAGCACCTTCGCCCGGCGCACGACAAACTCCCCCCAGGGCCTGCGTTTCGCCTCGATATTCACGGCGCCGGTCACAAAGAAGTAGACCGCCATCGTAAAAAGCAGCCACGAGCGGATCAGCGCCGGCCATCCTGACCCGTAGAAATTCAGCCAGTACGGAACATGCATGAAGAACATGTGGAACACAGCCCATCCACGCATGAGATCCAGCTTTCTGTCTCTTCTCATTTCCTGTCCCCGTATCTTTTCTCAGCCCCGAAGGACCGCTCATATTATACATTCAAGCCCCGGGAGAATCAACGCCCGGGAGTTTTTATTCCCGCGGGAACTTTTTCCTTCTCCCCGCCGTCTGATATCATGAAGGCCGCAAGGCCGAAGAAGGAGGAAACCGATCATGAAGAGATTCACTGCTTTATTCACCGCCCTGATGCTCCTGTTCACCGCGGCCGCCGCCCTGGCGGACACGAAGATCACCGTCAGCGGCACCGGGGAGATCCCGGTCAGCGCGGACAACGCCGTCGTCAGCCTGGGCGTAAACATCCGGGAGAGCGACGTCCTTACCGCCCAGCAGGAGGCCAACCGTATCACCGCCGCCATCCGCGAGGCGCTGACGGCCCTCGGCATCCCGCAGGACTGCCTCAACACGGACCTGCTGAACGTCTACGTCATCTACGACTACCAGGGCGGGGACGAGAAGGTCTCCGGCTACAACGCCGGCTCGACCCTGGCCATCGACGCTGCCTTCGCCGCCGGCGCGAACACGCTGAACGGCATCACCTACTCCGCCGCGGACACAGAGGAAGCGAAGGCTGAAGCCCTGAAGAAGGCCGTTGCGGACGCGAAGGCCAAAGCGGACGTCCTGGCGGAAGCCTCCGGGCTGAAAATCACAGGGATCGAGGCGGTCACCGAGGGCGGCACCTACAGCTATGAGAACAGCGTCGGCAATTTCCGCACCCTGGGCAAGGAGGAAGCCGCGGACACCGGCACCGTCGTCCAGGCCGCCCGGCTCATCGTCTCCGCAAACGTCACGGTCACCTTCACCGCCGAATGAGCCGGGCCTGAAAAAAGTCCCTTGACCGAAACCGGGCATCATGATATAATGCACTTCAAAGGCAGCAAGGTGGCATGGCTCAGTCGGTAGAGCACATCGTTCACATCGATGGGGTCGTTGGTTCGAGTCCAACTGTCACCACACAGAAATCAGGATCACCCTTGCGGTGGTCCTGATTTTTGTATCGGCCGCAATTCGATTCTGAATCAATGATCATCTGAGATGTTAACACATCGACGGGGCAAACGAGAGAAGCGGCAGCCCGGTGGGCTGTCCTGCGAAGCAGGAAGCGACTCGAGTTTGTTGGCGCGAAAGGGAGACGGGAGCCCGCTCCAAGGGCTCCGGACGACCATTGAGCGAACGGACGTTGGTTCGACCTGTTTGTCGTCGGATTCTTTCTCAAACTTTAAGGAGTGAGCTGCCCGGTGGGCAATCACGACTATAAAATTTGCGGACGTTGGTTCGAGTCCAACTGTCACCACCACCCTGAAGCCCTTGTAGATCAAGGGCCTCTTTCCTTTTGTCCATTTCCGTTTTCGTGTACCCCAGGGTACACTGCTGTTGTGTATATAGCGTGTTCACTCACAAAAGTACCATATTGTAAAGTAGCTTTTGTGGTGGATTCGGTATGGCTTTCTTGCCCGCAATCGGTCTGGCTTTAGCGCCTACATAGGTGTGAACGGAGTGCTTGCGAGCAGGGAAATGGCTTTAGCGCCTACATAGGTGTGAACGGAGTGCTTGCGAGCAGGGAAAGTGGGGACCTCATAGGAAGAATAACTTCCGAGTTTCTTTTCCAGCGGGTATCCCCAAATCAGGGAATCGTCATAAAGCACCTTTAGGGCAGTTCTTCACGCACTCCATGCATAAGATGCATTCTGTTCCATTTTCACGTTTCCTGGAATTATCAGTCACGTCTACATTCATCGGGCATACGCGTTTGCATTTACCGCATGAAATACACTTTTCCTTATCACATTTCACACGGAACAGGGAATAATAACTCATCGGCTTCAGGAATACTGTAATCGGACAGATATATTTGCAA
>CADANQ010000148.1:0-450 GCA_902789365.1 uncultured Eubacteriales bacterium
CCCCGGACTGCTTTGCGCTCCGCGGCTTTTGTCGTCATGCGCCTTTCCGCCTCCTTTTCAGTCGGGCCGGGTGTCCCGGATCATCAGCTCGGTGAGCATCAGGAAGGTCAGCCCCTGGCCGTAGGCCGTGGGGGTGACGATAATGTCTTTGTAGTGCTGGAGGTTGTGGCCCATGCCAGTGCCGCCGGAAACGCCCTGAACCGCGCCGGTCTCGTCGATCTGGCCGATGACGGCGGAGGCCGACAGCATACCCATCTGCTGGTAGGGCTCCTGGGGCAGCCAGCCCAGGCGAATCCCCTTCAGAACCCCGTAGGCGATGGCGGCGGTGGCGCTGGTTTCGCAGTAGGTCTCCTCCACATCAATCAGTGTCGTGTAAAGGCCGTTTACCCGCTGGTACTTCCAGAGGGCCAGGACCTGATCCGTCCAGGCGGAGCGGATCATCCGCATGGC
>CADANQ010000148.1:478-1434 GCA_902789365.1 uncultured Eubacteriales bacterium
AGCACGACGCCGGCCTTTGCCAGGAAGAGGCAGACCATGAACAGCGTGTCGCACCAGAGCTGCTGGTAATGCTTGTTCCACACGGTGCAGTGCTGAAGGCCGCCGTACTCCGTGCGGGGCATTTCCTCCAGCACCCAGGAGAGCCAGCTCTCGATGACGGGGAGGTATTTTTCGTTCTTCGTTTCACCGTAGAGGCAGGTCAGCGTCAGTACAGGCGCCACGGTGTTCACATTCCGGTGCGGCTGATCGGGACGGGAAAGCATATCGTCGTACCACCCCGTCAGGTATGCCAGGATGGAAGGATCACCGCTTTGCTGCCAGGTTTTGTAAATCCCGTAGAGCGCCACGCCGGTGGGCCACTCCCAGTTGTTCATGGTCAGATGACCCCGGGAGGGATCGTTCCCGTCCGCGCGTTGGAGCATCGCCAGAACCCGGTCCGCCGTCTGCCGGTAGGATTCACCCATCAAACTCACCTGCCTGTCACTTTTTGCCGTTTATGATAGCGCTTACATTATAAACAACGACGCGATTCATGTCAATATACAATTTGTTTTTTTCCAAATAGAACATTTTCCGCTTGCATATGGAAAAATAATCCTCTATAATGGTAGCGCTTACAGTCTGAAAAAGCGCGGGGCGCTGCAAAAGCCTGAACGGCGAATGAAGGGATTCAGCATGAACAGCGAAAACGTCACCATCTATGATATCGCATCCGATGCAGGGGTTTCCATTGCCACGGTGTCACGGGTGCTTCGGGGCGAAAGCAACGTGTCCGAGGCCACCCGAAAAAAGGTGCAGGACGTCATCGACCGCCGGAACTACCGGCCCAGCTCCATCGCACGGGGAATGACCACGAAAACGACCCACTCCCTGGGGATCATTTTGCCGAAGCTGCTGAACCCGCATTACGCCATGATTTTCACCGGCGCCCAGGAGGAAGCCCGGAAGTCCGGCTA
>CADANQ010000148.1:1469-2421 GCA_902789365.1 uncultured Eubacteriales bacterium
CTGCGGCAGTATATGCCGGTGGTGCTGATCGGCTGCGTGCCCCCGGCCTACGACTTTCCGGCGGTGGCCAACAACAACGCCGCCATGATGCAGGAAATCGTCCGGTATCTGACGTCTTTGGGGCACGAAAGAATCGCCTTTATCGGCGGCGTAGAGGAGGATCAGGATCCCCTGCGCCGGGACGTGGGATATGAAAACGGCCTGCGGGACGCCCGCCTGCCGTATATTGCGTCCTACCGGGTGTACTGCAGGGGAACGGCGGAGGACGGCGGCGACGCTCTGAGAAAAATGCTGGCTTCCCTGAAGGAGGAATACTGGCCCACGGCGGTGATCGCCCTGAACGATCTGGTGGCCATGGGATGTATGACGGCGGCCCGGGAGGCGGGGATTGCCGTTCCGGAGCAGCTGTCGGTGATCGGATGCGATAACCTGTTTTGCGCGCCGTATCTGGTTCCGCCGCTGAGCAGCATCAACACCCACCAGCAGCGCACCGGCGCCCGGGCGGTGCAGCTTCTGATCAGCGGAGAAAACAAAAAGGAAACCGCGGACTGGGAGCTGGTGGAAAGGGCTTCCTGCGCCCGGGTGAAATCATAAAAAAGACGGAGGGATCGGTTTATGGAACGGTTTGCATGGAAGGGCCGCATCAAAGAAGGCATGCAGGAGGAATACAAGCGCCGCCACGACGAGATCTGGCCGGAGATGCTGGCGCTGCTGAAGGAAGCCGGCATCGGAAACTATACGATCTGGAGCGACGGGCGGGACGTGTTCGGCTACTATGAATGCGAAAAAGGCATCGCGTTCGCCGAGAAGACCCAGGCAGAAAGCCCGATCGTCGACAAATGGAACGATTATATGCAGGATGTGCTGGATCTGGAGATGGATCCGGAAACCGGCGCCCAGCCGAAACTGCGGCTGATGTTCCGGATGGACTGAAACGGCAGAAAGCCGTCCG
>CADANQ010000148.1:2522-3097 GCA_902789365.1 uncultured Eubacteriales bacterium
AACGGACCTCCGTTTCGAGGGAATCCGGGGTGTTGTTCATGACCAGCAGGATCCGGCTTTCCGGATACCAGGCACATTCGGTCATCCCGTCCTCCGTGAGGCCCGCGGCGGTGCTGTCTTTGCCGGTCACATAAAGCA
This sequence comes from uncultured Eubacteriales bacterium, assembly GCA_902789365.1. Taxonomy (GTDB): domain Bacteria; phylum Bacillota; class Clostridia; order Christensenellales; family Aristaeellaceae; genus RUG756. Next base: position 2,661 of record CADANQ010000148.1, read on the forward strand.
GCATTTCCAGCAGCATCCGGGCGCCGGCGGGCGTATAGAAGAAATTGCCCATATAAACGCCCTTGCCCCTGCCGAAGGCGTGCAGCGTCAGGATCGGCGTATCTCCCCGGGCGGTCAGCACCCGGGTTTCCGGATCCGTCAGGCGGATGCCTTTTGTTTCTCCGAGAGATTCGCCGGCCACAAAGAACGGATCCGACATTTCGGTGGTGAATTCCCAGGACGCATGGCAGGCGTAAGAGCCGTCATCCTGATCCACGCCGAGGACATGGGCCAGGGCAAACCGGGTGTCCCCGCCCTCTGCAGCCGAAGGTTCGCCGACACCGATCAGGCTGCCGCCCTCCCAGACAAAGCGCGTGACCTCGCTGACGATTTCCGGGGATTTCCAGGCATCGCCGCCGCTCCAGGCGTCGCCCGCCCGGCCGGCATTGATCAGCACG